>JAWUWS010000035.1:0-30941 GCA_034111705.1 Psychrosphaera sp.
CAAGCGATGGGAGTGTAATATCATGTCGATCTCAGCTCAAACTCTAAATCCTCCACAACGTTTGTTAATGGGGCCTGGGCCAATTAACGCAGCCCCTCGTGTATTGCGTGCAATGTCCGCTCAACTTATTGGACAGTACGACCCTGCAATGACAGGTTTTATGAATGAAACTATGGCACGTTACCGTCAGGTTTTTAAAACTAATAACGAATGGACAATGCTAATCGACGGTACTTCTCGGGCTGGAATAGAAGCCGTATTAGTCTCTATTTTACGTCCAGGCGACAAAGTTTTAGTGCCAGTTATGGGACGGTTTGGACATTTGTTAGTGGAGATTGCACAACGCGCTCAAGCAGAAGTTCACACAATAGAAGTGCCTTGGGGAGAAGTGTTTAAACCAGAGCAAATTGAAGAAGCTATAAAGCGTATAAAACCCCGCGTGTTAGCTATGGTACAAGGTGATACGTCAACCACTATGAATCAGCCATTGCAACACATTGGTGATATTTGCCAACAACATGACGTATTGTTTTATTGTGATGCCACCGCATCCATTGTAGGTAACGAGTTACCTGCGGATGAATGGAAATTAGATGCATTGTCTGTTGGTTTACAAAAGTGTTTAGGTGGGCCATCAGGTTCAGCGCCAGTTACCTTAAGTGACAAATGTGTTGATTGGATAAGAACCCGTAAGAAAGTAGAAGCAGGAATTCGCACTGCGGATCATAAAGATGGTACAGAACCTTTTATCGGTTCTAATTATTTTGATCTGGGTATGATCATGGATTACTGGGGAGAAGAACGTTTAAACCATCACACAGAAGCCACAAGTATGTTGTTTTGTGCCTCTGAATGCGCACGTATTGTTATTGAAGAAGGTGTTGATGAATGTGTCGCTCGTCATAAATTACACGGCGACGCCATGTTAAAAGGCTTACAAACAATGGGTTTAAAACTGTTTGGTAACCTTGATTATAAAATGAATAACGTTGTGGGAGTTTATATTCCTGACGAAGTAGATGGCGATGTGGTACGTGGACAAATGTTGCAAGACTTTGGTATTGAAATTGGTACATCGTTTGGACCTCTGCACGGTAAAATTTGGCGCATTGGCACTATGGGTTATAACGCCCGTAAGGATGCCGTATTACAAACATTAGCGTGTTTGGAAGCGTGTTTATTTGCCAATGGTTATAAAGGGCCAAAAGGTGAGTCAACATTAGCGGCATTAGCGCATTATGCGGCCAAAGCTTTATAAACCAGAACGTATAAACTAGAGCAATAGAAAAAGGTCACACAATGCAAACTTTAACACCTGATATTGCTGAGCAATCTGGTAAACGCGCAATTGAGCGTTGTCACACACTGAGTAAAATAAGTGAAATGGACAATGGCATATTACGCCAATACCTAACCGAAGAGCACAAACGTTGTAACCAAGTTGTAGCTGACTGGATGACAGACGCTGGCATGACAAAGTGGCAGGATGAAGTTGGTAATCAGTGGGGACGTTTGGAATCTAAAAGTGCAAACGCGAAACGACTGATTGTTGGTTCTCATTTGGACACAGTGCCAAATGCAGGAGCGTATGACGGCATATTAGGTGTGATGTTAGGCATAGAGCTGGCAGAATTAATTAACTCAACGTCATTGGAATTGCCTTTTCATTTAGATGTTGTTGGTTTTTGTGATGAAGAGGGAACCCGCTTTGCTACTACCTTAATTGGTTCAAAAGCGTTGGCAAATGAGTTTGACCCGCAGTGGCTAGATATTACTGACAATAAAGGCATTTCCATGGCACAAGCGATGGAAGAGTTTGGATTAGACCCAAGTAAAGCCACTGACGCAGCATTATTACCAGAGAGCTTGTTAGGTTACTGGGAAGTACACATTGAGCAAGGGCCTGTGCTTGAAGATCAACAACAAGCATTAGGCATTGTAACTGCAATCGCAGGTGCAAAACGCGCAATGTTGGAATTCATAGGACAAAGTGGACACGCAGGCACAACGCCTATGCATTTACGCCAAGACTCGTTAGTTGCAGCGTCTGAGTTAATTCTGGCTGTTGAGCAACTTGCTAGTGATTGTAAAAATGGTGAAGTGGCTACTGTTGGTTTTATTGATGCTAAACCGGGTGCTACCAATGTGATCTCAGGTAAAACCGTTATTAGCTTAGATGTACGAGCGCAAAAAGACGCGGATTTAGATATCTTAATTAATAAAATTCAGCAGCGAGCGGAGCAAATAGCCAAGCAGCGTAAGTTAAAACTAGGCTGGCAGTGGACTCACGCAGCAGATGCCGTTGATTGCGATGAAAATATCATGGACTTATTGCAACAAGCTTGTAGTATAAATGAACAAGCATTTAACAGCGGACACTCGCCTAAGTTACCATCTGGTGCTGGTCACGACGCAATGGCTGTCGCACCAATTTGCCCAATGGGTATGTTGTTTATTCGCAGTCCAGGTGGCATTAGCCATCACCCTAGCGAAGCGGTTATTGAAGACGATGTCACAAAAAGTATTGCTGTTTTATATACGGCGCTTTTTGAGCTGCAAAAGAAGTTTTAGGTTGTTATGCATAAGTCATAAATAAAAAACAACTAAACGCTAATTTATAGCGCAGAATTTAAAAGCTATTTTTAATACACAAGGCAGATTAACACGCAAGTCACTGCCATAACTCTGAAATAAGAGCTATGGCATAGATCACTTTTTAAAAGGTCTAAATACTTGCCTAGCTCACAACATAGGAAACGTTATGAGCAATAATCTTACTTGGATAAAAAATCCTCTCGCTACTTTTACCGCTAACAATCAAAATGCAGACAATGGCATTGTTGTTGATGAGCATTCAGGAACAATTGTAGAACTTGTCGCAAACGGGCAAACGCCGCAGTCGGTAATAAATAATACTTTTGATGCATCGCAGCATGTTTTAATTCCTGGGTTAGTTAATACTCACCATCATCTTTACCAAACCTTAACCAGAGCTGTACCATCAGCGATTAACAAAGCGCTATTTCCTTGGTTAAAAAGTTTATATCCAATTTGGGCAAAGTTAAGACCAGAGATGATCCAAGCGTCAACACAATTGGGATTAGCCGAGCTTATAATGTCTGGCTGTACTACGGTTGCAGATCATCATTACTTGTTTCCTCAAGCGATAGAAAATGCCATAGATTTGCAAGTTTCAAGTGCAAAAGACATGGGTTGTAGAGTTACCTTAACTCGCGGCTCTATGAGCTTGGGAGAAAAAGACGGTGGATTACCACCACAACAAACCGTGCAAACAGACGCCCAAATCCTAGAGGACTCAGCGCGCTTAATTAACCGCTATCATGACAACCGTGAAGGGAGTTTAGTTAACATAGCATTAGCGCCTTGCTCACCATTTTCAGTCACGACTGACTTGATGGTAGAAACCGCAAAACTGGCTCGTCAGCATAACGTCATGTTACACACTCACTTAGCTGAAACCGAAGACGAAAATGCATTTTGTTTAAGCATGTTTGGTATGCGCCCATTAGATTATCTTGAGTCTGTCGGTTGGTTAGCAAAAGACGTATGGCTGGCTCATGGTATTTATTTTAACGATGAAGAAATAGCTCGTTTAGGTAAAGCGCAAATCGGTATTTGTCACTGTCCTTCTTCTAACATGGTGTTAGCTTCTGGCATTTGCAGAACCAAAGAATTAGAAGCCGCTGGGGTCAAAATAGGATTAGGCGTAGACGGATCAGCCTCTAATGATGGTTCCAATATGATCCAAGAAGTAAGACAAGCATTATTAATTAATCGCTTACGTTATCCTGCGGATCAAGTTACTCATTTAGATGCATTGTACTGGGCAACCAAAGGCTCGGCACAAGTCATAGGAAGGGATGATATTGGCGAATTAGCAATAGGCAAACAAGCGGATATTGCACTGTTTAAACTGGACGAGCTAAGATTTTCCGGCAGTCACGACCCACTTGCTGCACTAATATTATGCGGCGCTCACAACGCAGATGCCGTTATGTGTAAAGGTAAATGGTTAGTAAAAAATAGTATGTTATTAAATCAAGACGTAAAAGCACTCTACGCAGAACACAGCCAACAAGCGCGTCAGTTAGTGGGTTAACATTCTGATTTTAAATCAGTTAACTGAGCATGAAGAACGTTTGGAATGAGAATGACGTTTCTGTAAAAATAACACTCATTTCGGTTTACAAAGTTTGCTTATCTAATTTAAAGTAACTCGTTAATTAATAATATCTATGAGTAAATAATGAATCCAAGATATCCAAAGTACATGGGCATACTGTTAGGCGTTTTATATGGAATATCGATAAGGCTACTATGGGATCTTGACGGTCTAAAAGAGTTTGGTGGGTTAGTTACTATTTCATTTATGTTTCTAGTGCCATTTATAATTGGTTTTATAAGAGTTCATTTTGAGTGTTATATAAATCACGCACTTTCATACAAAAAGATGATAACCATTGCATGGCAACCTATTTTTATTTTTCTTCTGGTAACTGTTGTTACTCTTCTAGAAGGCAGTATATGCGTAGCGATGGCATTACCAGTATTTATGTTTTTTTCTAGCTTGGGAGGGGTTACTTCTGGTTGGTTAAATAAGTTAAGTTCAAATAGAAAAAACGGACGTCTATTATCGGTAGCATTACTTCCTTTATTTTTAGCTCCAATAGAAGTTAACTTTCTTCAATTGTCGAAAACTTACCAAGTAGAAAATAGCATCATAATACAAGCTTCACCAAAAACAGTTTGGAGTCAGTTAGCTAACGTTAGTACTATTAAAGAGTCTGAGTTACCTTTTTCACTCACTCAATTTATAGGCGTTCCTAGACCTGTTGAAGCTAATATGAGCGCAAGAGGTGTTGGTGCTGTTAGAACAAGTTTGTGGGAAAAAGGTGTTGAGTTTAAAGAGGTAATTACAGATTGGGTTCCTAATCAAAGGCTTGCATATACCTTTGATATAGATCCAGAAGTTATTCCTGATGAAGCATTGGATAAACATGTTAAATTAGGTGGTGAGTATTTCTCGCCATTAAAGGGGGAATATTTGATTACGTTAGACGATAAAGGAAATACAGTTTTATCCTTGAAAACTACTCTCTTAGATAATACAAACTTTGGTATCTATTCTAGGGTATGGGGCGAGATTATTTTCCAAGATTTTCATATGACGTTGCTTAAATTAATGAAAAACCGTTCAGAAAGAATACAGAAGTAAAAAACTCAGCCTCTTAACATGGCTTAACTCGTAGTCTGTGATGAGAGCGACTTAAATAGCTATATGAAAGCCATAGTTAAAAGCATACTATTTGGAACTAGATGTTTTAAAGCAGAATTATGGATACCTATTATGAATTTGGACAAATCGGCAAAATATATAGCAAAAAGAGTTAAAAGAGGATTTCAGGGGTACCCTCAAATTTCGATAGCCTATTTTGGTGATTCAGCCAGTTGTGCAACGGAAGTCGTTCTGGGTTTTACTGCCGAAGAAGGTGATGCACCCCAAGAACAAAAGTTTTCCAGTAAAGGTGATGCTAAGCAAGATGAAACTATCCAAACCGCATTATTAAAAATTATAGATAGGACAGAGGCTAAAACCGTTTTGGAGACTGAAGGTATTTCAACTTTAAACTGATGCAATAAATAAGAAGCCGCTGGGGTAAAAATAGGATTAGGCGTAGACGGAACAGCGTCTAATGATGGTTCCAATATGATCCAAAAAGTAAGACAAGCATTATTAATCAACCGCTTACGTTATCCTGCGGATCAAGTAACGCACTTAGATGCATTGTACTGGGCCACAAAAGGCTCAGCACAAGTCATAGGCTGGGATGATATCGGAGACTCGCGGTAGGAAAACAAGCAGATATTGCACTGTTTAAACTGGACGAGCTAAGATTTTCCGGCAGTCACGACCCACTTGCTGCACTGATATTATGCGGCACTAACAACGCAGATGCTGTTATGTGTAAAGGAAAATGGCTAGTAAAAAATAGTATGTTATTAAATCAAGACGTAAAAGCACTCTACACTGAACACAGCCAACAAGCGCGTCAGTTATTGGGTTAATAAACCTCTGTAAGGTATGATAAAAGTAGAGCTAAATGGATGAAGTATTTAATCATTTATCCTAACGGGAAGAGACTTGATTGTGTGAAAACTCTTAACTAGTAAGGATCAAATAAGTTTGCTATTAATAGGTAAAAGATAAATAAGAGATAACTATCTTGGATCTTAATGACGAAGAAAAAGCGATC
Source organism: Psychrosphaera sp. (assembly GCA_034111705.1). Classification (GTDB taxonomy): domain Bacteria; phylum Pseudomonadota; class Gammaproteobacteria; order Enterobacterales; family Alteromonadaceae; genus Psychrosphaera. The sequence goes on from JAWUWS010000035.1 coordinate 6,276, forward strand.
AGCCAAAGGGCTGTCGTATTTGCTAAGAAAAACAGAACGAAAATTTGTAGAAGGCTCACAGATAAAGCTGTATACCTTCCAGAGGAATCTCCTGTATCTGTTTTTATGAGTGGCTCCCCAGGTGCGGGGAAAACGGAATCATCGAAAGAGTTGGTTGCTTCTATTGCTGATAGTAAAGATCAAGTTCTTCGTTTAGATCCAGATGATTTACGCGTAGAGTTTAAAGAGTACGACGGCTCAAATTCATATTTATTTCAACGAGCTGTAGTTACTCTAGTTGAGCGAGCTATCGATTTTATTTTTAATAATAGCCAGAGTTTTTTATTAGATGGAACATTATCAAGTTACCATGTAGCAGAAAAAAACATTCAAAGATCTTTAGATAAAGGCAGGGAAGTACTGATAATATTTGTATATCAACGTCCTGAACTTGCATGGGAATTTGTTAGTGCTAGAGAAAAAGTTGAAGGTAGAAAAATTCTACCCGAACACTTTGTTGAACAGTTTTTTGGCTCTCAGTCAGTTATAGAAGCATTAAAAGAGAAATTTGGTAAAAGAATTCAAGTTGATTTGTTATTGAAAGATAATGATGGAGGTACTAGGACTTACCATAGTAATGTTAGTAGCTTGAAATCTTATCTAAAAGCGAATTATACTGTGCAACAAATAAATGAAATTGTCGGCATCAAAGGTTAAGAGGAGGCTTTATGTTTAATTTTAATAGTAAGAAGGTTGCTTCATCACCATTGTCAAACTTTGTGAAGCGTACGTCTTCAAGTGAAAAGAAAAAAGTATATAAAAGAGTTATTGTTGCTGCCTCAGATTCCCAAAACTCTACAATTGAGAAAGCTAAAGCTGTAGCATAATCGAATGTTCTTTTAGTTATCATTTTCTTAAGCCGATTTAAACTAGTATAGTTAAGTCGGCTTTTTTATAACAGCCGCCACCTAAAAACCAATGGAATACTTATGAAATTCAGTGTAATTATTTTATTTTTAATATCTTTCGCTAGTCAAGCGGTTCAATTAAAACCTGTGATTACCGATTTAGATCAACCTGTTGATGTTAAGTTTTTTCCTCATTCTAGTTCTGATTTATTAATTGCAGGTAAAGCGGGTAAGTTGGTGTTCGCTAACGCATTAAACAATGACAAATATTTAGTTCATGAGTTTGCTGTAAAAAGTGGTTCTGAAATGGGGTTACTTGGTTTAGCTTTTCATCCTAATTATTCTAAAAATAAATTTATTTTTGTAAATTACTTCCCTAAAAAGGGTGAACGCAGAACCCGTATATCTCGTTTTTCCCTAACTAAAAATAAGCAAGCTAAGCAAGATACAGCTTATAGCTTAGCCAATGAAAAAGTCATTCTTGAAATAAACCAACCTTATAGTAATCATAACGGCGGGCAAATTGCTTTTGGCCCTGACAGTTATTTATATATAGGTATGGGGGATGGCGGCTCTGCGGGTGATCCTCAAGGTTATAGTCAAGATCCAAAAAGCTTATTGGGCAAGATGCTGCGTATAGACATAAACACGCCAGACAATATTCCTTATAGCATACCAAAAGATAATCCCTTTCTTGCAACCTCTGGTACAGAATCTAATTTTAAACCAGAGATTTGGGCATACGGTTTAAGGAATCCATGGCGATTTTCATTTCATAAAGGTGTGTTGATTGTTGCGGATGTGGGTCAAAACAAATTTGAAGAGATATCTATAATAGAAAAAGGTCAGAACTTAGGCTGGAATATTATGGAAGCCAGCCATTGCTTTAAGCCTAAGACAAATTGCAACACCACTAATTTAACATTACCTAAAGTTGAATATGGTCGCAGTGAAGGTCAGTCTATTACTGGCGGTTATGTTTATAATGGCAAGTTCAGCTCTGAACCAAAGGCTAAGCTAGGAGCTGGGATAAAAGAGCAGTATATTTACGGAGATTTCATGTCCGGTAATATTTGGAGCGTTAGTTATCCGTCATTCACATCACCAACCAAGTTAATGTCAAAACAAGGCTACCTTGCCACTTTTGCATTAGATGCCGATGGCGAAATTTACGTAGCAGAATACTCCAAAGGCATTGTTTATCAAATAGTGCCTTAGATAGTGCCTTAACAGGGTAAAGTGATTATTTTTAAATGAGGTTAAACCATTATTCACAGTGTTTTTATATATTCTTCTACCACTTTTAGCACAAAGTTTTGGCAGTCATGAGCGGTTGTTGGATCGTATTTTCCGTCATTAGTAATATTGTTAGATAAAACACGAATACTTAAAAATGGAACCTGATAATTATCTGCAATCATTGCCGCTGCGGCACCTTCCATTTCCTCTGTGCTGGTGCCAAACTTTTCATGAAGCCATGCAACCCGGTCAATTTCGTTATTCCAAAAATTACCAGACGCTACCGTGCCTTTGACTACTTGTCCGCGAAGGTAGGATGATTTCACTGACAGTGCCGTTTTAATTAAATCTGGACTACCTTGATAATAGCGGATTTTCTCAGCATCAGCGGCTGCATCGCCTTCTCCCGCGCTGCCTTTAGAAGCCATAATATCCATAGGTAACCATGTTAATGGATCTGAGCCTTCACCCGATTTTTTCTTAAGAGTTTTAAAATTGGTTTGGTTTACGGTGCGTTCACCCAACACAATATCACCAACAAATAGCGAAGGGTCGTGCCCACCAGATGTCCCTTGGTTGATAATGGCGATGGGTTTATACCTTTCTATCGCGACTGCGGTAGACGCGGCTGTGTTTTCAATTCCTTTGCCTGTTTGAGCAACGATTACCGGATAATTATCAATTTTTCCGATATAAAAAATAAAACGACCGCTGTATTCAATTCTTTTATCCGTTAATTGTGCTGCAAAAAATTCGGCTTCAATTGGCATTGGCCCTTGAATTAAAATAGGCTGTTTAGGTGATGCATTTGCATTAACGACCACGCTTTTAAAGCTATTAGCTTGAACTGACACGACATAAAAAAATGACAAACCAAGTAATATATATTTAATCAAAATAACTCCTTAAGTTGCTTAATGGTAATGAAAAAGCAGTTTCGGTAATGTTGAAACTGCTTGAAGTTTAATGATATAACGCCTACTGCCTATTTTGATTTATAAGGCATAGTGTCTTTATAAACATCCCATTTACTGGTTAGCTCATCAACTACCTTACTGCCTACACTGTACGCTGACTCTAATGACGATGTCATGCCGGCATAACCATTTTCTCCACTTTCCATCTCTAAGTTTTTAGCAGCTGATAAACTATCTGGTGGCATGCTGTAATTACTTGCGGTCCTTAGCACCATAAAGCGGCTTTTATCTACTTTACCAGCTTGGTCTAAATAAGTGAGAGATTGATACGTTCCAGTGTCTTCCATGCCAGATGTGACAAAGTTTGCTTCGCCGTCACTCCAAAATTTAGACCACGAATTAGCCCATTCATTAAGTAATTTGCCATGCCAAAATGTAGATGCAGCCATGTGATCGCCTTTTAGTACAAATGGCGGTAATTGAGCATTCGGGTAGTTAACATATTTAGCTCTTAACGCTTGCATTGCGGGGTAGTCAGTTAACGGCGTGTCTTTAGTTAATTGATAAGCCCACTCTGCAAGTTCAGCATTTATTTTAAATACTTCACCAGCGGATTGATGGTGAGTATCTTTAACGGTTTTATCTGTATATGGTCCATGTGAAAACAGCGGGAAGTAACCAGTTTTCCAGTCTTTAGGTGTTTCACGTGCGTCAATTTGATGGGCTAAGTCACCATCTACTAACCACGTTGCCCATACAGCAGAGCCAATAGAAGCGTCCTGTGGATCAACGCCCGCAATACCAGCAACTAGCCAATATGCTTTACTCAGATCAAATCTAGAGTCAAGTCCAAGTGCCATGATTGCAGAGGCAGAGCGGGCAGTTCCCATTCCTGTAACCATACCTAACACACCAGTTTTTTCATTAAAATATAAGTCGTGAAAAGACTGAGGGAATGGATAGCGTGTATCCAACTTTTGGCCTTGTTTCCACATTTGAAATTCTCCGGCTTTATCGCCAGAGTCTTCACCAATCTCAAACATGTTAACGACTACTACTTTAACTTCTATTGGTTGTGCGTCTGCGTTGGTTTCTGTTTTCTCATTAGAACAGCCTAACATGGCAATGCTCAATACGGTGCAAGCCATAATACGTATTATTGTGTTCATATATCCTCCAATGTATTTAAAGTTTGGTTCTTTGTGAATAAAAACGAGTAAATAAAAAACGAGGCAGGAACCCCATACCTCGTTTTTATTTACCTTCACTAGTTACTAAGTCGCTAAGTACGACTTAGAATTTATAAGTGAAGTTCGCTTGATAGCTTCTTGGTAATTCTGGTAATACGATTTGAGCACCAAATAAATCTGGGAAATTAGCTCGGTAGTAAGTTTCGTCAGTTAAGTTTTTAACTGAGAAACTTGCCGTCCAATTATCCGCATCGTAGAACACACCTGCATTAACTAAAGTATAAGATGGTAACTCTACCGCTTGTGAAAAGCTTGAGTAAGTAGAATCTGCATTTACGATACTCGTATTTAAAGCAAAACCGTTATCGAAATCATACGTAGCTGTAAAGCTGTATATATTTTCTGGAATACCTGCCTTACGAGCTTGTTCTTCAGTGCTTATTAATGTTAATCCAATTGGGTTACCACCAAAAATTAATGATGGATCCGTTAAGCTTGTTAAGTCTTCAGCACCTAAGAAACCAAACTGCGAACCTTCTTCCAATGCTGTTAAATTAGTAACAACTAAGTTTGTGTAACCAGCAGTAACAACTAATTGTTCATTGACTAACCAACGTAATTCAAACTCAGTACCTTTATTTTCAGTTGTTGAGTTAGTTACAATTGCTTGTGCATTATAGTCAGTACGTTTTTGTGTGTAATTTGATAAAGAGAAGTATAAAGTGTCATCAATAAATGAACCTTTAATACCTACCTCTGTTAATTCTGACGTATCAAACGCACCATCTTCTAATTGACCTACGCCAATTTCTGCACCCTGACCAGCAACTAAAGTAGCTTGCTCAGCTAATGTTACGTATGGAATTAAACCAAAGTCTGTTTTGAAAGAAACACTAGTATTCCAAGAAATACCATCTTCCGTACCAGTCGCACTTTCTACAGGAGCAACTTCTAGCAACTTATCACCATGGCTTGTTGTGGAAATATCAATCGTGTCATAACGTACACCTAGTACAAGGTTTAAACCAAAGTCCCAAGTTAGGTCTGTCATTGCCGCAAAACCTAAATCAGTATAATCACCTTCGTCATAGTTATCGTAATTTTTACCAATACGGGTAGCTAATTCGCGACGGTCTAAAGCAGTCGATTCCATTGTTAAATCACGGCGGTTAAAGTATTCGTACGTGTAATCATCACCGTGTAAAAAGTCAGTAACACGAATTGAAGGTGACAATTGAACTTGTGCTAAAAACCCTTCCATTTCATATTCAGTTGAGAATATTAGTTTATTTTCAATTACTGAACTGTCATGGAATTGTGAGAAACCATAGGCATTTTCATTTAAGTTTTTATACGCTTCATAGAAAAATTGGTTTTTAATTGTCCAATCACCAGCGAAGTAAATCGTGTCGAAATAAAAGGTTTTAACTACGTTTTCTAAAACATCGTCAGCAGCAACAAGAACTTGATTACCTTTTAAGGTGGTAGTTCCTGTATTTTCTAGCTGCATTAAATCTGTTGCATCGGCATCAGTGAATAATGATGGTACAGCGTAGAAGTATCCTTCACCAGCAAGGTTAACTGCAGCATACTCGTCGTGAGAAATAGCGCCACTACCATCGGTATCTATTGATTTGGCCGTACCAGTAATATAAGTACCGTTATCAATTAAATCTTGAGTTAAACGGTTCCAACCAGCTACTTGGTTACCGTCGTAGTCATGATACATACCACCAAATTCAAAACGTAAGTTTTCAGTAATATCTATATTAAATGAAGCTTGTAAAATAGTTTGGTCAGTGTCCGTATTATCGTAATAACTACCAGAGTTTTCAATTTCTCCATAAAGGTAAAAACCAGCGTCTTTACCTGCAACACTAGCAGGGCCACCTACTTCAGCAGTCATGACACTTTTATCCCAGCTTCCTGTGGTATAAGAGAATGCACCTTGGTTTTCACTTAAATATTGTCCGCCAGTAGCGCGTGCAGACTTAGGGTTAAAGTTTAAGTAACCACCAATTTTAGAAGGGCCATATATTGGTGATGCTGGACCACGTACGATATCAACACTGCTAGAAGCACCAATTGGAGTTGGATAGTTTCCTGGATTATCCAAGCGCTTAACGCCACGGAAATAAGTTTCACCAGGTGTACCACGCACATCTAATGAACCTGCCACACCAAAGAACGATTGTGTAAAGGTGCCAGGCGCAAACGCAACTAGTTCATCAATATCGGTAATAGCAAATCGTTCCATTTGTTCTTGGCTAATAGTAGAAGCAGAACGTGGTGTTTCTAAAATTGATTTACCAAAACCAAAAACAGATTCAACGTCTTGTCCTGGTAAGCTACCAAGAGATCCCTTGACTTCGATTTTTTCAATTTCAGCTTCTTCAGGCGCTTCTTCTGCATATACATTGGCAGATAAAACAAGACCAATAGCAATGGCTTTGGATAATTTTGATATTCTAAACAGTGAGTTGTCGTTACGCATATTTTTAATTCCCATGGAGTAAATTTAATTTAATTATTATTTTGGTACTGCATACTAATAGTGAATTTGCAGAAATTATGCCAGAATCTCGACCGATCGGTTAAGATGTGGGTTAGCTTAACCTTTTGTTTTTTATGGGAAAAAATACAGGCTGTTTTTGTCTTAAAAACAACGAAGATTAGGTTGCACCAGTATGGTAAATGCACAATAAGAATCATCCTTGATTTAGTGCAAATGCTCAAATGTAAGAAAGGGGAGTGGTTGCAGAGTTATTTAAAGTTGCCATTTAAATAACGATAAAAACTAGGGTTAACCCACACATCTTCAGTTGATAAGGATAGGTTAGTCGGTTGGGTTGCTAAATAAGAGGATATGTTTTCAATAACCAATGAGTAATTTTCATTCAGCACCAAAGTGGAGCCAACATATTGAGATGAGTTAAAAGAAATCCGTTTAACTTGTTGATAATGTTCTTCTGTTTTAAAAGTACGATAAAATGGTTGCCACCACGCACTAAAAATCAAGCCTTTTTGCTCAGAAGAATTGCGCTTAGCAAATTGATTGATCAAGGGCATAAACTTTAGTTTTTCTTGTAGATTAGGGAAAGTTATTTGTAAGTCGTATTCATCTGATGATCTAATTTTTTCTTTCTTTTCATCACTTTTGGCATCACCCCAACCGTCTCTAATTTTAAAAGCTGAGGTTTTAGGCAATAATCGCCAGTTGTAAGTTATATTATTTAAAGTCAATAAACTAAGTAATTGTTTAGCATGTATTAAGTTGTCGTGGCCGTATAATATTAACTCTGGAGCGGTTGAAGAACTGGTTACATCATCATGCTTTTTGATGTTGTATCCCTCAAAAACACCATTCATTAACATAGTATTGAGTGCACTTCTTAATGAGTTTGGCACCTTGTGATGGTTGAGTGTTAAATCATCTAACATTGCACATTGCTGTAAAGTTTCATCGGCGTAAATATCACTAATATGTGTTTTATCAAGACAACCTAGCTTAGTTAATAGAAGTGCAGCTTGGACCTGCTCTTTCCCTAATATTTGCTTAGTAGTTAATGAGAAAGTTTGTGCAATTTGTTGGTCTGTAATAGTTGCTGCAACTTCGGTTAATTGTACGTTTTTAACTAATTCGGTATAGGTTGTTTTGGCATAACTAGAGGTGCTTATTGTTATCAGGGAAAAGAATAAAGCTGGGTATAGATATTTTGTTTTCATGTTATTTGTTCTCACTTTCTCTCACACTCACTTGCTCTCATTTAAGAGTGACGGAAAATGCTTTGTTATAAATTTATTTAGTACAGGTTGTTTTTTCAGGCTGTTATCTTTTGATGCAAGATAATCGGTTTTAAATTCCATAATGTTTCTATCAAACTTACCCAATAGTTTTTGCTTTGGATCAGACACTAAGAAGCTATATTCAAGTGAGTTTCTACTCAGTGTCAGCACTTCTTGCCAAGATAAGTTAAATGTCTTAACTGCGACAAAAAATTCATCGGTTAAGTTTGAATGCCACATGCCTCTATCATCTGTTGATAAAGCCACTGGAATACCAGTACGTAGATACTCAGGGAAAGGATGTTGTTTAAAATCATCTATGTATTCCAGCAACAAATTGCTGATCAGGTTAATCTCTATTAAATAATGATTGTGACGCATTAACAATAACGTTTGCGGGTCGCCTAATAAATTAACACCGTGACCAATTCTGTCTGCACCTAACAGTAATGTATCTCTAATATGAAAGTTTGGTTCGTCTACTTCGCCAGCATGAATGGTAAGAGCAATGGCAGGATATTGCTGTCTTAATTCACGTAACGTCGCTAAAAATCTCAGTGGATGACCTTTACCATTGTCTTCACGGCCAACCATATTTATACCTACATAAATGTCACGATTTTGATCAACAAATTTATAGATATCCGTTAGCTGTTGTTCTGCATTAGGCGTAAAACGTAACAGTTGATAAATCAGCTTTACTTCAACACCGGTTTGTTTGGCATCGTCTTGAGCTAAACGTTGCTTTAGGATTGTCAATGCTGTCTCTTGGCTTTGCTGTTTACCCTTAGGTGTCTTAAATCCACTTACATTAAACTGACTTTCAAGGTAGATAACACCTTCGTTAGCAAACGCTTTCATATTACGTACGAGCAATTCCGCTGCGATATACGGATTATTAGCCAACTCATTTAAACGTTGCCAGTGAGTTTGGAAAAACTCATCACGGCCTTCGTAGTCTTTATCCAGCCAAATACTTTGTTTCCAAGCTTCTATTTCAATAGGTGTTAGTGAGGAGAGCTGCGTGTAATTTTTTTGCTCGCAAGTATTAAGCTTTTCATAAGTATGTTCACTTATATTCACAAACGTTAATGTAGGAGAGCCGTAACCAAATGCATTTTGCCCATAACCTTGGCATAAGGTTAATTTTGTTTTTGTGTAATAACGATAGCCACCATTGAGCTTAATGTCAGTCGCAAGTTCATACCACCAACGAGGGAAATTACTACCGCTAGAATGATGATGTAAATCCGCACCTTTGGGCATATTGTATAAAAACTTATATAACTGTTGATCAGTCGCTTGTGCTTTAAAGGTTTCAAACCAATGATCATTATCATTCGTTTTACTAAAGGCATAAGTGCAAAAAAGAGTTAAGACTAATAGGCTGTTTTTAAACAACTGCAACATGCTGGAGTCCTTAGAGGTAGATGATGCAGAATTACAAGCTTGTAACCTGCACCTTTTGTTAGAAAAGTGTCGGTATTAATTTAATTTTCCTTCAATACCGTTTACGTAAAAATTCATTCTTAATAACGATTTATCATCGATTACTGCACCTTTATCAACCACTGTTTTACCTGCTTGATCATATATTGGGCCTGCAAATGGGTGAAGTTCCCCTTTGGCAATTTTAGCTGAAATCTCTGTTATTTCTTTAACAACGTTAGCTGGAATGTCTTTGCTTAACGGAGATAATTTAGTCATGCCCGTATCTAATCCTTGCCACACATCTTCTGGTTTCCAAGTGCCGTCTAATACTTGTTGAATTCGTTTAGTATAGAACTCTTTCCAGTTATGTACCGCAGCCGTTAGATGCGCTTTAGGACCATAACTGCTCATGTCTGAATGATAACCAATAGCGTATATTCCAGCGGCTTCAGCAGCTTGTAATGGAGCTGGTGAGTCTGTGTGTTGAGTGATCACGTCGGCACCTTGGTCAATTAAGCTGTCCGCAGCTTCGCGCTCTTTACCTGGGTCAAACCAACTATTTACCCAAACTACTTTTATTTTAGCATTTGGTTTTACGCTTTGAACACCGAGTGTAAAGGCGTTAATTCCGCGTACGACTTCTGGAATTGGAAACGCGCCAATATAACCAATAGTATCGGTTTTACTCATGTGGCCTGCAATAATACCAGTTAAGTAGCGAGCCTCGTAAATACGGTCAAAATAAGTGCCTACATTTCTAGAACGTTTATAGCCAGTTGCATGCTCAAACTTAACTTTAGGAAAACGTTTGGCCACTTTTATTGTTGGGTTCATATAACCAAATGAAGTAGCAAAAATAAGATCATGACCACTTTTGGCAAGTTGAGTAAGGATCCGTTCTGAGTCCGCGCCTTCCGCTACACTTTCCACAAAGGTGGTAGTGATTTTATCGCCAAAGGTTTGTTCTAGATGAAGGCGAGCTTCATCATGAGTGAATGTCCAACCTGCTTCGCCTATTGGACTGACATAAACAAAACCTACTTTAATACTATCTTTAGCTGAAACGGTGGCGGACATAGCAATAAGCAGTGCAATAGCTAGTGTTTTTATTATGTTTCTCATTACGTTACCTTTATCTGTTTTTTATTTGGAACGGATCTTAAGCTAACTCATTAGTATGAGTACAAACCTAAGGGAAAATTAATTAGTGACCTTTATGCCATGGTTTACCCAAAGACATAGGTTCATATAGTTTTAAACGCTCTTTGTCTTTGCTTAACATCACCAACACAACCAAAGTGGCGACATAAGGCAACATACCCAATAAGTTAGAATCAATAGACAGACCCAATCCTTGTGAGACCAAATGCATAATGCTAGCAAAACCAAATAAGTAAGCGCCTAATATGACGCGTTCAATGCGCCAACTTGCAAAAACAACTAAGGCAAGGGCTATCCAACCACGACCTGATGTCATATTTTCTGTCCACAATGGTGTGTAGGCAATAGATAAATATCCCCCAGCGATGCCCGCCATAATGCCACCAAAGGTCACAGCTAAATAACGAGTTCGCATTACAGGTAGTCCTAAGTTGCTACCGACTTCAGGATCTTCGCCTATCGCTCGTACGGCAAGTCCTGCTCTGTGGTGTTTAAAAAACAAATACGCAACAAGAACTAATATCCAACTTAAGTAAACAATCGCATCTTGAGCAAACAAGGCTTTGCCTATCAAAGGTATGTGTTGCAGACCAGACAGAGCAATACTTGGTAATGCGGTTACTGTTTTGCCTTCGTAATCGGCCCCTACAAATGCAGATAAACCTGTACCTAAAATCGTAAGTGCTAACCCCGCCGCGACTTGGCTTGCATTTAAGTGCAATGCGACAAAAGCAAAAACAAGAGAAACAAGAGCGCCAGTTAATGCCGCAGCACCAAAACCAATTAAATAACTGTCACTATGATACATAGCAATAAAACCAACAACAGCACCTAACAACATCATGCCTTCTTGACCTAAATTTAATACGCCACTTTTTTCACACACCATTTCGCCTAATGCAACAAGCAAAAGTGGTGTTCCTATACGAACGGTTGCGTACAGGATATTTGTGATTAATTCTAAATCCATTTTCTGTTACTCCTCTGCGTTCTTAGACTGGACTTCTTGAGTCGCAGCTTTTTGAGAATGAAACGCTGGAACAAAAAAGCGCAGGCGATAACGAATAAGCACATCGCAAGACAGTAAAAAGAACAACATTAGCCCTTGAAATATACCAGTGATTGCTTTGGGTAATTGCAAGTCAATCTGTGCCATTTCACCACCCATGTATATTAATCCCATTAACAGTCCAGCCAAGGTGATCCCCACAGGATGTAACCTACCTAAAAAGGCAACAATAATAGCGGCATAACCAAAACCTGGAGAAATATGAGGTACTAGCTGACCAATCGGCCCAGCCACTTCACTTGCGCCAGCTAATCCGGCTAACGCACCAGATATTAAAAATACAAAAGCGGTGAGTTTAATTTTTTTATAACCTGCCATTTTTGCAGCGGATTGATCTAATCCTAAAACTTGAATTTGAAAACCAATAAAGGTTTTACTAATAAAAACCCAAGTTGCGATTAATGCAAATGCCGCAAAAAATATCCCTAAATGCAGTCGAGTACCTTCAAATAAAATAGGCAGTAAGGTGCTGTCACCAAACAGTGCGCTTTCAGGAAAGTTGTAACCGTTAGGATCTTTAAGAGGGCCGTGTACCGCCCACAATAAAAGATTAAAGGCGATGTAATTCATCATAATAGTGACTAAGATTTCATTGGTATTTAGCTTGAGTTTCATAAAGGCTGCAATACCAGCCCAAGCCATGCCTCCAAATACTCCAGCAATTAAGGTTAATGGCATTGCCCACATTGATGTTGACTCGACAAATAAAACGGCAACGGCGGATGCACATACACCACCTATCAATAATTGTCCTTCTGCACCTATATTCCAGACCGAAGCTCGGTAACACAAGGCTAAACCATAAGCGCATAGTAAAATTGGTATTGTGGTAACGAATAACTCAGTGACACCATACCAGTCTGATATGGGCACAATAAAAAAGGTATGCAAAGCTTCAACTGGATTTTGCCCAAGAGCAGAAAAAATAATATATCCAGTGCATAAAGTGAGGAGTACAGCCAGAATAGGGCTAGCATATCCCCAAATGTTTGAGGGCTGTACCCGGGCTTCTAAACGTATCATTACGCTGCTTCTCCTGTACTTTCTTGTTGTGCAAAATCACCCGCCATCCATTGACCTAATTTAGGTAGAGGCAGCTCGTCAGTAGGAACGATTGGCGATAACTTTCCATCACAAATAGCACCAAGGCGATCGCATATTTTGTAAAGTTCGTCTAAATCTTCAGACACCACTAACACCGCACACCCTTGATCTCGCAAATCAAGTATGGCTTTGTGAATAGCGATTTGAGCACCAATATCAACACCCCACGTAGGGTGAGACATCAACAGAAAATTGGGGTTTTGTTCTACTTCTCGCCCAATAATGAATTTTTGTAAATTACCGCCCGACAAACTAGCTGCGTGAGTATGATTACCAGGGGTTTTCACTTTGTATTTAGTAATGATTTTATCGGCGAGGCTTTTAATATTTAATTTCTGTAAAAATCCATATTTCACTAATCCGAAATCAAAGCTGGTTAACAAAGCGTTCTGGCATAAGTCCATATCTGGGACTGCACCTCGCCCTAATCTATCTTCTGGTACAAAGGCGAATCCAAGCCGGCGACGTTGCATAGGTGATAAATCATCTACAATTTCACCGTTAAATCTAATCGCGGAAGATTTTTTATTTGGCTCCTCTCCAGATAAGGCTTTTAGCAGTTCTTCTTGGCCATTTCCTGCTACACCTGCAATCCCAACAATTTCGCCACGTTTAACATTGAAGTTGATATTACTTAGCGCAACGTCAAACAAGCCTTCAGGTTTTGTTGATAGTTGCTTAACATTAAGATAGTTTTCTGTGCCTTGTGCTCTGCGGCTATCACTACTTACAGGTGTATCATCACCCACCATCATTTTAGCGATAGAAATTGGAGTTTCTTGTTTTGGAACACAATGCCCGCTGACTTTTCCGCCCCGTAAAATAGTTGCTGAATCGCAGATGTCGATGACTTCATGTAATTTATGGCTAATGAATAAAACCGAACAACCTTCTTTTTTTAGTGTTCGTAATGTTTTAAATAAGGCATTTACTTCTTGTGGGGTTAAAACTGAGGTGGGTTCATCTAAAATAAGTAATTGAATATCAAGCAACAAACATCGAACTATCTCAACCCGTTGACGTTCTCCTGTGGATAATGAGGAGATCCTACGGTCAGGATCCAGTGGCATACCATAACGTGCGGACGTTTCTTTTATGCGGCGTGATAAGGTTTTGGGATGCCCAGCTTGTTCCCCTAATGCAAGGGCTATATTGTCTGCGATTGTTAGTGTTTCAAATAACGAAAAGTGTTGGAACACCATGCCTATACCTAACTCTCTGGCTTTTACTGGTGCATTTATTGTGGTTGTTCTACTGTTCCAAAGGATCTCTCCTTGATCTGGCTTAACCACACCATATAGCATTTTCATTAATGTGCTTTTACCTGCACCATTTTCACCTAATAACGCATGAATTTCTCCATGTTTAATTGTTAAGTCAACACCATCATTTGCTATGCAACCAGGGTATTCTTTAGTCATTCCTTGCATAACTAGCCTATTATTATTTTTCATGACTAACACCTATTTATTGCTTAATTGGCAGACTTGTTTAATATTCGTTTATCTTTGACCGATTGGTCAGTATTGGTATGAACTGTGCAATAACTTGACCAAATTTGAAGATTTATTTTAGAGCACTTGTTATTAGGCTAGTGGCTTCCTAAAGCAACACTACGAATATTAAGGTGTTGAGCAATATTTAAGGAAATTATGTGATTCAATTTTTGTTAAATGACACAGCAATAGAGGTAGAGACTTGTTCTCCAACTCTCACCATTTTGGATTGGCTTCGCACCATTAACGGGAAAGTTGGCACCAAAGAAGGGTGTGCAACTGGAGATTGTGGCGCTTGTACTTTACTCGTGGGTGAGGAATATATCGATGCTGATGGCTCAAAAAAGTGGCAGTACAAAACTATTAATAGTTGTTTGATGTTACTAGGTAATGCTCATGGTAAACACATAATCACTGTAGAAGCGGTAACCATTAGCAAATATCCTAAATTACAGGATTTACATCCGGTGCAAAGAGCAATGGTGGAATGTCATGGTTCCCAGTGTGGCTTCTGTACTCCGGGTTTTATTATGAGTTTGTTGGCTTTATATATTAATAATGAAACGTACCCTGGCAAGTCAGCGGTTCTTCATGCGTTGGGTGGAAACTTATGCCGTTGTACAGGTTACAGTCCAATAATTAAAGCTGCTGAAAAAGCCTATGAATACGAAAGAGCTCAAGAGCCTTGGTCAACGATGGCGGCTCAATTTAAACAAGGCTTGTCTAACAAACAAAACAAAACGGATAAAGATAATAATGAGGTACCTTTTTTAAAGTCAGGTTCTCGTATTTTTTATCTACCACAACTCACTGACCAACTGGTCAACTTAAGGGCTAAGCATCCTGATTCACAACTGGTTTCTGGTGGAACAGACTTTTCTATTGAGTTAAGCCAAAACCTAATACTGCCTGACGTAATTATTTCAACCAGCCAAGTACAAGAATTAACACAATTCACAGATACACAAACGTGTTTTGCGATTGGCGCTGCGGTTACTTACCATCAACTTATGGATAAGTTCTGTGCAGAGTTTCCAGAGTCTAAAGAGCTATTTGAGCGTTTGGGTTCAAGTCAAATTCGTAATAGTGGCACTTTAGGTGGCAGTTTAGGTAATGCATCGCCAATTGGCGACCCAGCTCCTTTATTAATAGCCCTTAATGCTTCTATGGTGTTGGTGTCCAACGAAGGAAGTCGTACCATTAAAGTACAAGACTTCTTTGTTGGTTACCGTCAAACCGTATTAAAAACCAATGAAGTTATTAGCCAAGTATTAGTGCCAAAACGTAGTGACTCTTTAAAACTAGCTTGTCATAAAATATCTAAACGTTTTGAAGATGATATATCAACGGTTTGTCTTGTACTTGCCATTGAACATGAGCAAGGCGTTATAACTCAAGCTCGTTGTGCTATGGGTGGAATGGCCGCCATTCCAGCAAGAGCTAAACAAGTAGAGCAGCAACTTGTTGGGGCAAAAATGGAAACTAGAAGCATCACCCATGCTGCAACCTTTATTAGCCAAGATTTTTCACCTATGTCTGATGTTAGGGCGAGTAAAGAATACCGTTTGTTAGTTAGCCAAAATCTAATGCAGCGTATTGCCCATGAATTTGAGCAATCAATTCCGGTTACCAATATTACTTCTTTACCTAAAGTAAGGATTGCCCATGCGTCACTTTGAAATGGATAAACAAAAATCTCAAAAAGGCAGTGTTGGTCAATCAAAACACCATGACAGTGCAATAAAACAAGTATGTGGCACGGCTAATTACGTGGATGATCAAGCCGCGCCTATTGGTTGTTTACATGGTTATCCAGTATTAGCACCAATCGCTACCGGTGTTATTACTTCTATAGATACATCAAAAGCCGAAGCACTAGCTGGCGTAAAACGAATATTTTCCGCCAAAGACATACCGGGAAAAATTGATATTGGCCCTATATTCCCTGGCGATATTTTATTAACAGACAAAGAAATTCAATACCATAATCAGCCTGTGTTATTTGTTGTTGCAGACTCTTACGAAACCGCCAGACGTGCAGCAAAGTTAGTGGATATTCAATGTGAAACAAGCACCCCAGTTATCGATATTCACGACTCAATAGAACAAGAAAATTGGGTAAGACCACCGCATTCATTACAACGCGGTGATGCACAAGGTGCCATAGACAATGCACCTCACCAACTAAGCGGTGAGTTATCAATTGGGGGCCAAGAGCACTTCTATTTAGAAGGACAAGTTGCGTTAACTCAACCAAATGAAGACGGTGGCATGTTGGTGCAATGTTCCACTCAGCACCCAACGGAAGTTCAACACTTAATTGCCAAAGTGTTAAAGCAGCCATTTAATTTTGTTACGGTAGAAACTCGCCGAATGGGGGGCGGTTTTGGTGGTAAAGAAACACAAGGTGCGCCTTGGGCATGTTTGGCTGCGTTGGGCACTTATTATTTAGGCTGTGCGGTAAAAGTCAGATTAGCACGAGCTGATGACTTCCGCTTAACTGGAAAACGTCATCCATTTTATAACACCTACAATGTCGGCTTTGATGATAACGGCGTGATCAGTGGCGCACATATAGAAGTAAATGGTTATTGTGGCTATTCGCCAGATTTATCAGATGCAATCGTCGATAGAGCCATGTTTCATGCGGATAACGCCTATTATTATCCAGCAGCAAAAATTATCGGTAATCGCTGCAAAGTAAATACGGTTAGTCATACTGCATTTAGAGGATTTGGTGGCCCACAAGGCATGATCATGGCTGAATTGATCATGGATGATATAGCGGCTGCATTAGGCAAAGACGCATTAGAAGTTCGTAAAGCAAATTTATATCGTGAAGGTCGAGATATTACGCCTTACCATCAAACGGTTGAGCAACATGTTTTAAAAGACATGATTGAAAAAGTAGAAACGGAGGCTGGTTATTGGCAGCGCCGAGAAGCCATAAATACCTTTAATAAAACTTCGCCTTTTATTAAGAAAGGTCTGGCAATGACGCCTGTAAAATTTGGTATTTCTTTTACCGTACAGCATTTGAATCAAGCTGGTGCATTAATCAATATATATTCAGATGGTTCTATCCACCTTAATCACGGTGGTACAGAAATGGGGCAGGGGCTAAACACCAAAGTAGCGCAAATAGTCGCCCATGCTTTTGGTGTTGATTTAGATACCGTTGGTATTACAGCAACCCGCACCGACAAAGTGCCAAATACATCACCTACAGCAGCATCAAGCGGAACAGATCTTAATGGTATGGCGGCATTGAATGCAGCCAATACGATTAAACAACGGTTAATTGAATGTGTTGCTGAGCATTTTAATGTAGAGCAAAGTAGCATTGTATTTGAAGATGATCAGGTTACACATGCTAAAGGCCAACTTAGTTTTGCCGAATTAGCCCAGTTAGCTTATATGAACCGTATTTCATTATCTGCAACGGGTTACTACGCCACGCCTAAAATACACTACGACCGAGCTAAAGCTGAAGGACGACCTTTCTTTTACTTTGCCCATGGCGTGTCATTAAGTGAAGTGGAGATTGATGTTTTAACCGGGGAAAATACAGTAACCCGAGTCGATATTCTGCATGATGTTGGTAGCTCTCTTAATCCAGCTTTAGATATCGGACAAATTGAAGGTGCGTTTATTCAAGGAATGGGTTGGTTAACCACAGAAGATTTACAGTGGAAAGACTCAGGTGAACTTGCAAGTTTTGGCCCTGCAACCTACAAAATTCCAGCCATTGGTGATACGCCAGCGGAATTTAATGTGACACTGTTTGATTCTGAAAACCCAGAAACTACGGTGTTTCGTTCCAAAGCCGTTGGTGAGCCGCCGTTTATGTTAGGTTTTAGTGTGTGGAGTGCAATTCGTAACGCCGTTGGTAGTATTACGGAGCAGCGTTATGTTCCACCAATTGATACACCTGCAACCCCAGAACGTGTGTTAAATGCAGTAATGGATGCTAAAAATTGGTTGCAACAAAATTCAAGGGATGAAAAAACAAAGGAAGCAAGCCATGACTGATCTAAATCGTTCATTTCAAGGCTTTCATAGCCAAAGCTGGGCGCAAGCTATAGCGGCGCTTGAGCAAAGTGGCACTGACTATGTTATTGCGACGGTATTAGGTACTAGCGGCTCTACACCAAGAGCATCAGGGACAAAAATGGTGATCACCGGGGAGAATATTTATGACACTCTTGGTGGTGGTCACTTGGAATACAAAGTCATTGAAAGAGCTAGAGAACTATTAGTTCAAGGTCAGTCTGCACAAGTAGCAGAGCAATTTCATTTGGCTGCCACATTAGGTCAGTGTTGTGGTGGAGCTGCGGTTGTCATGCTTGAAGCTATGTGCTGCCAACACATGCGATTAGATGTTTACGGTGCAGGACATGTTGCCCAAGCGTTAATTCCTATTTTAGCGCAGTTGCCAATTAAAATTAGATGGATTGACAACCGAGCCGATGTATTCCCGGCAACTATCCCAGATAACGTTTTAAAAGTCGTAGAAGATGAACCTGTGGTTGCAGTACAGCAAGCGCAAATCAACAGTGCTTTTTTGATCTTAACCCATAACCATCAATTAGATTTTGACTTAACTCAAGCCATTTTAAAACGAGATGATGCCTTGTGGGTGGGTGTTATTGGTTCACAAACCAAAGCAAAACGGTTTCAACACAGACTGGCACATCGAGATTTTAGTCAGCAAAGTATTGATAAAATGATCTGTCCTGTTGGTTTAGATAATGTTGGTGGCAAGTTGCCAATGGAAGTTGCGGTATCAATTGCTGGACAACTTATTGATTTGTACCAAGGGCAACAACCAGAACAAGTAAAACGTCAAGGCCTTCAATGGCAAAGTCTACAACAGTCGTTTTCGTCTTTATCAGAACGGGTGCTTGAAAAAGTATCTGAAAAAGGCCCAGAACAAGATATTGAAAAAGCACAAAAATCGGAAAATAAGGTCATTATTGAATGAAGCTTAATCAACTTAACCAGCTAACAGCACAACAAGCCTATGAGGCTTTTGAAACCTGTTGTGTTGCCCCGCGCTGGGTTAACGCTATGGTGCAAGCTCGCCCTTTTGCCTCTGAGCAACAAGTGTATGAATCTGCTCAATCAATTTGGCAAGGATTAACAGCACAAGATTATTTAGCCGCATTTGAAGGCCATCCACTAATTGGGGATGTCAGTACACTAAGAGCTAAATTTGCTAATACCGCTGAAAAAGCTGGGCATGAGCAGTCAGGTATGCAAAGCGCAACGGACACAGTTTTAGAACAAATGATGGCGCTTAACAAAGCGTATTTGGACAAATTTGGCTTTATTTTTATTGTTTGTGCTAGCGGTAAGTCAGCACAAGAAATGCTAGATCTTATTAAGGCTCGCATTGATAACAAGGTCGATGAAGAACTTGCCATTGCGGCTGGCGAACAAGCCAAAATAACAAAAATTAGATTGGAGAAGTTGCTATGACTAAGCTAACTGAAACTAAAAGCACTGAAACTAAAAGCGCTATAACAACTCACGTATTAGACACAGCAACAGGCAAACCAGCCGCTAATGTTCCTATCAGCTTATACAAAAAAGTAGATAACGATTGGCTGTTTATTACTGATGGAAAGACAGATGACGACGGCCGTATTACCGATTGGATAAACCCAGATACTAAAATTGAGTTTGCGGTTTATAAGCTGGTATTTGATTTAGATAGCTACTTTTCCGATAGCTACTTTTTAGATAGTAACGTTTTAGATAGTAACGTTTTAGAACCGTCGGCTAAAGGAAGTGCAGAGCCTGCGTTTTATCCTCTGGCAGAAATCTGTTTTCGTTTACAAGACAGCAAACATCATCATATTCCTTTGCTGTTGTCTCCATTTGGTTATTCCACTTACCGAGGAAGTTAATTTTGAATACACCATTATCTGAAAACACCACTCGAGTGATTTGTGGTGACATATTAGATTTTATTGATGATCCAGTGATAGCAGGCGACAACGCCCACCGATATTTTGCCAAAGGTGCGTTAGTGATCAAACAAGGCAAAGTTGCTCAGTTAGGTTATGAACAAGATATTATGGCTGCATTGCATAATGAGGCATTACTGGATCAGAACTCTGCTGCTCAGAACTTAGATATCATCCGTTACGACGGTAAGTTGATCATGCCGGGAATGATAGACACGCACATTCATTTACCACAAACGGAAATGATAGGGGCTTATGGCGAACAACTATTAACTTGGTTAACGGAATATGCTTTCCCAACTGAAAAGAAGTTTTCAGACTTGGCGTACGCAACAGACATTTCAAATCGTTTTCTTGATGAGCTGTTACGTAACGGCACAACAACCGCATTAGTGTTTGGTACTGTGCATCCTGAGTCGGTAGAAGCCTTTTTTACCGAAGCACAGAAACGCAAGTTACGCATGATTGCAGGCAAGGTAATGATGGACAGAAACTGCCCAGATGACTTATCAGACTCCGCAGAATTAGGTTACGAGCAATCAAAAGCATTAATAGAAAAATGGCACAATGTAGACCGCTTAAGTTATGCCGTCACACCTAGATTTGCACCAACATCAACGGATGCTCAATTAGAAAAATGTGGTCAGTTATTAAAGGAATATCCAGATACCTATTTCCATACTCATTTGTCAGAAAATAAAGATGAATGCGCATGGGTGAAAGACTTATTCCCACACTCTGAAGATTACTTAGGTGTGTATGAAGATGCTGGTTTAGTGCGTAAACGTGCGGTATTTGCCCACGGAATTCATTTGTCTGACAGAGAATTATGTTGCTTAGCGGATAACGACGCGGCGATATCGCATTGTGCCACGTCAAATTTGTTTTTAGGATCAGGTTTGTTTGATTTAAAAACTTGCGAAAAACACGGTGTTCACGTTGGAATTGGTACAGATGTTGGCGGGGGAACTAGCTTTTCTATGTTACAAACCTGCAACGAAGCCTACAAAATCCAACAGTTACAAGGACAAAAGCTCTCAGCTTTTAAAGCTTTTTATCTTTCTACATTAGGTGGCGCAAGAGCGCTGGATTTAGAAGGCACAATTGGTAATTTCAACATAGGGTGTGAAGCGGATTTCATTGTTGTAGATCAAGACGCAACACCGTTTTTAACCTTCCGTATGCAACATACAAAAGATTTACACGAACGCTTATTTGCTTTCATGATGCTAGGTGATGACCGCTGTATTAAAGCAACCTATATTCTTGGCGAATGTGCTTATGAGCGTGATGCTCAACCACAGTTTTTGTCGCCGTCTGTAAGCAAGTCCGCACCTGTAAACAAACCAGCTTCAAATAAGGACATGAATTAATTATGGAAAGTTATATTTTTGAACTCGCGCACTTAGTATTACGGTATTTCCACGTGATAGCTGGGGTTGCTTGGATAGGAGCCTCTTTTTATTTTGCTTGGTTAGATAATAGTTTGCAAGAACCGCCGCAGTGGAAAAAAGACAAAGGTATTCGTGGTGACTTGTGGGCCATTCACGGTGGCGGTTTTTATGAAATTGCCAAGTACCAAAACGGCCCTGAAATTATGCCAAGCACCTTGCATTGGTTTAAATGGGAAGCATATACAACGTGGATCACAGGTATTCTGTTATTTAGCTTATTGTATTATGTGGGAGCAGACGCTTATTTGTTAGACGCCAATAAAACCGACATGGATAAGTACACGGCTATCGCTTCTTCATTTTCATTTATTGCATTGGGTTATTTAGTTTATCGAGCGCTTTGCAAAAGCACGTTGGTGAACAATGACATTGCCTTTACACTGACGATTATTGCATTACTCACCTTGTTCACTTGGGGCTTAGATCAGTTATTTAGTGACCGTGCTGTTTATATTCACATTGGTGCTTTAATTGGCACCTGTATGGCGGGTAATGTGTATCACATTATCATGCCAGGACAACGCTATATGGTGGCAGAAGTAGAAGCTGGACGCATTCCAGATTCAGCTCCGGGGTTAAAAGCCAAGCAATGTTCAGTGCATAATAACTACGCCACGCTACCAATTATCTTTATTATGATGAGCAATCATTTTTCTTATACTTATAGTCATGAATTTGGTTGGTTAGTGTTAATTGCTTTGTTCGTTATTGGCATGTGGATACGTCACTTCTTTAACTTAAAACATAAAGGCATTAATAAACCGCAAGTTTTAGTAAGCGGTGTGGCTGCATTTTTTGTTTTGATGTTAGTCATAGCCCCTTGGCATACGCTTGAAACAAAACAGGAAAGCGCTAATACACCGTTAATTACAGACTCTGAAGCTTGGACGATTATTGATAAACATTGTACGGAATGTCATAGCCAAACTCCCCGCTCAACTATGTTCCAATCTGCGCCTTTAGGGTTTAAGTTGGACTCAATTGATGATGCAAAAAAAGCCCATCAGCTTATTCATACCCGGGCGGTGATCAACAAAGATATGCCTTTGGCTAATATCACTAAAATGACAGACCAAGAGCGACAACAACTAGGTGCTTGGCTAAATAAGCAATAAAAGAATAAGTAGGAACGGATATGAGCAAAACAGAAGACCTTTATAACAATTATCCTCGTGATATGTTGGGTTATGGTGAAAAGCCACCTCATGCCAATTGGCCAAACAAGGCTCGCATTGCCGTGCAAGTGGTCATGAATTATGAGGAAGGTGGTGAAAACTGTGTATTACATGGCGATCCTGCTGCTGAAACATTCTTGTCTGAAATTGTAAGCGCCCCTCATGTTGAAGATAGACACATGAGTATGGAGTCTATTTACGAATACGGCAGTAGAGCAGGTGTTTGGCGCTTACTGCGTTTGTTTAAAAAGTACGATATTCCTATTACCGTCTTTGCCGTGGCAATGGCCTTAAAGCGTCATCCTGATGTCGCCAAAGCTTGTGTTGAAGCAGGTCATGAAATTTGCAGTCACGGATTACGTTGGATCAATTATCAAGATGTAGACATAGACACTGAGCGTCAACACATGCAAATGGCTGTTAGCATTATTGAAGCAATAACCGGTGAAGCACCAAAAGGCTGGTACACAGGGCGTACAAGCCCAAACACCGCTAAGCTGGTGGCTGAAAATGGCAACTTTGTGTATGACGCCGACGACTACAGCGACGACTTACCGTTTTGGAAAACCGTTGAAGGTAAACCTCAGTTAGTTGTGCCGTATACGTTAGATACTAACGACATGCGCTTTGCTGCGGTACAAGGTTTTAATGCTGGCGATCAGTTTTTCAATTATTTAAAAGATGCGTTTGATGCGTTATATGAAGAGGGTGATCCAAACGGATTAAACCAACCTAAAATGTTGTCGATTGGTTTGCATTGCCGCTTAATAGGACGTCCTGGAAGGATCAAAGCATTGGAGCGTTTTTTCCAATATGCTAAGTCGTTTGATCATGTATGGTTTGCCCGCCGTATTGATATTGCAGAACATTGGCAGCAAGAGTTTCCTTACAAGGCATAAAAACATCTAAATTAAACAGAGTTTAAAATGGATTTAAACTAAAACTCATACGCTTTGGGTAATGCGGCGACTTACCTTGTTGTGAGCTTGATACTGACTCAAATAAATGAAACTCAGTAAAGTTTAACTCAAGCTTTGGCGGTTCAAAAAGGATTGGCACCGCCTCAACGTGTTTACGATTTAGCGTTATATGCGGACGGTATACTTCATGCGGACTAGCTAGCCCTAGCTTACCGTTTATAGCCAAACATTGCTTTGCTAATTGTTGCAAACTTGATGTTAACTCCACACCTAAATGTAAAATTTTAGGTTTGCTAAATACGCCAAGTTCAGTTGTTTTAGTTGCTATTCGCTTACAGGAAATAGTATCTGACAGCATTTCCAACTGCTCAAGTTTGTTGTGCGGCACTTGACCAAAAAACGACAAGGTAATATGAAAGTTCTCAACAGGAACAGGTTTATCAGTGGCTCCAAATATCTGTTTGTCACGCCAATTAGCAATAGCTAGCTTGTCAGTACTAGATAAATCTAAACCAATAAAATACCGCGAGTGATTTTTTTGGATTTTGTTGACCTTGTATTTTCAGGGCTTTACCATTTCAAGCATTCAAGCATTCAAGCATTCAAGCATTCAAGCATTCAAGGATCTAAAGGTTTTGTTTGTTTGAATATTCTTTATAATTGTTTCTACTTAAAGCTGAATTTAGTCGCTGAGCAAGCAGAATACATGACCTTACCAATAGATGATACTTTCCCACAACTTGTTGAAACACTTTCATCGTCAAGTCGTGTTATTTTGCAAGCGCCGCCAGGGGCTGGTAAGTCAACTCGGTTGCCGTTATTGTTATTACAAACAGGGCAATTTAATAACCAACATAAAATCATC
>JAWUWS010000036.1:0-24041 GCA_034111705.1 Psychrosphaera sp.
TTGGGCTTCCAATTATTAATAACGTCTAAAGCTTGTGATACGAGCATAAAAAATCCGATAAATTATGTTTTATCGGATTCTTACATATCTAGAAGATCGTTCAATTGATCTCACAATTAATTGCTTAACTGATCGGCATTAGTGGTATGCCCTCTTTGACGATCTGTGATTTATGCTGGTTTAAGTGTGTATTGGACTATCGAACACGAAGCCAAAACATCAGGGGGATTATGGACTTTCAGTGTTGTTTGCAGTGGGCGCATACCGCTATCCTACGTCCATTTGGAGTTCATTTGAGATCAGTCAAAACTTACACACGAAGCTAATACATCCCTGTAGCTTCGATGTTGCGCCCGTCCAGGGCGCAAAAAAAAGCCGCTAGGTTAGTAGCGGCGAAGTACCATGGAAACAAACTGGGTGTTTTTGTAGTTTTTATTCAAACTACAAAAAATAAAGTGTTACTGCCAAGGGCGTGAGGCTGATAGTTTGTCTTCAAACGTTTTTATCTGTTCAGAGAATTCTTCAGTTACACCAATAAAGTCTAGGTTTTTTAGCAGTCTATCTTTTACATCGGCTGCAATTTCAAACTCTATAGGTGATTCACCCTCAATAAGTAGTTGTTGGCCTTTTAGGTCGACAGCTAAGCTAACTTGTTCTTGAGTATGGCACAGGTTAAATAGTTTGTTAGTAACTTCATCAGAAACTTTTGCTGGTAAGATCTGATTGTTAATGCAGTTGTTGTAAAAAATATCAGCAAAGCTAGGAGCAATCACAATTTGGAAACCATATTGCTTTAATGCCCAAGGTGCATGTTCACGGCTTGAACCACAACCAAAGTTTTTACGGGTAAGTAAAACACTCGCACCTTTGTATTGTGGAAAGTTTAAAACAAACTCTGGGTTTGGTTGGTCGTTATCCAAATAACGCCAATCGTAAAACAAGGCTTTGTCAAAACCGCTGCGTTCAACCGAGGTTAAAAATTGCTTTGGAATGATCTGATCGGTATCTACGTTGTTTTTATCTAATGGGCATACTAAGCCCTTATGAAACACGCTCTGATGAAAAACTACATCTGACATAATGTTCCCCTTACCCTTTTCTAATATCGACAAAATGACCGTGTATAGCTGCTGCGGCAGCCATAGCTGGACTAACTAAATGGGTGCGACCACCTCGGCCTTGGCGGCCTTCAAAGTTGCGGTTAGAGGTAGACGCGCATCTGTCCCCCGGTTCTAACCTATCGTCGTTCATGGCTAAACACATTGAACATCCAGGTTCACGCCATTCAAAACCAGCTTGTTTAAATATTTGATCTAACCCTTCTTGCTCTGCTTGAATTTTTACTCGTACAGACCCTGGAACAACTAACGCTCTTACGCCACTTGATACTTTTTTATCTTTAACAACCTCGGCTGCTGCACGCATGTCTTCAATTCGAGAGTTAGTACAAGAACCAATAAATACTGTATTAACATGAATATCCGTAATCGCTTGGTCGGCTTCTAGTCCCATATACGTAATAGCACGGCGTATAGCATCTGCTTTTACTGAGTCTTTTTCATGAGCAGGATTTGGTACTTTGGCATCAACACTAATAACTTGTTCTGGGCTTGTTCCCCAAGTAACTTTTGGCGTGATGTTGTCTGTGTGTAAAGTAATGGTGTGATCAAATACCGCACCATCGTCTGTTTTTAATGTTTTCCAGTACGCTACGGCATCATCAAAGTCTGAACTAGAACCATCAGCTGCATTTTTAGGTGCGTAATCTTTGCCTTCAACGTAATCAAAGGTGATTTGGTCTGGCGCAACTAATCCTGCTTTTGCACCCATTTCAATCGCCATGTTACATAATGTCATGCGGCCTTCCATTGATAACTCTTCAATGGCTTGTCCACAAAACTCTGCAACATAACCTGTGCCGCCAGCAGTGCCTAAGATTTCGATCACCGCTAAGATCACATCTTTAGCAGTAATGTCTGGACGCATAGGCCCGTTAACTTCAATTTTTAATGACTTGGCTTTTTTCTGTTGTAACGTTTGTGTCGCTAAAACATGCTCCACTTCAGACGTACCAATGCCAAATGCTAAGGCACCAAAAGCACCATGTGTTGCTGTATGTGAGTCACCACACACAATGGTATGACCCGGTAATGTGATGCCTAACTCTGGACCAATAACATGCACAATACCTTGGTTTTCATGGTTTAAATCAAATAAAGTAACGCCAAATTCTTTACAATTTTTAGCCAATGCTTCTAATTGTTTTCGTGATGTTTCACCCGCAGCTGCAAATGAGCGTATTTGTGTTGAAACGTTATGATCCATAGTGGCAAAGGTTTTATCTAAACGATGCACTGGGCGATTCTTTTCACGTAAACCAGCAAATGCTTGTGGTGACGTAACTTCATGGACTAAGTGGCGGTCGATATAAATTAAGTTTGTATCGCCGGATAATTCTGCGACAAAATGCGCGTCCCAGATTTTTTCATATAATGTTTGTGCCATTTTCGTTCCTACACTTCTTATTTGATTGCTTGCGCGATAGCTTGTGCAACTTGCTCTGTGCTATAACTTGTCGCGCCTTGCGCTATATCGCCCGTTACTTTGCCTTGTGCGATTACGTCGGTAATAGCTTGGTCTATTGCATTAGCTGCATCAGCTTGATTTAAGCTATAACGTAACATTAATGCTGCACTTAATATTTGTGCTATTGGATTAGCAATGCCTTTACCTGCAATATCAGGGGCTGAGCCGCCAGCTGGTTCGTACATGCCAAAACCTTGTTCATTTAAACTGGCTGATGGCAATAAGCCCATAGAGCCTGTGATCATGGCGCATTCGTCTGACAAAATGTCACCAAATAAGTTGTCACATAACAGTACGTCAAACTGACTTGGGTCTTTAATCAACTGCATTGTTGCGTTATCAATATAGATGTGTTCAAGCTCTACGTCAGGGTAGTCTTTAGCCACTTCTATAACGGTTTCACGCCATAAGATAGACGTTTGTAATACATTGGCTTTATCTACAGAGGTAACCTTGTGACGGCGCTTTTGCGCAGCTTCAAAACCAAGCTTAGCAATTCGAGTGATTTCACTTTTAGAGTAACGTTGAGTATCAAAGGCAGAGTCACCTTCTCGGCCTTTTTCACCAAAGTAAATACCGCCCGTTAACTCGCGCATAACTAATACGTCAAAACCTTTTTCGCTAATATCTGCACGTAATGGGCACATAGGTGCTAATGCAGGAACTAAAGCCGCAGGACGCATATTACAAAACAGAGAAAAGTGTTTACGCAGTGGTAATAATGCACCGCGTTCTGGTTGGTCGTTTGGTGCTAAGTTTTCCCACTTTGGGCCGCCAACAGAGCCAAATAAAATCGCGTCTGATTGTTCGCATACTTTTAATGTGCTATCTGGGAGTGGGCAGCCGTGATTATCAATGGCAATACCACCTGCATCTGCATGTGTGTATTGTAATTTAAAACCGTATTTTTGCTGTACTACATCTAACACTGATATTGCCGCAGCCATGACTTCTGGTCCGATACCGTCCCCTGATAAAACTGCAATTTTGTATTCGTTACTCATTGTTATTCATTTCCCAATATATTGTATATTTTGGCTTATTATTCATGATTTTTGTTTTAATCTATTTGCTGTTGTTCTTTAATACTTTCCACTTGTTGAGCTCTGTGGACTAGATTTAATACGTGAATATATGCTTTTACGCCTGCGTGAATAATATCGGTGGCTAACCCTGTTCCGTGGAAGTTACGGCCCATAGATTCTGCGATTATGTCTACTTGCCCAATAGCATCAGCTCCTTCACCTTTTGAATTTAATTTAAAGTCGATAATGTTTAAGTCAATGTGAGTAATTTGTTTTAATGCATTGTAAGCGGCTTCAATTGGGCCGTTTCCGGTTTCTGCTTTATATAAAGTGTCAGCATCGCCAATAGTGATCCCAACAGTAGCAGTATTGACCGGTAAGTTACTGGATAAACCTTGTAATGACTTTAATTTATAATAGTCAGATTCTTCTTCCAGTTGTTGATCAAAGATAATTGCTTCCAAGTCGTAGTCGTGCACTTGACCTTTTTTGTCTGCTAATAACAAGAACTCGTCGTAAACATCGTTTAAATTGTAGTCGTTATCGGAATAACCCATTTCAGTCATGCGATGCTGAATAACATGACGGCCAGAACGAGAGGTTAAATTTAACTCGTTACTTTGCATACCAATATGTTCTGGTTTCATGATCTCATACGTATTTTGTGCCTTTAAAATACCGTCTTGATGAATACCAGAAGAGTGAGCAAAAGCGTTTGCGCCAACAATAGCTTTGTTTTGCTGCACTGGCATATTACAAAGTTGGCTAACTAATTTTGATGTACGGAAAATCTCTTCCGACTTAACATTGGTGCTTACACCAAAATGATCTTGGCGAGTTTGCAAAATCATTACAACTTCTTCTAAAGCACAGTTGCCGGCACGTTCACCAATACCGTTTACGGTACATTCAATTTGTCTTGCGCCTGCCTGAACTGCCGCAATACTGTTAGCAACCGCTAAACCTAAATCGTTATGACAATGAACAGAAATAACCGCTTTATCAATATTTGGAACCGTTTGCTTTATTCCTGCAATGATTTCAGCAAATTCTGTAGGCTCTGTATAACCTACAGTATCTGGAATATTAATAGTTGTTGCGCCAGCATCTATAGCACGTTCTATCACATAAGCTAAGTCGGCAACTGGAGTACGACCTGCATCTTCACAAGAAAACTCAACATCGTCAGTATAGGTTTTTGCTAGTTTAATGGCGTTGACAGCCATTTCAGTAGCTTGTTCTAATGTTTTTTGTAACTTGTGCTCCAAATGAATTGGTGAAGTAGCAATAAAAGTATGGATACGACGTTTTTCCGCTGGGGCTAACGCTTCGCCACAGGCAATAATGTCTTTTTCCATGGCGCGAGCTAATCCGCAAATTATTGGGCCCTTTACTTGCTCAGCAATTGTTTTTACTGCATCGAAGTCACCTGGCGATGAAACTGGAAAACCAACTTCCATTACATCTGCGCCAAGTTTGGCAATAGCATGAGCTATTTGTAATTTTTCACGTTTATTTAGGCTAGCGCGTAATGCCTGTTCGCCGTCACGTAATGTCGTGTCAAAAATGACGACTTTATCTTGATTCATATTTTGCATATTCCTTCCTCCTGTTGTAAAAACCACAAACTAACAGGGTAAAAAAAACCCCGCTAGTTGAGCGGGGTTTTATTGATTCTATTTAAATTTTAATCAACCAAAACAAGCCCGCATACAGATAAAAGCAGCAGGTTGAGTAATAAAGCGATTGTAGTGTTGAATAAAATTGTCATTAATGTAAATAATTATTCTAAATTGACTTGCCTAATTTTTAGCACTCTAACAATTTGAGTGCAAGCTCTAATTATAAAATTAGTGATTCTTTTAGTTATTTGTTATTCAAAAACACAAAAATAGAGTAATTTGGTCATAAATTTACGTACATCTAATAAAAAAGACAATTGTAGTTAAAAGGAAAAGGAAAATGGTTAATGCAAAGTACCCATTAGGTTTTGTAAAAACTGGGATGATTATTTCAATTGTCTCATTATTTATTTCAGGTTGTACCCCATCTAATAAAACGGCAGATAACATGACATCAGATGCACTAAAAGCACCAGTGGCAAAAAAAGTACCATACAACATGGAGCAGCATGGTCATGAACGTATTGATAATTACTATTGGATGCGTGATGACTCAAGAGAAGATAAAGAAATTTTAGCGCACTTAGAAGCTGAGAATGCATTTGTTGATCAACAAATGGCACACACACAATCACTACAAGATACGTTATTTACAGAAATGACTGGCCGCCTTAAAAAAGACGATGCAAGTGTCCCTTATACAAAACGAGATTATTGGTGGTATAACCGTTATGAAGGGGATAACGAATATGCTATTTACGCACGTAAAAAGTCATCTCTTGAAAATACAGAAGAAGTGTATTTAGACGCAAACAGATTAGCGAAAGGTCATGAGTACTTTAGTTTAGGCGGCTTGTCAGTTAGCACTAACAATAACATTTTGGCTTATTCAACGGATACCGAAAGTAGACGTTTATATGTAATAGAGTTTAAAGACTTAACTACTGGTGAAATGTATGCAGATAAATTGGTTGATACCTCTGGCAGTATTGTTTGGGGTAACGACAACAAAACGGTTTTTTACATTAAAAAAGACGTACAAACGTTATTGGGTTATCAAGTATTCCGTCATACATTAGGAACAAAGCAAGAAGATGATACGTTGGTTTACCAAGAAGACGACACCACTTTTTATACTTATGTTGGTAAAACTCGTGACAGCCAAACAATTTACATTTACCACGACTCTACGTTATCTACTGGAGCATCTGTTATTTCCGCTGACAGCCCAAATGCTGAATTTAAAAAGATAACGCCAATCACAGTAGGTCATGAATATGATTTTGATCAGCACAATGATTGGTACTACATACGTACTAACTTAAATGCTAAAAACTTTAAACTTATGAAAGTGAACCGTGAAGAGAGTGATGACACAAGTAAATGGCAAGAGGTAATACCGCACAGAGAAAACGTGTACTTTGAAGACTTTATTGTATTTAACAATCACCTTGTTTTAGAAGAAAAAGAAAACGGTAATACGAATATAAGAGTTATTAATTTAACCACAAACAAAGAAACGTCATTACCATTTAATGATGCTGCTTATGTTGCAACGTTTGATACTAACTCAACAGCCGACAATGATAAATTGCGTTATTATTACAGTTCCTTAACTACACCAGGCTCTGTTATGGAAGTGGACTTAAACACTTTTGAAAGCACAACATTAAAACAAGATGAAGTCTTGGGTGATTTTGATCCAAGTTGGTATCAAAGTGAACGTGTATTTATTACCGCACGTGATGGTAAAAAAGTGCCTGTGTCTTTGGTTTACCGTAAAGATAAATTTAAAAAAGATGGGACTAATCCCGTTTATCAATATGCTTATGGTTCATATGGCGCAACAATAGAACCCTATTTCTCAGCGTCTAGATTATCATTGTTAGACCGAGGCTTTGTTTATGCGCTAGCGCATATTCGTGGGGGACAAATGTTAGGTCGTCAATGGTACGAAGACGGAAAAATGTTTAACAAAATTAATACATTTAACGACTTTATTGATGTGACTAAAGCATTAACCGAGCAAAAGTATGCAGCACAAGACAAAGTGTTTGCTGTTGGTGGTAGTGCTGGTGGTTTATTAATGGGCGGTATTATGAATATGGCACCTGAGTTATACCTTGGTGTTGCAGCGCATGTACCATTTGTTGATGTTGTTACGACTATGTCAGACCCTAGCATTCCTTTAACTACTAATGAATATGACGAATGGGGTAACCCTGCCAATAAAGATTCTTATGAATATATGTTGTCTTACTCTCCATACGACCAAGTTAAAGCACAAGCTTACCCAAATACGTTAGTGACCACTGGTTTGCACGACTCACAAGTACAGTATTTTGAGCCTATGAAGTGGGTTGCGAAATTACGGGAAGTTAAGACAGACTCGAACAAGTTGTACTTTCAAACCAATATGGACGCTGGGCATGGTGGTGCATCAGGCCGCTTCCGTCGCTATAAAGAACTCGCATTAGAGTATGCATTCTTTATGGATTTGATTGGCACATCTAAGTAAAGTTAAGTAACATCGTTATAGATAAAAAGGCGTCAATATTGACGCCTTTTTAACATTGATTTATATGTGAACGTCAGTCACTTCGTAAAAAAACAAAGCAGAATAAAAAGATTAAATATGAATGCCTCAAAATTTGAAAAACGCCAGTCAGAAGAACTGCATTTAGAAAAAACTCAATTAGAGCAAAAATGTGCAGAGTTTATTTTACAGCAACAAATTCATGATGCTGCACACGATATAGATCATATTAAACGTGTTGTCGCCACAGCCAAAAAATTATGTGTACAGGAAAAAGCTGATATTAACATTGTGCTTCCGGCAGCTTGGTTGCACGACTGTGTGTCTTTTCCCAAAAATCATCCGGACAATAAACGCGCTTCAACATTAGCGGGAGACAAAGCAGTAGAGTTTTTAACCTCCATTGACTATCCAACGGTGTATTTGGAGGCAATCCATCATGCTATTAAAACGCACAGTTATAGCGCTAACTTCACACCAGAAACATTAGAAGCTCAAATAGTACAAGATGCAGATAGATTAGACGGTTTAGGAGCTATTGGCGTGAGTCGTTGTATGCTTGTTTCAGGTAAATTAGGCAGCAAAATTTATCAACCAGAAGATCCATTTTGCCAAAAAAGAACACCAGACAGCAAAGTAGCAGCGGTTGATCACTTTTATGAAAAGCTGTTTAAAACCGCAAAGACTATGACGACAAAAGCAGGCTTACAAGAAGCTCAAGCGCGAGTTGATTTTATGCAAGTTTTTTTGGCTCAGTTGGCGAGTGAAATTGGTGATGAATGTTTTTACTAATCAGCAATACATAACAAAAAAATAGATGCGCTAAGGGTTACCAATAAGGTAACTAAAATTGGAAACTTTCCACCTCTTTTTTTTCCGTTGTATTTAACCCAATACCAACCTAAACGTACCGCAAGCCACGAAATGCTGGCTATAACTGGGGCGTGATTCACATTATTTACAATGTGATAAAACAGTTTGTCTGCTTGATGCCTTTGAACTTTTCTCACCTCCCCTTTGCCAGATTTATCAGGGGCGTTAGTATTATCAGAAACATAGTGTAATTCCCCATGAATAAATGCAAAGTCATGGGGAATAGACGCCGTTAACAATATACCTGAAGGTCTTAATATGCCAAACGTGATAAAGGCTATAAACCAAGGGAAAGGAATAGAAGCGCCGTCTATTACCGTTCCTTTTGGAATTAAAATAGTACCGTCTAAAGCTTCAGAAACGCCACTAACTCTTAGCTGCCAATCGTTGATGATTGTATAAGCTCTTGGTTTTTGAGCATTACAAAAACGCTGTCCCCAACTTAACCCTTTAGTTTTTATGATATGCGGCTGTAATTGCGGCAGTTCATTAAAAAAGAAGCTTGGCGTATTATTTTTGATGAGCATATTTTTGCCAATTAATTGTAATAACCAATACCAGTATAAGCTTTATTCTGACTTTCATGTACCTAATGTAGGAGTGTCTTGTATAGGACAATCCTGTTAGATATTTTAATGTTCAACTTCTTTGTATCTACCTGATGCATCATTACCATCCACACCATGACGAGAATGGTATCTTCCTAATGGTATTGTGGATAATGCTTGCCAATTTATTTGCTTAGCAATAGGAACATAATCAGTGGTTGCAGTTGTTATCGCTGTTGAAATTATTTTTAATAGTAAGCCGTTATTAGAATTATTATCCGTTGTATCTTTAACAATCACACTCTCATGTTGCCATAAAAGCTCATTAGTTTTTGTTGACACAAGTTCAAATGTTAAACCTACCGTTACCGTAGCAGATACTAATACATAAGATGTATCCCATTTATTAATAGTCACAAATAATACGGCGTCAGCGCCAAATATATGATCAAATTTATCTAATGGCACAGATTTTAATTGTGTTCCGTCGTTTATTCCCTCCAATGCTAAAACGTGATTTACATAAGGTACAGGAACTACATAAAACCCAGCCTCAGCTAATGGTTTCGCAATGGTTGTTGAAAATAAGTCAGGAGCGTCTGCAGCTGTTGAATTATTAATTGCTGGAGCAATAACAATACTTAGAGGATCTTCGTTATACATTTTAGGAAAAGTGTCCATTTTCCCCACTGGTTCTGTTGTCACACAACCAGATAGCAGCATGGAAAATATTAAGAGTATTAGAAGCTTATTCATTTTTATCTCCTACTTTTTTAATATTATCGATGTACTTTTTTGCTTCAGGATAAAGAGAGTATTCCTTACTTAATAGCATGTTTGCTTTGTCGTGATTTCCCTTTTTACTTTCATACATGCTGAGCTCAACATAAATGCCCGGAGGAATTTTTTTATTATAATGACTAGCATTATCAACTATTCTCAGTAGTTCACTATGATGGCGCTCTTCGTTTTTAACCGACGGATTTTTTTTAGTCGCATAAAGTGTATTTGAATAATCGCCCCAATAGTAAATATGGTTATTTTGCGCACAAGCTGTAACAAAAATTAATGTTAAAACGAGAATAGATTTTTGTATAATCATGGTGTTATTTACAGTACCACTCATAAAATTACAAATGGTACCATTCATAGCGTTATTTAT
Source organism: Psychrosphaera sp. (assembly GCA_034111705.1). Lineage (GTDB taxonomy): Bacteria > Pseudomonadota > Gammaproteobacteria > Enterobacterales > Alteromonadaceae > Psychrosphaera. The sequence goes on from JAWUWS010000036.1 coordinate 10,353, forward strand.
GGCTCTACTCATGGGACTATTATCTCTACAGTTTGATCATTAGAAAGAAATATTTTCTTACTGATGAGGGTGTTATCTCCTCTCTGAATCTTAATTGAATGTGTACCAACACCTAGTGGAAATTTGGAAACCATCTTTCCATTTAATTTATATTGAGTTGTCGTGGAATCTATATAGATTGCTGTGTCATCCACATATAAAGTCGTATTATTAAAATTACCTTTTAATAAAATATAACCAGAATCTTCTATCTGCGTACTGCTAGAGTAGTTTGTTGTACAGCCTGATAATGGAATGATAAATATAGAAAGTATGATCACTAAGATAAATTTATTCATGGTTATTCTCCTTGATTTCTCTAACTACATATTGTCCGATTTTTGTTTTATCTAACTTACCCGTTTGAGTTGTTACTATGCTTAAAGCATCATCACCTTGCCCAACAAACCCAGTTACTTTTAGAGTTGAAACTTCTTTGCCCGGTAAAGAAATTAACATTCCGGTTTGCGGGTTTTTAACTTGTTTACCTGGCTCAATAACGGTAAATATTTGGCCTAATTTAATACCTTGAGATTCACCACCAGTCATAAACATTGAACCATCATTACTATTAATTAAGTATGCTTGCCATGGAGAGTCTAAGAGGTTATTCATTATATTTGATACAAGTTTAGAAATAGCAGCAGACACGGCTTTGTCATCTAATGAAGTGTTATATGCTGCGGTTTGACCAACCCCAAATACTTGATTCGCTTCAGAGCGAGCTTCACCAGAGGCTTCTTCAGAGTAAACAATTCGACTGGTTTTTACGTCGATCAAACGGACATTAACGGTGGCATTAGCAATTTGAATTTTATTGCGTGAAAAAATAGCGACGTCGCTTTCAGTGCGTCGACCAAACTCTGATACTGAACCAACAATTATATAATCAGCCCCAATTTTTGATGTTTCAAAGTTTTTAGACTCAGAGCTGAGCAATTGCACATCTGGTCGCTCTAGCATGATGAATTTTCCACTGGCGCTTAATCGCGAGCTTAAAATGTCCGTTGCCTGTTTTCCTAATCGGTTATTGTTATTGTCAACAAGAAAGCTATTGCCTCGTTTGGTTTCGTCCGAAAAGCGGCCTATTGCAACAAGTCGTTTCAATCCGTCAAATTGGGTTGAGTCAACAGTTGTAATTTCGGTTTTCGCCGTTGTTATAGGGGTGTTTAGGGCTTCTTTTGTTGAGGATGTACATCCTGACACTAATGAAGCTGATAGAAAAACAAAGAGAATTTTTTTCATGAACAAGTTCCTTATTGTAAATATTCTAGGTCAATAAACCGCACAATATCCAAATGCAGGGGGCTATAAATGCTTTAAATTAACCTTGTTAGTTACAGCATAATTGAATAAAAGCATGCGCTAGACAAGTAAAAATATGTAAAGGGTCTCTACATTTTCTTTACAATTTTAAGCTAGCTATATATGCCCAAATTGAATAAACAAGTCCAAAGTAGTTATTAAAAAATGATAATCTCGTGTTTAGGTAACAAGTCTTTTAAAACATAATACCTGTGGTAAGTTGCGGCTTGATGGAATTTATACACATCTAATTTTTTTGCCATGGCGGAGTTTGATAGTAGATGAAATCCAGCTTTTTGTTTTTCCCAAATTCTGTGATCGTAATCAAGCGCTTCGTCTGGTTCTGCGCTATATAACTCATTAGTGATGATAGACGTTTTCCAAAGATTAATACGCCCTTCCATTGGTAGCTCTGCACGTAAAATTGTATCAATTTTATCTTTAACATCTTTAAATGGGACTAGCGCTTTGTGTGTTTTATCACAACGTTTACCGTAAGCGAGCAGTAGCTTGTACATCTTCTCACAACCCTCCAAAAAGGTAGCGGGATTATCGCGATGAGACGTTTTATGATGATTCTCATAAGTATATTGCCAATGTAAATAAGGCCTATCGGGGTAAGTGCCAACACCACCGTGGCCTAATGAGCCGGAAAAAGCCTCAGCCGCACGATTAGCAATGGCTCGCCATATTTTAATTATGAAACTAGGGGCGTATTTTTTTACAAAACGGTTATGTTTGTTGAGTAGGTAAGCTTCCATTTCTTTATCTTTTACATCAATAAGAGTAATTGAGTCGGCGTCTACTTCATTGGTGTCTGTACTGATACCTGTAAAGCCATAATGAGAAAATGTGTCGGCATAAACGTGACAAGCAATACCCATTAGTTGTGGTCCAAATTCTGAATTTTTAGCAAAGGTCATGTGATTTTTTATCATTTCCTGGGCAATAATTGAGTCTTTTTTACATTGCAATTTTTCAGCTAATGTTGAACCTTCACCACCTGGAAGAAAATGAAATGGTGTCCACACCTGTTTTTGTTCTTTTAAGTTAACTAATCTATTTTTTGTAACCTGGCCATTAGAGTGTGCAGTGGCAATACCATATATTAAACCACCATCAGGATGTTCATCACTGTCATTTTGAGTAGAGTCATCAACGTATTGTGCAGAAAATGCGATGGTTTTTGCTATCTCAACAGATAAGCCAGCCATTCTAGCGATGGCGTACGTACCGTAATAGTGCATGTCAGTTTGCATGGTATTGTCCCTAATAAAAGATGGTGGTGAGTTAAAAAATAATCATATTGTTTAAATATAATACTACGCAACTGGTTGGAAATGTCACGATAAATGAAAGGGGGTGATGAGTTTATGGAAGGCAGAACAGTCGTGGAGATAGATGGGTTAGCTGTGCGTACAAGGCACAGCTAACTTGGTGTCTAAAATTAAGTTAAAACTAAAAATTTGGATCGGCAACAATCTTATTAATTGCTTCTTTCAAATCTTCTTTAAATTCAGAGCGGTGTAATGAATATTCAATATTCGCTTTAAGAAAACCTAATTTACTACCACAGTCGTGGGTTTTACCAACAATGTGTTAAGCCGACATATTTTCAATTTCGTTTAATTTATGTAGAGCATCAGTTAATTGTATTTCACCGCCAGCACCGGGTAAGGTTTTTTCTAATAAGTCCCATATTTTAGGAGATACTACATAACGGCCGGTTATTGCTAGGTTAGATGGCTCTTCACCTTTAGCTGGTTTTTCTACCATTGTTTTAATTGGGGCTGTGTTTCCTTCCGTTAACGTTTCGCCGTTAATGTCTACAACACCATAACTGCTCACGTCTTTTTCTGGTACAGGGTTAACCATTATTTGGTTATCGCCGGTAGCTTCGTATTCTTTTAACATGCCAGCTAAATTTTCAACGCCTAAGTCTGAATAATAACGGTCAATGATCACATCCGGTAACATGATCACAAATGGGTTATCACCAATCACAGGTTTAGCACAATTGATTGCATGACCAAGGCCTTTTGCTTCAGCCTGACGTACTGAGATCATGGTGACGTCTTTTGGGTTAATAGAACGCACTTCTTCTAATAGTGAGCGTTTAACACGTGTTTCTAGTTGTGTTTCTAATTCAAAACTTGAATCAAAGTGATTTTCGATAGAATTTTTACTAGCATGTGTAACTAAAACGATTTCACGAATACCTGCAGCAGCAGCCTCTTCTACTACATATTGTATTAGTGGGCGGTCTACTAAAGTTAACATTTCTTTTGGTATTGCCTTGGTTGCTGGCAACATACGAGTGCCTAGACCCGCTACAGGGATAACGGCTTTGGTTACTTTTTGGGTCATGTGTGTTCCTCTAATTACTCGTTTTTAAATTGGAAAGCCATACTGTTTGATATGGCATTAATTCAAGTTCAGTGGCGGTATCTTCAATACTCATACCTGAGATCAAATCAAACCAATTGTCAGTGACAATGAGATTTAATTCATTTAACCGTAACTCTACTTTTTCATTGCTAACATTACTAATACAAAAAATACTTTGTTTCCGATTTAGGCTTTGACGCCAGAAACCAAACAATTGTAACCCAAGATGTAACACATATTGTGTTGCATTTGGATGAAAGGCTGATTGTTTGGTTCTAATATCAATTAAAGATAACATTCTATTAAGCACTTTATTGTGTGTACTAAAATCTGAACCTAGTTGATCTTGTAATAATTTATAATCCCAGCGATGGCGATTAATAGAGCGGTTATGATGGGTGTTTTTTAATTTGTCATAGTCATTTTGAGTTGCCAATAAACTATGAATATAAATGCCGGGAATGCCTTCTAAACCAAACATAATGGCATGAGCACAAATGAAACGTTCTAACCCCCATTTATCTTCACCGCCTATTGTCCCTTTTAAGGCATCAAAAAGAGCAATGTTGATCTCATAGGCTTTTTGTTCGCCTGTATCAGCGGTACGCCAAGACACACGACCACCAAAATTTTGCATGGTATTTACTAACGTATTTAGCTCTAAATCTGACAATAATCCTTCTGCTGGTCTTAGCCCTATCCCATCATGAGACGCAATAAAGTTGAAATAACAAGTTCCGTTCTGTGCTGGAGGCATACTCATTAACCAGCGCTTTAAATAGGTACAGTCACCGGTTATTAACGAGTTGACCAGTAAAGGTGGTAATGAGAAGTTATAAATACAGTGGGCTTCGTTAGCGTTCCCAAAATACGTAAGGTTTTGAGTATTCGGAATGTTAGTTTCGGTTATGATCACGGTTTCAGGTTTTGTGTGCTCTATAAGAGTACGTAACAATCTGACCACTTCATGTGTATGCGGTAAGTTTATGGATGGACTGCCAACAATTTTCCACAAAAACGCGACTGCATCTAACCTAAATATCTTCACGCCAGAGTCGAGATATTGGCGAATAATAGAAACAAATGCGATTAGTACTTGTGGATTTCTAAAATCTAAATCCACTTGATCGTGGCTAAAGGTACACCAAACATGTTTAGTACCTTCGGCAGTTTCTGTTTCTCGTAATAATGGGCTGGTTCGTGGACGAACAACTTGTGATAAATCATCACCTGGGTCTGCGGTAAAGAAGTAATCTTTACCGGTTCCTGAACCTTTAATGAAGTTTTGAAACCATGCACTTCGACTAGAGCAATGATTAATAACTAAATCAGACATTAATTTATACTTGCCAGCAATGTCTTCAATGTCTTGCCAATCACCTAAAGATTCATTAACACTAGAATAATCAATAACAGAGAATCCATCATCCGAGCTATAAGGGAAAAAAGGCAGTATATGGACAGAATTTATTTTATTATTTAAATAATTATCCATAAAAGACTCTAATGTCTTTAAGGGTTTTTGTTCGGGATCAACAATGCTGTCCCCGTAAGTGATTAACACCATGTCCTTTTCAGACCAGTGATTAGCATAAGGTACTGGTTCAACAAATGTATCTTGGATATTCATTTCATCAAGCAATAACTGAGTTAATTCAGTTATTGGCATAAGCAACTCAACGTCTTGATATATCACACTGAGTTGCAGTTCAACCTTGTGTTTTAATTCATCTAAGTTTGCTGGCATAGAGTAATGCTCCTACTTTGCCGTTTTGTTTTTTGTTGAATCAGCTTTAGCTACACTAGCAAATTCTTCAAAGTCTAGTTCTACAGCTTGTTTTAATTCCGTTAACACATCTGGCATTGCGCTCATTACTCGGTTCCACGAAGAAATAAAAGGCGTTTCCATTGGATTGGCTAAAAAGTTTTCACCGGCTTCAATAATATTTTTAGCAAACATTTCTACCGACTTCTCTTCAGTATGAATGTCTAATGTTAAGCCGTTGATCATTGCGTCGTTACGATATGTTTCTACATAGTCTAGGGCAATGCGGAAATAGGTCGCTTTAATTGTTCGCATATTTTCAGCGTTAATAATATAACCCTGAGTGGCTAACTTACGGAAAATAGCTTTGGTGATATCAATCGACATTTTAGATAAACCACCGTCAGTAGAGTTCAGTGATAAATCTTGATGTTTATGATCGTAGTTATTCGCAATATCGACTTGGCAAATACGGTTTGAAGCAAAGTTTCTGTGCATTTCTGATAACACACCAATTTCTAATCCCCAGTCACTTGGAATGCGTAAATCTGTTAATACGTCACGGCGGAATGAAAATTCACCAGATAATGAATAGCGGAAACTGTCCATATATTCCAAGTATTCATTTGTACCTAGTACTCGTTTAAGTGCTTTTAATAACGGGGTTACTAACAAACGAGCAACACGGCCATTAAGTTTACCGTGGGCAACACGAGCATAAAATCCTTTCCCAAATTCATAGTTAAAATGTGGATTTGCTACAGGATAAATGAGCCTAGCTAATAAACTACGGTCGTAAGTAAGTATGTCGCAATCATGTAGAGCGACAGACTCTGCTTTACCAGAGGCTAAAATATAACCCATGCAATACCAAACATTTCGGCCTTTACCCAACTCTGTTGGTGCTAATCCAAGCTTTTGTAATTTTGCATCTAGAGCTTGTAGACGAGGACCATCATTCCATAAAATTCTATGATGTTGTGGCAAGGTACTGAAGAAGTCGATGGCGTGTTTGTATTGATCTAAATTTGCTCTGTCTAAGCCGATAACAATTTCTGATAAGTAAGGGACTTGTGCAATTTTTTCAATAATATCTGGTAAAGCTTTACCTTCTAATTCAGAAAAAAGTGAAGGTAAGATTAAACCTAATGGGCGGGTTTTAGAAAACGTCAATAATTCAGCTTCTAGTTCTTCGGTGCTACGATTTGTTAAGTTATGTAAGGTTGTAACTACCCCATTTTGATAAAAATCAGCCATGATGAAGCTCCTTTGGTACATCTATTAATTGTTGCAAACACTCAGTCCAACCGGAAGGCCCGTAAAGCGTACTTTGTATAACATTATCTTTACGTTTTAGGGCTGGGAAATCGTGTTTATGAGATTTTATTTGTACAGCAATATCTGCCGCTTCTAACATTTCGTTATCGTTGTAACTGTCGCCAAGAGCAACAGTGGTAAAAGAGGTGTTTGTTTGAAGGCTCGTTAAATATTCAGCTAACCAAAGCATTGCGCTGCCTTTATCGCTATGCCCACTGACATGTAAAAAACGGCCGCCTTGTAATACATTAGCGCCAGCGTCAGTTAAGTGTTGTTTCAATTCTTGTTTTTCTTGATCGGAACCAAGCCATTTTAATGGCTCACTATACAAGCGGGTATTGGCATTTAATGCTGCAGGAACACTAAGCCCTGTTTCGTCACATAACTGCTCATTGTTCATATTTGAAAAACCGAGATAACATTTTTGTAATTCTGTTGGTAAGGTTTTTAATAGAGTTAACCAATGCTCTCTCGACTTGGAAAAGCTCTTTACCCAAAAACGTTCAAATACTTCTGTGCCAGGTGGTTGTTGTTCAACAAAATCCATAGGGATAAAAACAGCAGCGCCATTTTCGACAATAAAAGGCGTGTCCAATTTAGTTTGTTGTCTAAAGAAAATAAGTTCTGCGAAGGTTTTACTGGTATTGGGAATAACGGGAATGTTGGCGTTTTTTAATTTGCTTAACATCTCTACGGCTGGTTGAAAGCTATAAGTATAATGATCTAATAAGGTGCCATCTAAGTCGGTAAAGATTAAATATTGCTTACCCATATTATAAGCTACTCCTTAAATGATTGAATTCAGAAACCGAGCTGCCGCTAATAGAGGTTGGCAGTCGTTGAGCATTTAATTGCAGCACTAAGTTGCACATTTCTGGTACATGCTTCAGTCCGTGTTCGGTTAAGCGCTGAAAGTGTTGGATAAAACGTTCTACTTGTTCGTCACTCATAATCGCGGATGTATTAGTATCTTGTGATACTAAAGCGTGTGCTTGTCGTAGTTTGTGTTCTTGTTCTTTACGCCAGTTTGATATGCAGTCAAAAGATGGTGCTTTTAACATTAACCAAAAATCCATTTTTTGGTATAACGCTAAATAGTCAGATTTAAGTGCTTCGTTAACAAAATCGCGCCAAATTCCGTTTTCGTCTTCATTTTTTTCTAAATTATTTACAGCAGTAAGTAGCTCTTCCTCTGTTTGCGACGGTGTTCCCCAGCACCAACCTTCCATGATCACTACGTCTATTTTTTCTGAAATCACAGGCCAATTTTCTAAAGGTTCTGGATCGTCTATGGCTTTATTAAATCTAGGTAAGCGGCAATTAGGCTGATCTGATTTTAATTGCGTAAGAGTCGACATTAATAACTGAGTATCATGTGTTCCTGGAACACCGCGAGACTTTAATAATGGATGGACTGTTTTAGCTAAATCATTTCGCTTTTGTTGGTTTAAATAAAAATCATCTAATGAAATGACAGCAACGGATAAGTGGCATTGGCTTTCAAGGTAAATTTTTATAAAGTCGGCTAATGTGGACTTGCCCGAACCTTGGCTACCATTGAGACCAACAAAGAAAGGCGAAGAATCCCTTTTTTGGTGAGTGTTTATTATTTCGGCAATAGGTATGAACCAATTTGGTGCGTTAATATCAATTGAATCTGGCAACTTATGCTGAGCTTTAAACGCCTGTATTAACTGGTCTGTAGTCATATTTTTTGGCTGATTTATGTTCAAATTTATCATTTAAGTAATATATAGATAACAACTAATGTGCCAGTGGAAATATTTATCGCTGATCATGCAGTTCCTTTATACAATGAGCTGAATATTTTTAAGGAATTTATACAATGTCTGAAATTAAACTATCAAAACAACAGCAAACTACGGCAATTAGCAAGTTACAAACATATTTTGTACAGGAATTAGATCGTGATTTAGGTCAGTTTGAAGCGGAATTTTTATTAGGGTTTATTATGAAGGAATTTGGCGCATCTATTTATAATCAAGCTCTATATGATGCTCAGAGTTTACTCAGCGCAAAAATTGAAGATGTGTTTGCCGAAATAGAACAGTTTGATTCTTTATAACCACATAGCTTCAGTACATGGTTTCACCAATAAGCGTATTCACTATGTTAACATTGCCACTCTCTCTAAATATGTAGGATGTCTTGTGTCTCTTAGATTTAATCGCCCATTTAACCAGCCTATTAAGGCCCTAAGTTTTGATTTGGATGATACGCTTTATTTTAATGAAGATGTTATCCGTAAAGCATTGCAAGTTCAGTTCGACACCATTTGCCAATTAATTCCAGCTGCCAAAGAAAAAGGTTCAGCATTTTGGGAAACCCTAAAGTGGCAAGTAGCAGCAAAAAATCCAGAGTATTGCCATGATGTGAATGTATGGCGACATCATGTTTTGAATTTAGGTGTAAGCTCGTTTGGCATCTCAGATCCGATAAAGTCCACCATGATAAAACAAATATACGATGCATTTTATGATGCCCGATCCGACTTTACCGTTCCGCAAAAAACCTTTGACGTGCTTGAGCGCTTAAGCGAAAAGTTTCCACTGGTTGCAGTAACCAATGGTAATGCCGATTATGAACGGATAGGTTTGTCACCCTATTTTGTAGGTTATTACCGAGCTGGCGAAAACGGAACAAGAATGAAACCGTACCCTGACATGTTAAAAGACGTGTCTAAAGATTTGAATATTCCATGTGAGAATATTTTGCATATTGGTGACAGCGTTATGTCTGATATTCAAGCAGCGTTAAACGCGAATTGTCCATCTTTATGGTTTAATCCAGACAACAATCACTATCCAACAGGTTTTACTTTGGCAAATGCTGAATATTCGGACTTGGATGATCTGCTACACCTGTTATAATCATTTCCTGTTTATATATACAGCTTTTATTTAACATCTTTTTTAACTGTTTTTATTTAAATAGTATTAAATTTAATAGCTTCACTAATTTTATAGGTTTTGTTTCTTATGGACGTTTATATTCCCTCACAAGATATTCCAAGTTCAGCAACAGCAGTATTAAAGCTGAACGAACTAAATGAACGTCAATACGAAGCGGTAACTGCACCACCACAAAACATGCTGGTGTTAGCTGGAGCGGGTTCTGGCAAAACTAAAGTATTAATTAGCCGTATTGGTTATTTAATTCAAGCACACCAAACTTCACCCTTTTCAATCTTGGCGGTAACTTTTACCAATAAAGCGGCGGCTGAAATGCGCCATCGTTTAGAGTCTTTGTTAGGTCAAGGTTCTGTAGGTTCTCAGTACGGTGCTGGTGGTATGTGGATAGGTACGTTCCATGGTCTAGCGCATCGTTTTTTACGAACGCATTTTCGTGAAGCAAAATTACCAGAGAGCTTTCAGGTACTAGATTCGGACGATCAACACAGATTAATTCGTCGTATCATGAAAAGCTTAAACTTAGATGAAAAGCGTTATCCACCAAAACAAGCTATGTGGTACATCAATGGTAAAAAAGATGACGGGTTAAGACCAAAGCATATCGACGCATTTGATCCAACAGAACAAGTCTTTCTACAAGTTTATACCACTTATCAAGAAGCGTGTGATCGCGCTGGTTTAGTTGATTTTGCTGAAATATTGCTACGTAGCCATGAAGTGTTAGCGACAAATCCGGAAGTATTAACCCATTACCGTAAACGTTTTCGCCATATTTTGGTGGACGAGTTCCAAGACACCAATAAAATACAGTACGCTTGGATCCGTCTATTAGCCGGCGCACACGATGGCAACCTTGCAGAAGAGTTACCGCCAGCACATGTCATGATAGTGGGCGATGACGATCAATCTATTTATGGTTGGCGTGGCGCTCAAGTAGAGAATATACATAGCTTTCAAAAAGACTTTGCTGATGTAGAAGTCATACGCTTAGAACAAAATTATCGCTCTACTGCCAATATATTAAAAGCCGCAAACCAAGTCATTTCTAATAATACAGATAGGCTAGGCAAAGAACTTTGGACGGAAGGAAAAGAAGGCGATCCAATTGGCTTATATGCCGCCTTTAACGAACTAGACGAAGCGCGCTTTATTGTTGGCAACATTAAAAAATGGCAGGAAGAAGGGGGGGCTTTGTCTGAGTCTTCCATTTTATATCGTAACAATGCGCAATCACGTGTTTTGGAGTCCGCATTAAATGAAGCCGGTTTACGTTACCGTATTTATGGTGGTTTACGATTCTTTGACCGCCAAGAAATTAAAGACGCATTAGCGTATTTACGTATGGTATCCAATCGCGATGATGATGCTGCCTTTGAACGTGTGATTAACACGCCTGCACGTGGCATAGGTGAGAAAACCCTGCAAATGTTACGTGATGCTGCTCGTAGTCAGAACATGACCATGTGGCAAGCTGCAGGCCGTTTATTGGATGAAAAACATTTATCTGGGCGCGCCAGTAACGCAGTTCAAAGTTTTATGGAGCTAATTGTCCAGCTAGAAGGGACAACACAGCCTTTACCTTTGCATGAACAAGCGGATCATGTAATACAAAGTTCAGGCTTAATGGCTATGTATAAAGCTGAAAAAGGCGAGAAAGGTCAAACGCGAGTAGAAAATTTAGAGGAATTGGTTTCTGCATGTAAAGACTATGAACCTGATGAAAATATGCAAGAAATGCCAATGTTAGCGGCGTTTTTATCTCATGCATCATTAGAGTCTGGTGACTCGCAAGCTGACGCATATGAAGATGCGGTACAGCTAATGACACTCCACAGTGCCAAGGGCTTAGAATTTCCTCTGGTATTTATGGCAGGCGTGGAAGAAGGCATGTTCCCTAGCCAGCAAAGCTCAGACGCACCAGAACGATTAGAAGAAGAGCGACGTCTTGCTTATGTAGGTATGACTCGTGCTAAAGAACGATTGTTTATTACGCACGCGGAAACAAGGCGCATGTATGGGCAGGAGTTATATCACCGCCCGTCACGCTTTATTGCTGAAATCCCGAAAGAATGCATTTACGAAGTTAAGTTGTCTACTCAAGTCTCAAGGCCGCAATCAAGTTATAGCCAAAACTCTGGTTATAGCTCAAATAACTCTAGCAGTTACGGTAGCTCAACTGGTCATGGTGGTTATCAAGGAGATAGAAATAAATCTAAATCTGCAAATAACTTTGGTGGTGGTTTTGGTCAAGCATCAAGCCATTTGAAGTTTAGTGAGAGCCAGTTCTCATTAGGGCAAAGAGTTAACCACGCTAAGTTTGGTGAAGGCACTGTATTAAATTGTGAAGGTGACGGTGATAATTCTCGTATCCAAGTTAACTTTGACGACTTTGGTGCAAAATGGCTTGTCACTACTTATGCCAAGCTAACGGCTATCTAACATTATGTTAAACCAACTTATTCATATTTTAACCCAAAACAAACAACGCTGTTTATTATGGGTTAAAGGTGAACAAAGTTGGGCAGAACTACAAATCCAATCCTGGCTCTCACAAATTGAGCATCCTTTAGATACAGTCTGGTTTGGTGAAACACTAGTAAATAAATCACCAGTAAACTCACACACAAATCCTCACAGAAAATCCGAGAACGTCCATCATAAAGAGCGCGCACAAAACCGCACACAAAACCAGAATACAGATGTAAGAATTAAGCAGTACCAAAAAATGCTTGGCCAAGAGTCCGATGTATTGGTTTATGATGCTTACGCAGGATTAAACTCAGATGCGCTAGGTGCGTTAGTTGGTACTATTAAACAAGGTGGCGTCTGCATTCTAATCTCACCAGATGTTCCCAAGTGGTTGAACTATGTAGATCCAGAATATAGCCGGTTATGTGTCGAGCCGTATCAGCCAGAACAAATTAGTCATTATTATATTCAGCATTTTGTTAACCAACTTTTACTGAGTTCTCAGGTGTTATCTATAGGTCAAGATGACACTCATTCTCCAGAACAAATATTACAAAATTGGTGTGACGCTGCATTCACAAGTGAGGATGAAAGTGACAAATACAGACAAGAGCTCAAAGAAAGGTACAGACAAAACCAAAACATTGAAACACTCGTAAACTCACCCGCACCAGTAAGCACTTACTTACCCACTCCAGTTGGTACTAACTTACTACATAGTTATTATAAAACATGTAGAACAGAAGAGCAGTATCAACTAGTACAGCAGTTGTTTGAGCTAAGTCAGAATAATGAGAGACCAAGTGATCCAAAGCCGTTAAATACGCAAATAACTAACAAGCAAGCAGCGGTTTTACAGTCAGATAGAGGCCGTGGTAAATCATCATCATTAGGTTTGTTTGCAGGCTTAGTATTAGCTTATTGCCAACAACAGAAACAAGTATTAAACATTATATTAACCGCACCACATTCTACGTCAGTATCGGGTGTGTTCCACTTTTGTGAAACAATATTAAAGCAGCAAAACATTGCATATCGTATTGATAAAAACACACTGAAAACGGAATTTGGTTCGTTAAACTTTGTCGCTCCGGATGAACTTGTTCACAGTATTGATAATGCCAATATAGTATTAGTGGATGAAGCTGCCGCTATACCAAGCCAGATGTTATTGCCGCTTTTATCTGAAAGAAATACTCAATATGGCCTGGTGGTATTTTCCACTACCATTCATGGTTATGAAGGAACAGGCAGAGGTTTTGAATATAAATTTAAACCTATGCTGGATAAAGCGTTATGTAAAGTATTTGATGGTGTAACAAATTTGTCATTAACTCAGCCCATTAGATGGTCTGTGGATGACTTTTTAGAGCAGGATATTAACCAACTATTAATGATCAATGCTCAACCCTCTCTGCTTAATTTTACAAATAAAAGCATTATTAATTCCGATAACGTCTCGTTTAATTTATT
>JAWUWS010000037.1:0-12331 GCA_034111705.1 Psychrosphaera sp.
GGGGATATTTCAGAAACAGCAGCTCATTAGGTATGCCCAAAGGAGCTTTACAACGTAAGTTACAAAAAGCCTACGTTTAGCTAAGTCTTCATTAGTTGTGTTTTTCTTACTAACTAATCTAACGCACTAGCCGAACTCACTACCCTGTTTCGGCCAGAATTTTTGGCTTGATACAGATATTCATCGGCCTGCTTTAAAATATTAGAAATATCACTACTCTGTTCTATTTGAACGATACCAGCACTAAAACATAAAGTTAATGATGGTTGAATATCATCATAGCTAATAGTATTTACTACACGTAAAATAGCATTAATTTTAGTTATCGCTACTGATAATTCGTCATGAAATAAAATAGCGAACTCTTCTCCGCCTAAACGATATACCTGCGAAAAACAGGTCTGTTCTGTTAATATTTTAACAAACCTTATTAAGATCAAATCACCAATATCATGACCATACTTATCATTGACCTTCTTAAAAAAATCAATGTCTATCATGCATAAGCTAACTGAGCTAATGCTGGTATTAAGTGATTTAAAGCTCTGCAATAAAGCTCTGCGATTTAATGCTCCTGTTAACGGATCTTTTATCGCTTGATCTATTATTTCGAGCTTCATTTTATTGCTATTGGTTTCATAAATATTCGCTAATAACCAAATTAAACCATAAGCTAAAACAAAATTAGGAATACCACGAATAGATTCAGCACTACCATAACTCGCTTCATAATAAACATTCGCCGTTTGAAAAAGCATAATAATAAAACTAGCAATAAAGGCGTGTTTTTTACGATAAAGAAAATAAAGCATAATGGGTATCGTAAATACCCAATTTAAAAGCCCTCCACTCAAATCACCTACAAAAGTTATATAAGAAATTACCAGAATATATGAGTAGACAGTGATAGCTTTACACCAAGGACGAATTCCGTATTTATGCACAAATATCAATAATGAAGAATAAAGAACAGTCAAACCAAGCTCGAGAAGGATGAAAATAATATTACCTCCACGAACTAAATTAACAATGAATGTTATTGCACTTGCTATAAGAAATAGCAAACAAAGCCCCTTTAATACTTTAGCTCGAAGCTCTTCGGTCGTTTTTGTATAGATTGGATTCATAAAGAAAGGAGATTTGAAATAAGATATTGTAGGCATGATAAATGATTTTGCTAAGTAGACATAGCACAATCATTATATAACTAAACTATTGAGGTAAGTATGTGCACACGAGTTTTTAATTTTTATGAAGGAAGTTATGCCGTAACAGGTAAAAATACGGATTGGTTTTACCCAATGGATGCCCGTGTTTATATAAATCCAGTTGGTATTAAAAAACAAGGGATGAGCCAAGAACTAGCTAAATTTTTACAGGTACCTAAAGATGATATCTTATCATGGCGAGCTAAATATCAAAGTATTGCTTACTATATTTATGGAGAGCTCCCAAAAGTAGAAGGTTATCAAGAAACTGAGTTTTGCTCTATGGACGGAATGAACTCTGAAGGTTTAGCGGTTAATGTACTCGCAGATGCTCAAAGTACATTCAAAGATGTTAAAGAGCCGAGTGCAAATAAAATTGCAACCATTCGATTTTCACAATATTTATTAGACCGTTTTGCCACCGTAAAGAAAGCAGTTAAGCATATTAAAAAGAATGAGCTCTTTCTTTTCGATCCTGGTGTGCCGAATAAATCTGATCGTCAAGCATGGTTTCATTTCACTCTTTCTGATCCTTCTGGTGATAGTGCAGTCATTGAATTTAAAAAAGGGAATGTAGAAATTTACCATGATAAAAGCTATATCGTGACAACAAACCAGCCAAGTTATAACGTGCAATTAGATTTAATGAAATACTGGGAATATCAATGGACACCTCAAGATGATACACCAGAACAGGAAGAGAAAATTTTAACAACGGTGCCGGGTGGTAGCTCCTCCGTACAACGCTTTGAAAGAGCGGCATATTATACGCACTTTGTTCAACCTGCACAAAATACTCAGCTTGCTGTTGCTCAAACTAAAGGAATTATGTCTACAGTTTCAACACCAATGCAATTTTCAAAGTATGGTAAAGATCAAGAAAGGTATACCCATACTATATGGACAACTTTATCCGACCAAATGAATAAGCGGTACTATTTTCAGCCAGCTTACACAATGAATAGTATGTATATTGACATGCCGACAGAGAATTTAAAAGTATCGAAATATGCACAAGTGGCACAAGAAAAAGATAATCATTATGACTTAAATGAATCATCTGGCGATATTGCTGAACAGCTAACAAATGAAAATAAAACTCCTTTTATGACTTAACTATGTAACTTAATCATATGATTATAATAAGTTAAAATAATAAAAAGCCCTATTACTAAAATAGTAAATAGGGCTTTATTTTTTAAGGAAGTTAATATCTAGTTATCTTTCTTTTCACCATTTTTGTCATCTTTATACTTATCAAACCAAGCTAAGATATAGCCAACTTTACGTGCTAAATTAGAAGGTTTCGCGGCAATACCGTGGTAAGCACCTTGAATACGAACTAGTGAGCTTTCTACTCCTTCTAAGCGTAATGCGCCGTAGTATTGTTCACTTTCAGACATAGGTGTGCGTACATCTAATTCACCTGTTAATACCATGGTTGGCGTTTTTACATTACCAACTAGTGATAATGGAGAACGACTCCAATATTGCTCATAATCATTCCAAGGTAAGTCTGTAAACCAATACTTGCTCATATAGGCATAGATATCAGATGTGCCGATCATGCTTGTCCAGTTAATTACTGGTTTCGCTACAACAGAGGCTTTGAAACGATCAGTTTTTCCAATAATCCAAGACGTTAGCGTACCGCCACCAGAGCCTCCCGTCACAAATAAGTTAGACTCATCGACATAACCTTTGGCAATAGCAGCATCAACCATATCCATCAGATCGTTATAATCTTGTGATGGGTAGTTTTTATCGATCAAATTAGCAAATTCTTCACCTTGAGATGTAGAGCCTCGTGGATTGCCGTATAAAACCACATAACCAGCAGCTGCCATCAATTGTACTTCGGTTGAGTAACTAGGGCCATAAGCGGTGTGTGGACCACCATGAATTTCTAAAATTAGTGGGTATTTTTTATTAGGGTCAAAATTTGGTGGGGTTACTATCCAAGCTTGTAAAGCTCTATTATCTACACTACTTTTTAATTCCATTAACTCTGGCTTATTCACTGTTTTGTGATCAAATACATCACCATTTAAGTCAATGAGTTGTTTTGTTTTACCTTTACTAGTCACTATAGCAAGGTCAGCTGGGCGGTTTCCCACCGAAGAGGTATAAACAACACTTCCTTTAGATGTTACATCAAAATTACCTGAGGTATATGGTCTACCTAAAGTAGTGCCGCCTAAGTTAGTTGTTTTTATTGACATTTCACCTGATAAGTTAACATAGGCTACATTTTTCTTACCCATGTCATCATAACTGAAATATAACCCTTTACCGTTTGTTGCCCATTTTATGCTACCGACAGAACGGTCCAATTTACTGGTTAGATTTTCAATATCAGATCCATCCAAGTTCATTACGTATAATTGGCTTAACTGATTTGACTTGCCATTATCTTCATTACCAACAAAGGCTATTTTGTTACCGTTAGGGCTCAATAGAGGGTTTCGCTCTGGTCCACTCATATCAGTTAACTTAGTCAGTTTTGACGTATTAATATCAATACTAAATAAATCGCTATTGAGCATATCAAAGTCTGCTTCGTCTGTTGTGTTTGCAGAGATAATTAACTGTTTACCATTTTTAGACCATGTAATTGTACCAGCGTGATCGTGTTCACCAGTGGTTATCTGTCTAGGTGTTCCGCCAATTGTTGGCACAACATACACTTGCATATTGCCCGGGCGTTTCATCCCCATGCCGTCTCTCTGGAAATTAGTTTGATCAATATACTGAGGGGTTTCTGCCCATTTAGCGTCTTTTGGCTTAAAGCTTAAACTAAACAAAGGTTTGGCTTTAGTTGGTGTGAACATAGCAAATCCCAAATATTTACCGTCAGGCGAAAAACTCATGCCGCTAGGACTCATTGATACATCCGTTACGCGAGTTGTGTTGTTTGATGCTAAATCTTGTAAATAAACTTGCACCTTACCTTCTTTACTTGAAAGGTAAGCCATCTTAGCTCCGTCAGGTGAAAATACAGGATTAAAATGATTTTTACTGTCAGAAAGAATAGGCAAATGAGCGCTACCATCTAATGCTACGGACCACAGGTTGCGTCGCACTGAGTCAGTCATAATATCCATACTTCGGCGCTCGTAAACAACATATTTACCATCAGGAGTTACAACAGGGTTAGCTGCGTACTCAAGATTAAATATGTCTTTTAAAGATAAAGTGCTATTTGTCAGCTCATCAGCGAAAACTGAATGAGTTGCAAATAACGTACTTATTACTACCGTCAATGCCGACTTAATTAAATATTTCTTATTCATGACAAGTTTGTCTCTTATTATGTAAATTTAGGTTTTAATTCGATAAATAAAATGACTTAGATTCAAATCATAATTGCAGGCTTTAACATAGCTTAAACAATTGTATAAACACCATATATTTAATTAAAAAAGTAAGATTTATAAGGTGAATTACATGTTCTAATAGTTCAACGAGATTAAAGGTTTGCATTTTTGTAGGGCGCAGCCGCTCATTTAAACTTCTATGTCTGTTATGTTGACAGCTTAAATAGAACCACCATTTGCGAGTCTTCTACCTCTCTGGATGCAACCAATAGCCGCCAGCGTTACAAAAAATGAAAGATAAATAGCCCCTAGGTTTTTATAATTAAAAATAGTCACTGGTTATTTTTAATATGTAACTAACTGCGCTTAGCGTTAAGAACTGAATATGTTTTATACTTGCTTACCTCGATGAAAAAAATGGTTTTATTTCATCAATTCATGAATGAGATTCATAATACGATATTTAAGGAGTCAGAATTATTATGTGGCTTTAAATATTGGTTGTTTAATTCGCAGTGTTTTGTTTTTTGGTGTAGTTAAAAGATTAGACTGACAAAGTGTTTAACAATGTAATAGATTTAATTTATATAAACGCCTGACCCCATGCAATATATAAAACACATGATCAATTGATTAAAATTGATAAGTAACCGTTTCATGAATTGGGTAGTCATCTTGCCCACGAACAAATCTCAAACCTCTTACTACTGCATCTAGCTCTGGGCGTAAAAATGACGTGTTAGATATATTAACCGCTTGTAAGAGCCCTTCTTCATTAATCACAAATAAACTAGGTTCCGCAAAGTTGTGAGCGGTTTCTTGCTCTGAGCGTGGCTCTGAAATATATAAACCTAACTTTTTCCATTGTATCTTCATGTTGTACTTTTGAGTCGGCTGAAACAGCAGAGACACTTACACCAATGGCTTTTAATGCAGCTTTATGCTCTTCTGATAAATTTAAGTATAGTGCGCACAAAGGACAATGCTTACCTCTATACACCACAACCATTTGCCAATCTGCATCACTGTGCGCTTTAACTAAATTAACAACCTTGCCATCCAAAAGTCTCGCTTCCGTTAATGGAAAAGAATCGCCTGCCGTGAGTTTCATCGAATTTGTCATAGAGCCCCTTTAATAATCTTAAGCGGAAAATCTAAAAATACATATGAATTAACAAATTACGCTAAATTTATGCAGCTAATAAATAACATTTCATCCCCGTCAGTAAGATTAACTAAAAAAGCCATTTATCTTCCACAATGTACCCCCCCATTAATTGAATAATCCAATTAATGGGGGTCTTTTTATATCCAACTATCACAAGGTATTTAAAAATAAAGTGGATTAGCCACAATCATTTTCCAATCAAGCCCGAATCCCTCAATGCCTCAACGTCTCTAGACTTGACTAGAAAATTATACTGAATTTATTTATTTCAGCCCCATAAACACCCTACGCTCAATATTAATGTTGGTAAAAAAGTAAAAATTTATTTAAATTAGCCACCTAAATATAAAGTTTCATTTGGGGCCGCTGGTATGCTTAAAAATACAAACGATCAATTTGGATTAGTTAGCACTTATATCCACTGGATAAGTGCCGTTATGGTATTTGGTTTATTTGCCCTTGGTTTTTGGATGGTTGACTTAAACTATTACAGTCAATGGTATAGAGACGCGCCTTATTACCATAAAGCATTTGGCTTAACCTTATTTTCACTTACATTAGTAAGGATCATATGGAAGTTAAACAACACCACACCAAAATCTCTTGGTAGTAAAAAAGTTGAACATAAATTAGCAAATTTCGCGCATTTAGCGTTATATGGGTTACTCTTGCTGATCATGTTCAGCGGTTACTTAATATCAACAGCAGACGGCAGAGGTATTGAGCTGTTTAACTTATTTACAGTACCGTCAATGGGTGAACTTTTTGCAAACCAAGAAGACCTTGCAGGTGAAGTACACGAGATAGCTGCGTATACCATTATCGCTATGGTTGTCTTACATGTTTTAGCTGCATTAAAGCATCATTTTATTAATAAAAATGAAACGATTAAACGTATAACTAAATTTAAGTAAGATTATAAATACCCCTGAAATAACATATTAATATCAACATAAATAAAGAGAAATTACATGAAAAAATTATCATTAACACTTGTTAGTTTACTAGCATTAACGGCAAGCCATGTTGCTACTGCAGCTGATTATGTATTAGACATAAAAGGTGCTCACGCATTTATTAACTTTAAGACTAAACATTTAGGTTATAGCTTCTTAACTGGCCGCTTTAATACGTTTGACGGTAAATTTAGTTATGACGCCAAAAACATTGGCGCAACTAAAATCACCGTTGATATAGATACAACAAGTATCGACAGTAATCATGCTGAACGTGACAAGCATTTACGTGGTGACAATTTCTTAGCTGTTGAAGAATTCCCAGCTGCGAAATTTGTTAGTACAAAAGTGACTGACAAAGGCGAAGGTAAGATTGAAGTTGTAGGTAACTTTACACTACATGGTGTAACGAAAAGCATTACTATTGACGCTATGACTATTGGTGAAGGTAAAGATCCATGGGGTGGCTACCGAGCAGGTTTTGCTGGCACAACAACTATTAATGCCCAAGACTATGACTTTAAAGCTGCATGGGTTGGTGATATTCAATTAGAGTTACTGATTGAAGGTATTAAGCAGTAATTTATAAAATCGTACTTTATAAAACACGGTTAAATAAAAAGGACATTAACTCGCGTTAATGTCCTTTTTTTATCTTGTTGCATATGTTTTTAACAATGTGCATTGTCAAAAGCTTAGTTTTTCTTCATTTCCTCAACAGACTCAGCGAGATAACTTCGTACAAATATTAATGTAAGTGGCTTTGTCACTATTGGATAAAGTAAAAAAAACAAAATAATCCAAGGAATAACCGACCAACTTTGTACATTGGCGATTAAAAAGAATATTGGAGCAAACAGTAAAAATTTAATGCTCTGTAATACCGCATTTTTAGGTAGCGGTAATTTACTTTTAGCTAACTGTAAAGCCTGCATACGTTCACTGTAATTTAAGCCTGAAAACTCAGGTAATTTACGAGTATCAAAAAACATTAACGTTATCCATTTTTACATTCCCTCATGAGTAGCAACAACAGCAACTTCTTCTTCTAACTTCTGCTCTTGATCGTCAACATGTTCATCTTGAGCGTTGTGCATCCATTCTATTAATGTGTTGGATAGCATGTAAACAATTGCAGCTGTGGCAAGTCCAGCAAGGGCTATAGATGAGAATATAATAAATGCGTTTTCTATTTGCTGTTCCCCCCTTCCCATAGCAGTCCCAACAACCGCAGCGAGTTTATTTGCTAATGCACTACAAAATACCCAAACAGTGATTAACAGTGAGGTTAATTTCACAGGCGCCAATTTACTAATACTAGAGACCCCAATTGGAGATAAACATAACTCAGCCAAAGTATGGAACAAATAAGTAAACACTAAAAAGAGCATACTAACTTTAACGTTTTCATCACCGCCTTGCATAAAGGTAGCTAACACCATTACTAAAAAGCCAAACGATAGAAGCGCCATAGCAATAGAAAATTTAATAGGCGCTTTTGGCTCCTTGTCTCCTAACTTACACCATAAAGATGCAACATAAGGCGCAAACAAAATAAGGAACAAACCATTTAACGCCTGAAACCAAGTCGCTGGTACTTCAAAGCCAATAAAGCTTCTATCTGTAAATTCAGAAGCATAAATGGTAAACAAGCCACCTGCTTGAGCAAAACCAACCCAAAACACAATGGAGAGAACGCTCATTAGTAAAACAAACTTAGTTCGGTCTTTTTCAACGTCAGTTAAAGCTTGTGTATTTGGCTCTATTTTCTGTTTCTTGGCCACTTTAGCGCTAGGATCTATCCCTAAGTCACCTAAATAACGTTCGCTATAAATAAGCTGCATAATAAGACCAAACAACATACCAAAACCAGCAATAGCAAATCCATAATGCCAATTTACTTTTTCACCAATTCCACCAATAATTAATGGCGAAATAAAAGCACCTAAATTGATACACATATAAAAAATGGTAAATCCACCAACGCGTCTGCTTTCATCATCTTTAAATAAACCAGAAACTAAACCGGACATGTTTGTTTTAAATAACATGTTACCTGTAACAATTAACAATAATCCTGCGTATAAAACTTGAGTTTCAAGCCCTTGAATAACATCAGATGGAATAGCTAAAGTAAAATAACCAAAGGTTAATAAAAAACCGCCATAGGTAATCGCTTTTCTTTGTCCTAATACATTGTCAGCAAGCCAAGTGCCGAACAAAGGCAAAATGTAAATTAGCATGGTAAAAGTACCATATAAATTCAATGCAGCTGTAGTTGTCCAGCCCATACCATTATTGGAGGTTGCTGCAATGAGGTACAATACTAGTAATGCACGCATTCCATAATAACTAAAGCGTTCCCACATATCGGTATTGGCCAATAAAAAAAGCCCTCTGGAATACCCTAATATTTCTTTTTGCTGTGTCATTTGTAAACCATAATTAAATGTAATTTTATAAGTGTAAAAAAGCCCTATTTAAAGGGCTTTTTATAATTCAATCGTCTGCTATTTAGCTTCCGCAGCTTTTTCCCAAGCTTTAGTTTTAAAGCTCAGTAAAACAATCACAATACCGATGCCAATACTAAATAAGCTTATCTGTAAATACAATGACGGAATTTGTTCTACGTTATTAGGATCATAGTTACCAGCTAATAAACCAGATATTATGTTACCAATTGAGTACGTTAATACAAACACACCCATTAGCTGACCTGAGAAACGTTTAGGCGATAATTTACTTACTGCACTTAACGCGACTGGGCTTAAGCATAACTCACCAACAGTATGTAGGAAATAGGTAGCAACTAACCAATAAGGCGCAACTTTTAAACCAGCTACCGCATATTGTGATGCCGCAAACATAACTAAAAAGCCTGTTGCCATAATAATCAAACCAACGGCAGTTTTTATACCGTAAGAAGGACTGATCATTTTCTTAGATAAGTTAATCCATAATGCGGCAAAAAATGGTGATAATGCAATGATGAAAAATGAATTCAACGACTGGAACCAACCGGTTGGAATTTCAAACGAACCCACAATACGGTCAGTATAATCACGAGCAAATAAATTCATCGAAGAACCAGCCTGCTCAAAACCAGACCAGAAACAAGCTGAAGCTACACAAACTAACAGTAAAGCCCCCATGCCTTTTTTCTCATTTTCATTTAAGTTGCCAAAAAAGAAAATACCGCCAAAATACACAACAAAAACAAGAGTAAAAACAATGGCTGTATATTCAGCAAGTGATACTGGGTTAATCACGATTGAACCTGCAAAAGTCATCGCAGTCACACCAGCTAATGCGACTAAAGCAGCAACAATAACCATCCAGCTCATTTTTTTGCCTTTATCAGACATAGGATGTGAAGGCTCTGCACCGACACCATTTAAGCGAGGTGTTGTCTTTTTATAAATAGCTAAGCCAAGTGCCATACCTACAGCGGCAGCACCAAATGCCCAATGCCAGCCATAGCTGTCACTTTCCATTAAGTAGCCACAAATACCGTAACCAATTAGAGAACCAATATTGATACCCATATAATAGATAGCAAAACCGGCATCACGACGGTCATCGTTATCAGCATAAAGCTGACCTACTAATGAGCTCATATTGGGTTTTAATAAACCAGTCCCTAGAACAACAAAAATAAGACCAATAAAAAACGTAGTATCACTTGGTATTGCCAAAATAATATGACCACACATAATGATAATGCCGCCGTACCATATTGATTTTTGACCACCAATTAAACGGTCAGCAATCCAACCGCCTGGCAAGCCCATAAAATATACAGCACCAGTGTAAAGCCCATAGATAGCAGCAGCAGATGCAACTGTAATAGCTAAACCACCGTCTTGTAAGGATGCTGTCATGAAAAGAACCAACATCATTCTCATGCCGTAGTAGCTCATTCGCTCCCACATTTCGGTTGCAAATAAAGTAAGCAATCCGCCTGGCTGCCCAAACCACGTTCCAGTATATTCTGGTTTATTCATAAATGTTCCTAACGATTATAGTTATTATTTTTTTAAACAGCCTCTTTGGGCCGTTTTTGATTTATATCAAACCCAGTGTTTATACCGTCATCAGCCCCGCGATGCAAGGCCTCATAGGTTAATAGTCGGTTCAACTGGTTAGAATTTGTAAGGTTTTAAGCACTAACACGTTAATAGTGCTTTATTAATGATTTAATAAACTCGATTCTTGCTCTTTCAACTGGCTTAACTTTTTATAATTAAAATGCTCATTTTCTTTATTTATATCTTCAACTGAGTAACTCTGAATATTCAATCCAGTGGCATAGATTTGTTCATCAATTAAATAAGCTTTGTCTTTATAACTACTAATAATCAAACCTTCACGCTGCTCTGGTAAATCAAATAAGTTAAACCCTGAGCTATAATCGCTGGTTGGGTTTTGACAATTAATGGTGGTTTGTAAAATAGTTGGAACTATATCAATATGCCCTGTTAATTCAGTCACCCTTTCAGGTTCACTCTGCTGTGGTTTCTTCACAATTAATGGCACAGCGGTTTGGTATTTGGTGAAATTGCTACCATGACCCCAGTAACCTTTATTTTCATCGTTAAATTCTTCACCGTGATCTGATGTCACTATCGATAACGTATTTTCAATAGCATTAGTTTGTTCCATCACAGACCACACTTCACCAAATAGACTGTCCAAATAATGAACTGAATTTTTATAGTCGTTAAATAGTGGTTTACCATTCATATGTTTATCAAACAAAAATGCCTCCGGATTAGACTCAACTGGAGTGAATATTTTATGTTCCTCTGGGTATTGGTAGTTATGATGAGTCGCACTTAAAAACACAAACTTAAACCAAGGTTTAGTGGTTGGTGTTTTTAAGTCTTTAATTAAGGCATCTACTGCGATTTTATCATTTATGTAGACTGCATTTTTTAATGGATTGACATAATCCCCATCATTTATCTTACCAAAAAACATTGCCTTCAAAGCGAATCTATCTAAGTTGGAAGAAGTATATACGTCAATATCGTAACCTTGCTGAGCAAGGGTTTTAGTTAATAAACTTTGATTCTGATAAGGTGTCGACGTCATATAATCACGGTAGGTTGGATGTAAGCCATACAACAAGCTAAATAAGCCATTTACCGTTACGCTACCACCACTGTGATGATTATTAAATTGGCTTGCCTGCTGAGCTAACTTAAAGATATGAGGGCTAACCTCTTTATCCATCACATCTTGTCGCCAGCTCTCCATTACAAATATTAAAATATTTGGTTTCTTCATCTGGCTCTGCTTTTCGTTAATATTGTTAACGTGCGCAGCCGAGCTTAACTCTTGTGCTGGACATACAAGCGGATTCATTGGGTAGTTTAATAAACCACCCGTTGAATTTGACGACAAAATAGAATTAATTCCGTCACTGGCACTATTATCTTGCGCTGGGAAAATACTTGGATATTTTGCTTTTAATTTTTCCATCAAAGAGCTAGAGGTTAACGGTGCATAATAAGGTAAGTATGGTGTATAACGAATTACACTAGGCGTTTTATATTCATAACCTACTATATGAATTCCTTGCCCAATAATAAAAGCTAAAAACACGGCTAAATTAACCCACTTCATTCGTAACTTA
Source organism: Psychrosphaera sp. (assembly GCA_034111705.1). Lineage (GTDB taxonomy): Bacteria > Pseudomonadota > Gammaproteobacteria > Enterobacterales > Alteromonadaceae > Psychrosphaera. The sequence goes on from JAWUWS010000037.1 coordinate 12,288, forward strand.
GGTAAACGTTTAATGTTCTTGTAAATAACAAAGTTAATTAAAAA
>JAWUWS010000038.1:0-14829 GCA_034111705.1 Psychrosphaera sp.
CGCAGAGCATTCACATGCTGCTCAGCAACCTCAAGTATTAGATATTTAAGGAACATAAGACATGGCTGATACTCAATATTATGGAACTGGTCGTCGTAAGAGCTCTACTGCTCGTGTATTTTTACGTCCAGGTACAGGCAAGATTTTAATTAACAAACGCACAATTGAAGACTTCTTTAGTCGTGAAACTGCTCGTATGGTTGTTCGTCAACCGTTAGAGTTAGTTGAATTACTAGAAAAATTTGACCTTTACGTTACTGTAGTTGGTGGCGGAACAACTGGTCAAGCTGGGGCGATTCGCCACGGTATTACACGTGCATTAATGCAATATGATGAATCACTTCGTCCGGCTCTACGTAAAGCGGGTTATGTAACTCGTGATGCTCGTAAAGTTGAACGTAAGAAAGTTGGTTTACATAAAGCACGTAAACGTCCTCAGTTCTCAAAACGTTAATTTCGTTTTACAAACTGTTTCAAAAAAGTCCGCGTTGCGGACTTTTTTTTTGCTTTTCAAAACGGATTTAGTGTAAATATTAAGCTGATTTGTCCATGAATTTGCTAATTATCACTTTTTTATTTCTTAATGAGTATATTGCCTTGTTTTGTATAGGGCTTTTTCGGTAGAATCCTCTACAATAACAAAAATGTAAGAGTTCATTACGAAGTCTTGAGTAATTCTTACACGCTTATTAATCCCTAATCGCGGAGAATATTGGATGAGCAATGCGCCTGTAGACAATAGTCGTCGTCGTTTCCTCACTGCAGCTACCACAGTCGTTGGTGGTGCAGGAGCAGTAGCGGTGGCAGTACCTTTCATTGCTTCATGGAACCCAAGTGCCAGAGCTAAATCGGCAGGGGCTCCAGTTGAAGTAGATATTACAAAACTTGAACCTGGTCAGCTAATAAGAGTTGAGTGGCGTGGTAAACCTGTTTGGGTTGTGTATCGTACTCCTGAAATGCTTGAACAGCTTGGTCAAATTGACGATAAATTATTAGACCCAACATCTTCAGAAGAGAAGCAACAACCAAGCTATGCTAAAAACACTTTCCGTTCTTCACGTGAAGAGATTTTAGTTGCTGTTGGTATTTGTACTCATTTAGGATGTTCTCCAACGTATTTCTCAGAAGGTTATGAAGAGTTTGTTGAAGGTGTTAACTCTGGATTCTTTTGTCCTTGTCATGGTTCAAAGTTTGACTTGTCTGGTCGAGTATTTAGCGGTGTTCCAGCTGGTTTGAACTTACAAATACCTCCTTATTACTATATTGACGATACCACCATATTAATTGGTGAAGATGAAAAAGGAGCTGCGTAATGTTTAAAAATATTATTGATTGGATTGATGCTCGGATCCCAATGACCCGTGTGTATAACATGCACATGGCTCAATACCCAGCTCCTAAGAATATGAATTTCTGGTATGTATTTGGTTTCTTAGCCACAATCGTACTAGTTAATCAAATATTAACAGGTGTTTGGTTAACAATGAGTTATGAACCATCTGCTGCTGGTGCGTTTGCATCGGTAGAATATATTATGCGTGATGTAGAATATGGCTGGGTTATCCGCTATATGCACTCAACTGGCGCATCTGCTTTCTTTGTCGTGGTCTACCTTCATATGTTCCGCGGTATGATGTACGGCTCTTACCAAAAACCTCGTGAGCTATTGTGGTTGTTTGGTATGTTTATCTATCTTGCACTAATGGCTGAAGCCTTCATGGGGTATTTATTACCATGGGGACAAATGTCTTATTGGGGCGCTCAGGTTATTATTTCATTATTTGGTGCTATTCCTTTTGTCGGTGATGATTTAGCATTGTGGATCCGTGGTGATTACGTAGTATCTGGCGCAACATTAAACCGCTTCTTTGCATTGCATGTAATTGCATTGCCTTTAGTTATAGTTATCTTAGTATTTTTACACATTGTTGCATTACACGAAGTTGGGTCAAACAATCCAGATGGTGTTGATGTTAAGCGTAAAAAAGGCACTGTATCAGATGAAGATAAAACTAAATTCGAATTCCATGAATACTACACATCCAAGAAAGATATTCTTGATGATGTTGTGCCTTTCTTCCCTCATATGGTATTGAAAGATTTAATGGCGTTTGGTGTATTTATATTCTTATTCTGTTATGTCATGTTTTTTAATCCTGATTTTTATGGCAAGTTTATCGAGCACCCAAATTTTGAAACAGCTAATCCATTAAAAACACCTGAGCATGTATTCCCTGTATGGTACTTCACGCCTTTTTACGCGATATTAAAAGCGGTGCCGCATAAATTGATGGGTGTTATTGCTATGTTTGGTGCAATTATCTTATTAGCGTTATTGCCTTGGATAGACCGCGGTAAAGTTCGTTCAGTTCGTTACCGTTGTGGTTTGCACAAGTTAAATCTTTGGGTATTTGCTATTTCGTTTGTAGTGCTTGGTTATTTTGGTGGTACACCGGCTACTTCAGCGTCTGATATATTAGCGCCACTGTTTACTGTTTTATATTTTGCTTTCTTCGCGGCTTTGTGGATATACAGCAAAAATGAGAATACTAAGCCATTGCCAGATAGGATCACTAAATAATGAAAAAGTTACTTTATACATTTGGATTATTTGTTGGTTTAGCCTCATCTTCTGCTTTTGCAGCCGGTGGAGGTGCTTTACCGTATCATGCAGACATAGATCAAACTGATAAAGCGTCATTACAACGTGGTGCTAAATTATTTATGAACTACTGTTTAGGCTGTCATCAAATGCAATACCAGCGTTATGAGCGTACGTTCAATGATTTAGGTATTCCACTTGAGCAAGGTTTAGAAAATCTTATATTCACGAAAGATACAAAAGTTGGTTCGCATATTAAAAATGCGATGCCAGCAAAAGATGCAGCTAAATGGTTTGGAGCAACACCACCTGATTTAACATTAGAAGCTCGCTTACGTGGACCAGATTGGATTTATAGCTATTTAAAATCCTTTTATGTTGACCCATCACGTCCATTTGGCGTTAACAATACAGTGTTTAAAGATGTTGGTATGCCTCATGTATTACAAGAGCTACAAGGGGTTCCTCATAAAGAAGAGCATTTTGAAGAGCAGTTAATTGATGGCGAACTTCAACGTGTGTCTTTAGGTGAAAGAATAGTAGTCGATGGTTCTGGTGAATTAAGCGATGACGAATATGACCGCGCAGCGTTAGATATAACTAACTTCATGGTTTATATTGGTGAGCCGATGATCTTAGAACGTGAAAGCTTAGGCTGGAAAGCATTATTATACTGTTTAATATTTTTTGTGTTTGCTGTACTGCTTAAGAAAGAGTACTGGAAAGACGTAAAGTAGAACAAAACGATGTGCTGGTTAATCGAGGAAGTCCTAGCTAGATTTTTTTGTTGACTGTATACTGCACACATTAAATAAAGGGGTATTCAACCCCTTTTTTGATTTCAAGATTTCGGAGATGTAAATGGCTGTTTCGGCAAACAAAAGAGCGGTAATGACTTTATTTTCAGGGGCTAACGATATGTATAGCCACCAAGTACGTATCGTATTGGCGGAAAAAGGGGTAAATGTTGATATTCATTATGTTACCTCTGACAACATGCCTGAAGACTTATACGAAGTAAATCCTTACGGTAATGTACCAACATTGATCGACCGTGAATTAGGACTATACAGAGCTAATATTATTAATGAATATTTAGATGAGCGTTTTCCTCATCCGCCACTAATGCCTGTTTATCCAGTTGCTCGCGGACGTTGTCGTCTTATGATGGATCGTATTGAAAACGATTGGTACTCATTAACTCGTAAAATTGAAGATGGTGATGAAGATGCAAGACAAGAGTTAAAAGAAAGTATCCTTTCTATTGCTCCAGTATTTGCAGAGCAGCCATATTTTATGAGCGATGAATTCAGCTTGGTTGATTGTTATTTGGCTCCATTGTTATGGCGTTTACCTGCTTGGGGAATCGAACTTGACGGTGCAGCATCTAAAGAAATTAAAACGTACATGCTACGTGTATTTGAACGTGAGTCCTTTCAAGCGTCATTAACTGACCTTGAAAAAGACATCCACGCTACTTACTAAGACGTATTATGTCTGACGATATAAACATGAGTTCAAACCGCCCTTATTTACTTAGAGCGTTTTATGATTGGATTTTAGATAACGAATGTACTCCGTATATTGTTGTTGAAGCTGATATGCCTCATGTTGCTGTGCCACAACAAACAGTGAAAGATGGACAGGTTGTATTGAATGTATGTCCATCTGCGGTACAGTCATTTCACATGGATAAGCAGCAAATTACTTTTTCAGCCCGTTTTGGCGGTGTTCCTTTTGAAGTTTATATTCCTATTTACGCAATAAGTGCAATATATGCTCGAGAGAATGGCGCTGGAACTATGTTCCCGCCAGAAGAATTCGAACTAGAGGATATTGATTTTGAAGATGATAATTCGTCTCATATATCAATGGTTGAATCTGTTACTGAGCCAGCGCCTTCTGATGCAAGTAAAGACAATGAAAAGCCTAAAAAAGGTTCCCATCTTTCTATTGTGAAATAAAACTAAGTTAGTTTTATTTTTATTAAAATCCGCTATCAATTTTGATTGCGGATTTTTTTGTTTTGGCCGATAACACAATAACCACTTATTCTATAAGTAGTTAATTTAATGATGAAATCATAGAATTATCTATCATAAAAATAATTCCTATTTTGTGGACAAAAAATCACACAAATGATTAATCTTAACTATGATTAAGTAGGTACATTAAGCTGTAAAATATTATAACGACCAATGTTAGTCCAATAATGTAAAGAAACCCCTTTTTACCTTGCTCTATGGACCAATTATTTTGTTGTAAATATATAAACCAACCAATACACAGCAATGTAGGGATAAGGAAGAAAAACTTTATCATGAAAACTCAAACAATTTATTATGTGGTTTTATCATATCGAAGAGTGAACTAATTCGCCATGATAAAAAATAAATTCGTTTATAGATATTGGTTGCCAGGAACTGAAGCTACTTAGGCCTATGAAATTATTAGGTTGTGTTAAAAGATAATAATGGCTACAAGCTATGAATAGGAGTTATATTTTGGGAGTAACTAGTATGATGGGTAAGTCTGTCTCGTCGGAAGAGAATAAAACTTTAACAGCTTGGTTAAAAGCAAAACGAAAAGAAAAGGGCCATACAATGAGAACACTTTCTCTGATTATAGGCACCCCGCACTCTTTTATAGGGAAAGTGGAGAATCAGGAACGTCGTTTAGATATTGTTGAGTATCTACGCTATTGTAAAGCGTTAGAAGTTGATCCGTTTGAAGGTTTGAACCTTATTTCGAATTAATTACTAGCAAAAATTAAATTAGAAATGGCACGCTTAAGCGTGCCATTTTTGTTTCATTAAATATAAAATGGCAACTATGGTAGGTAAACCAAGTATTGCTGTCATAGTAAAGAAATAAGTATAGCCTAATGACTCCAGCCAAACGCCAGAAAATCCACCTAGAAATTTAGGGAATAATAACATTGCCGAACTTAAAAATGCGTACTGGGTCGCTGTAAATTCTTTAGATGCTAATGATGATAAAAACGCAATAAATGCAGTAGTTGCTAAACCAGCACTTAAATTGTCGACTGAAATTACAATGTATAGTAATTCCAAGTTACGATCAGATTGGGATAGAAATACAAATAAGATATTGGTTAGTGCAGATAAAATTGAACCAATAAGTAATATTTTCAAAACACCATACCGGTTGACTAACCCTCCAGCTAGTAAAGCTCCGGTGAGCGTCATTATAAGGCCGTAAGTTTTTGATGCGATAGCAATGTCAGATTTGCTATAACCCATGTCTACATAGAACACATTAGCCATTACACCCATTACAATATCTGAAATCCGATACGTTGCGATTAAAATAATAAGAACTAGTGCATGCCATTTATAGCGTGAGATAATTTCTAACAATGGTGTTACATATGCTTCTTTAAGCGAACGTACAAAAGTAAGGGAGACAGATATAGTTTTATTTTTAACCTTTGGTTGGCTATCTATATTAGATTCCGAAGGGTGTTGAGGTTCAGGTGAAGCAAGCGTTGTGATCAAACCAATGCACATTAATAATGCCATTATTAAATATGCTTTTTGCCATGCAAAATAGTCATAACCCGCTACTGTTTCAAATTTCGATGCTAATAATAAGACACCTGCGGAGCTAACAATCATAGCTAGGCGATAACCTATTTGATAAGTTGCAGCCATTGCAGCTTGTTGCTTTTCATTACCAGACTCTATTCTAAATGCATCAATAACAATATCTTGTGTTGCTGAGAAAAAGGCGACTGCTATTGCCGCTAATGGCACATAATATAAATTTACTTGAGGATTAATTAGCGCCATTGCGGAGATACTGGTAATCAAGCAAATTTGTGTTAAAAGTAACCAGCTACGTCTTCGTCCTAATAGTTTACTTAATAAAGGTAATGAAATTTTATCAACGCCGGGCGACCAAATCCATTTGAAAGCATATGCTAAAGCGACCCAACTCATGTAGCCGATCGTAGATTTATCCACACCCGCCTCTCTAAGCCAGAAAGATAAGCTAGAAAAAACAAGTAGAATCGGTAGGCCAGAAGAGAAACCTAAGAAAAATAAGCGAATAACAGTTAATTCAGTATAAACACTTAAACTGGAGGAAAATGCAGTTCTTAAAGAAATTAAAGACAAAAAAATCGGCCTATTAGAAAACTAAAGGCCGATTGTTGATAACATTTCATCAGAGGTCAAGTGTTAAGGTCGAACTCCAGAACAAAAATCTGGATACACGCCATCCCCTCTTAAGAAATCGATACAGGAATCTACTTCTGATTTAAGTAGAGGGCACGTTCTGATCTCTTTTGGGTTCCAAAAAGTTATTTGATGCAATAAGTACCAAAAAACACTTTCTGTGTGTGATACTTTTGAAGTTGCCGAGCTTAATTGCGACCATTCTTCAATAGTATCCCAGCAATACAAATTAACGTCAGTTGATGGAATAACTCCAGCAACTAAAGCATCTGCATAATTTGTTAATTGAAATGCTTTTGTATTTATAAATCGTTGCGCTTCTATCACATTTCCTCCCCTGAGTTATTATAATTAAAGGGAAAACACTTATATATGCAAGCTAGGCCTTACATATGTTAGTAGTCAGTATAGTCGCTGTGTATTATTCGGCCAATATTTCTACTTTAAGGATAATTATTTTCTCAGTAGGGAAGCTAGGCCAACCTAGCTCTGGAGTGATATCTGTCTCAATTCCTTCAAGTTTTTCCAATACATCTTCGCCTTCTACTATACTACCGAAAACAGTATATCCCCAGTTTCTTCCTGGATTTAAGCTGTCGTTGTCGGCTAAATTAAAGAAAAACTGACTAGTGGCCGAATGTGGGGTGTATTGCCGTGCCATAGAAATTGTATTTTGATCGTTTTTTAGACCATTACCCGACTCATTAATTATTTTAGGAAACTCTTCGACGCTTTCCATTTCACTGTTAAAACCACCACCTTGTAAAACAAAGTTATGTTCTAGCCTATGAAAAATAGTATTGTCATAACGTTTTTCCGTTACATAACTCAAAAAATTATCTACAGTAATAGGCGCTTTCATTCTGTCTAATTCAACAGTGATATTACCTAAGGACGTGATGAACTGTACTTTAGGGAATAAGTTATCAGGTTGGACATATTGTCCTTTTGGTTGAACCGCACCTTGGCTCGTGAACGCAACAAAACTAAAGAGTAAAGTAAGTAGAAAACGCATAATATAAATTACCAAGGTTATTGATCATAAATTGTAAAGCTAAGCTATCTATTTAAAGATAGCTTGATTGAACTCAGGATCATTTAGGCTTTGCTCTAACAATACCGTTGTTAGCTTATTTAAATGCCTTTCAATAATTGCATTGTCTGCAGATAGAGGTCCTTCTTCGGCCATTGTTGTTTGGTAAGATTTAGCCCAACTGCCTTTTTTTGATTCTAACTTTAACTGCCACTCTAAAACAGATTCCATACTAAATGACATAGTCTCTTGTTTTATGAAACTACCAAATGAAAGTAAATCAACGGTGAGGGTCTTTGTACCATTTTGATTTACTTCAATTGAACTTGATAACCATTCTTTCATCACTGAAATTAATTTTTTAGTTGGCGGTAATCCGTTGCCGTTAATTACAGCTAATGCTTTATCTTTTCGTAAGTCATTAAACTCAATAGCTTTAACACTCATGTATTGTTTATTTATAGTCTGCTCAGGGGCAATGACTACAGGCTTAGGTTTATTGCTTGCACAAGCATAAAGGCCAGTAATAACAGTAAAGATAAGTAATTTTTTTAACATAATTATTTCACTTCTGATTTTGGTTCTAAATGATTAGTACACTTATAAATAGTGAACTTGCTATTCTTTCTGTGAACTTTAAAGCCACCAAAGATATTTTTCAAATGATATGAATGATGTAAATGATTATTTGCTACTACAAATATTTTCCCACCATCTTTCAATACTTCTTTTGCTTGAGTGAACATTTGCAAAGCAATATGCTCTGTAATTGTATTTTGTTGATGAAATGGAGGGTTACATAAGATTAGGTCGACTGATTTTTCTTCTTCACCACTTAAACAATCGGTGGTAATGAATTCACATTGCTCTAATTGAGGTTCAAAGTGTTCGGTTACATTTAATCTTGCAGAATCAACAGCCATGAATGATTCATCGAGGAACTTCACATGTATTTGTTTATTTCTTTCTTTCATCTGTTCTAAACAAGAAAGGCCAATTAACCCATTACCACAACCTAAATCGATAATAGTATGATCAGCGGTTAGCTCAGGTAAATTCTCGGCTAAAAAACGGCCGCCAATATCTATTTTATCTTTGCTGTAAACATTAGCATGTGACGTCACTGTGATTGATTTCTCTGGCCAAGTCACGGTTACTGGATATTTACTTTTAGGTACTTGTACTGAATTATCATGCTCAGCAAATATAAGTCGGCTTTTTTTCTTAGCTAAGCTCGTTGTTACATTTGTTAGGTATTTTTCAAACAAAGCTAAAACGCCTTTAGTAACTAACGTTGTTTTCCCCGTCGCTATTATTTTACATTTATCATTCAATTGGCTTATTTGGCCAAGTTGATATTCTAAAAAGCCCATATTTTTAGTTAACTTAATTACGATTGTTTTTGACTCAGGAAGCTGTTCTAAGCTATCAAGCAGCGTTGGTGCTGACAATTCATTAATTTCACAGTTTTGGATAATAGCTTGATTGCTAATATATGAGTCCGTTGCAACGGTTGGAGATAAGTGATTTAACGCAACAGCTAATGCACCAAAATTATCATTTAAAATAAGCAAAGAGTCTGTGCCTATTTCATCATGTGAGAGTAAATGTTCTACCACTAACTCATCAGCGCTATCCCAAGCTTGTAAAGATTTGTCATGTTGCCCTTTAGGGAAACGAAACAAGTCATATTGCTTGTCGATTATTTGCCATTGTACGTTCATATATTACTCGCCGTTTAGTGAAGAACTAATTATCATTGCGCTATTGTCCCATTACCTTGCGGTGAAGTAAATTTTGCAATTCGATTTATTTGAATTAGATAGACAAAATAGCAACAAATTGGTGGATTTGCCGCCCGGTTTTGTCTACCAGCCTGATTTTATGGATCAACAAACAGCAAAGGAAGCATTTGATTACCTATTCTCTAACCTAACTTGGCAGCAACCAACACTTGAAGTTTATGGTAAGCGGCATTTAGTTCCCCGTTTACAAAGTTGGATAGGGGAAATTGGCAGTCATTATCAATACAGTGGTAAACTATTTAAGGCAACTGGTTGGAATGCGTACGTACGGGATATAAAAAATTTAGTCGAAAAACAAACAAATAAACGCTTCAATTCAGCGTTGGTTAATTTGTACCGTAATGGTCAAGATAAAATGGGGTGGCACGCTGATGACGAAAAAGAACTAGGCGTTTCGCCCGCAGTTGTAACGGTAAGCTTAGGCGTACAAAGAACATTTCAATTTAAGCATAATACTCAAGGTGAAACTGTTAATTTAGAGCTGGAGAATGGTAGTTTACTGCTAATGCAACCGGGTGTTCAGGCAAGTTATAAACATGCTATCCCTGCAAGGCAAAAGGTACATCAAGGGCGGATAAGTTTAACGTTTAGAAATATAGTTCAACACATTTAGTGTTATTGGGTAATATACAAAAGATAAAGAGATAGATTAAGAACAATATGAAAATTCAAAATCAAATTATAGAAAAATTAAATAAGCAGTTTACGCCAACGCATTTAGTGGTTGATAATGAAAGTTATAAACATAATGTACCAGAAGGTAGTGAGTCACATTTTAAAGTCGTTGTAGTATCGGATGATTTTGTTAATAAACGTTTGATTCAAAGACACAGAGCTGTAAATTCATGTTTGGCTGATGAATTAGCAAATCATATACATGCTTTGGCTATTCATACTTATACGGTAGATGAGTGGACTGAATTAACACAAGAACTAAGTGGGGCGCCAGACTCCCCCAATTGTCTTGGGGGAGGCTAAGGCGACAAATATATAATATGTAACTTAGCTTTATTTAATTAAGTTACATAAAAAAGCTTCTTACTTTAGATTAAGTGGCTTTTTTATTTAAAAGCTCTCTTAAGAGTTTTTAAATTTACGAGCAAATGACTCAATGCGTAAACCATTACAAGTAATGTATTTAGCTTCTTCACCACCTACGTTAATTGCTTTTCTCATCCCTTCTTTTGCTGCAACGGCACAGATTTGACTTGCTTCAGAGTTATCAACCGTTTTGAATTCGTAAGATACCGCGCTAACAACCTCAGTTGCTGTATTGGCTTGTGCAGTATATTTTTTAGCAAATTGACGAATAGAAAGACCATTACATTTTGTTGTAATGAATTCTACTTCGTTAAATAAAGTTGTGTTTTTAGCTATTTTCTTTGCTTCGTAATAACCAACTGTTGCAGCTGATAAACAAACACCAGTGGCATCGGTTTGATCTACTGCTACAAATTTATACTCTGATGGAGCCGCAAAAGTTTGTGAGCTAGCTAATGTTAAAAGTACTGCTGTAAATAAGTTTTTCATAATAATCGCCTTGTTTATTTAGTGTTCGTATAGAGTAAATATTCTAAAGTAGAGTAATTATACTAATTAAAATTGATTTGTAAACATAATTACGTAATTAATTTACATAAATAGTATTTAAAGTGATGTTTACACTAGTTTGTTGTAATTAAATTACATAATTGTGACCGTATGGTGACTGGGTTTATTCGAGAGGAGTGTTGGGAATATGCGCTTTATAGTGCTGTTTTTTTGTTTGAAATCTTATTTATATTGGCTTTGTGATTTTTCTGAACGTTTGTTGTAAGTGTGTTGTATTATTTGTAAATTAATAAATAACTAATTGTTTTTTAACAAAACAAAATGGATTTATCTAATTACTTTAGTGGTTGTAGTTTTTTTGAGGGATTAAAAAAGATTTCAAAAGTAGACTGTAGCCCAAAACTTTGAATCAATTAACTCACCATCACGGTTTCCTGACAATAAGTTGATTTGGTTTAAAACGTTAACTGAACTAGGGTTTGTTTATGCATAAGGGAAACAAACTCCATATAATATGTTGAGAGTTATGCATTTTTGTTTATTTATATAGAGTGCCGAAATGATAATGTTGAAATAGAAACATTTAATTAACTAAGTGTTTATCAATAATAAAAAAATTATTGGCAAGTCTGATCTGTTTTTGGCTAAATCAATAGTAGACTTGCTACAAATTTATAATTAAACCTTTTTAGACAGGATTTAAACATGGTTATAAAACCAAAAGTTCGTGGATTTATTTGTACTAATGCACACCCAGTAGGTTGTGAAGAAAGTGTTAATCGTCAAATCGCATACGTAAAGCAGAATAAATTTTCAGAAGATGGACCTAAGAATGTTTTGGTTATCGGTGCATCAACAGGTTACGGTTTAGCTTCACGTATTGTTTCAACCTTTGGGCACGGTGCTAATACATTAGGTATTTTCTTTGAAAAACCGGGTACTGAAAAGAAAACTGGCTCAGCTGGTTGGTATAATACCGTTGCGTTTCAAAATGCAGCAGAAAAAGAAGGCGTATATTCTAAACATATTAATGGTGATGCGTTTTCTACAGAAATAAAACAAAAAACAATTGGTACTATAAAAGCGGATATGGGTAAGATTGACCTTGTTGTGTATTCATTAGCTTCTCCAAGAAGAACTGATCCGGTAACTGGTGAAGTATACTCTTCAACATTAAAACCAATTGGTAATTCAGTTACGACTAAAAATTTAAACACGTCTAAACGTATTATTGATGAAGTGTCAGTGGAAGCTGCAAATCAAGATGAAATTGATAATACAATTAAAGTCATGGGCGGCGAAGATTGGGAATTATGGATCAATGCGCTTAAAGATGCTGATGTATTAGCAAAAAACTTCAAAACGACGGCTTATACATATATAGGTAAAGAATTAACATGGCCGATATATGGTCATGCCACAATTGGTAAAGCTAAAGAAGACTTGGACCGAGCGGTTACAGCTATTAAACAATCTACAGCAAGCTTAAATGGTTCAGCTTATGTGTCTTCATTAAATGCGGTAGTTACTCAAGCAAGTTCTGCTATTCCTATTATGCCTCTCTATATATCGGCTTTATTTAAAGTGATGAAACAAGATGGGACTTATGAAGGTGTAATTGAACAAATAACCGCTTTATTTAAAGAGAACTTGTTTAATGACAGTCCAAGATTAGATGCAGGCGGCCACTTATTCCAAAATTATAAAGAATTGGACGATGATGTTCAGTCAAGAATTCAAGCTATTTGGGATGCGGTAGATACCGACACAATCGACGAATTAACCGATTATAAAGGTTACCATCAAGAGTTCTTGCACTTGTTTGGTTTTGATTATGACAATGTTGATTATGATGCGGACGCAAACCCAGATGTTTCTTTAAATAATTTAGTCTAAAAGCGGGTGTCATGAGAAAAACCGAATAGTGTTCCTGCACTACTCGGTTTTTTTGTTCTCATGTTTATGAAAACAATAGGATTGATTGAATAAAATATGTCCAATAATTAGTGTCTTGGCTATTTTTTTTAAAATTTAAGTTGGTCAGAATGGGGCGATAAGTGCTACACTTTCTGGTTAATGTAGAAGTATAAAAATTTTACTGAAAATAATGTTTTACGAATATTGGCGAAATCGCGATTTCGCGAGTGTTTTAAAAAATCTATATCTTTTAACTTAAACAGTGCATATGCGTATGATCAACATAAAAAAAGGGTTGGATCTTCCTATTGAGGGAGCTCCACAACAAGCCATCCATGATGGCCCAACAGTTAAAACTGTTGCTACGCTTGGTGAAGAATACCACGGCATGCGTCCGACGATGTATGTTAAGGTAGGAGACAGTGTTAAGAAAGGTCAGGTTCTTTTTGAAGATAAAAAGAATCCTGGCGTTAAATTCACTGCTTCAGTTGCCGGCGAAATCAAAGAAATTAACCGTGGTGAAAAACGTATACTTCAATCTGTCGTGATTGAAGTTGCTGGTGATGAGCAAATTATGTTTGCAAAACACGAAGCTAATGCGATTTCATCTCTATCTCGTGAAGCAGTTGCTGAGCAACTTGTTGAATCTGGACAATGGGTTGCTTTACGCACTCGTCCATTCGACAAAGTACCAGCGATTGGTTCTACTCCAGCTTCAATATTTGTTAATGCAATGGATACCAATCCATTGGCTGCAGATCCTGCAGTTATTATTGCAGAGCAACAAGATGCATTTAATGCTGGTCTTGCTGTATTAGCTCAATTGACAGATGGCAAAGTCAATGTTTCAAAAGCAGCAGGTTCTTCGGTACAAGCTTCTGGCGAACAAGTATCTGTGCATGAGTTTTCTGGTAAACATCCAGCAGGCTTAGTGGGCACTCATATTCACTTTGTTGACCCTGTGTCTGCGACGAAAAAAGTTTGGCATATTAACTACCAAGAAGTTATCGCTTACGGGCAATTATTCTTAACGGGTGAAATTAATAACCAACGTGTTATTTCTTTAGCTGGTCCTGTGGTTAAAAATCCTCGTTTAGTTCGTACAGTTCTTGGTGCTTCAACTGCTGATTTAACTTCTGGTGAATTAGAAGACGGTGATAACCGTATTGTTTCTGGTTCAGTTTTAGCCGGTGCCGCAGCCATGGGTGTTCACGGTTATTTACACCGTTACCACTTACAAGTTTCTGTATTGGCAGAAGGTCGTGAAAAAGAATTTTTAGGTTGGGCAATGCCTGGTTCTGATAAATACTCAATTACACGTACTTTCTTAGGCCATTTATCTCCTAAAAAATTATTCAATATGACGACAACAACCAATGGTTCAGATCGTTCTATGGTGCCAATTGGTAACTACGAACGCATTATGCCATTAGCTGTTCTGCCTACTTTATTACTAAGAGATAGTATCTCTGGTGCGACAGACTCTGCGCACACATTAGGTTGTTTGGAATTAGGTGAAGAAGATTTAGCACTTTGTTCATTTGTTTGCCCAGGTAAATATGAATACGGTTCAATTCTTCGTGATTGCCTAACGACGATTGAAAAAGAGGGTTAGTCATGGGTCTTAAGAGTTATTTAGAAAAAATAGAACCTAATTTTGAACCAGGTGGAAAATACGAAAAATGGTATGCACTGTATGAAGCAGCAGCAACTATTTTTTAT
>JAWUWS010000039.1:0-8360 GCA_034111705.1 Psychrosphaera sp.
TTCCGACATAAAAAGCATTCTGTTATTAGGTGCTGGTCCAATAGTTATCGGTCAAGCCTGTGAGTTTGACTATTCAGGCGCTCAAGCTTGTAAAGCATTACGTGAAGAAGGTTACCGAGTTATCCTAGTTAACTCTAACCCTGCCACCATAATGACAGACCCTGATATGGCTGATGCAACGTACATCGAACCTATCCATTGGGAAGTGGTTGAAAAAATAATTGAAAAAGAACGCCCAGATGCGGTACTACCAACAATGGGTGGTCAAACTGCATTAAACTGCGCACTTGAGTTAGAAAAACAAGGTGTGTTAGCAAAATACAATGTTGAAATGATTGGTGCCTCTGCTGATGCAATCGATAAAGCGGAAGATAGAAGTCGCTTCGACAAAGCAATGAAGTCTATTGGCTTAGAATGCCCGAGAGCTGAAACGTGTAATACACTAGATGAAGCTCATGATGTTTTATCAAGAATTGGCTTTCCATGTATCATTCGTCCGTCATTCACTATGGGTGGTAGCGGTGGCGGAATTGCTTACAATAAAGAAGAATTTAACGAAATATGTACACGCGGTTTAGACCTTTCCCCTACCAGTGAATTGCTAATTGATGAATCTTTGATTGGTTGGAAAGAGTATGAGATGGAAGTGGTTCGTGACAAAAACGACAACTGCATCATTATTTGTTCTATTGAAAACTTTGATGCCATGGGCGTGCACACTGGTGATTCAATTACCGTTGCTCCTGCACAAACATTAACGGATAAAGAATACCAAATCATGCGAAATGCCTCTATTGCGGTGTTACGTGAAATTGGTGTGGAAACTGGCGGTTCTAACGTACAGTTTGGTGTTAACCCTGTTGATGGCCGCATGGTTATTATCGAGATGAATCCTCGTGTATCTCGTTCTTCTGCACTTGCATCAAAAGCAACGGGTTTCCCAATTGCTAAAATCGCCGCTAAGTTAGCGGTAGGTTTTACCCTTGATGAATTAAGTAATGATATTACAGGTGGCGCTACTCCAGCATCTTTTGAACCAACAATCGATTATGTAGTAACTAAGTTACCTCGTTTTAACTTTGAGAAGTTTGCCGGTTCTAACGACCGTTTAACCACGCAAATGAAATCAGTTGGTGAAGTTATGGCTATCGGCCGTAACCAACAAGAGTCATTACAAAAAGCACTTCGTGGCTTAGAAGTTGGTGTCTCTGGTTTTGACCCGATTATCGATTTCACTGCTGAAGGCGCTCACGATAAGATCATTCATGAACTTAAAGAACCAGGTCCGGATCGTATTTGGTATATCGCCGATGCATTCCGTAGTGGCATGGACTTAGACGCTATCTTTAAGTTAACCAATGTAGACCCTTGGTTCTTAGTACAAATTGAAGACATTGTTAAATCTGAAAGCGAAGTGGTAACACGTGGCTTTGCAGGTTTAGATGAAACTTTCTTACGTTCACTCAAACGTAAAGGTTTTGCCGACCTTCGTATTGCTGACTTGTTAGCGATGAATGAATCGGAAGTACGTAAAAAACGTTATTCTTTTAATCTTCACCCAGTATATAAACGTGTTGATACTTGTGCGGCTGAATTTAGTTCAGATACCGCTTACATGTATTCAACCTACGATGAAGAATGTGAATCAAACCCAACAGCTAATGATAAAATCATGGTTCTCGGTGGCGGTCCTAACCGTATCGGCCAAGGTATTGAATTTGATTACTGTTGTGTTCATGCTTCACTTGCATTACGTGAAGACGGTTATGAAACCATTATGGTTAACTGTAACCCTGAAACGGTTTCAACGGATTACGATACATCTGACCGATTATATTTTGAGTCAATTACCCTTGAAGACGTATTAGAAATCGTACGTATTGAAAATCCAAAAGGCGTTATTGTTCAATACGGCGGGCAAACACCACTTAAATTAGCCCGCTCACTAGAAGCCAATGGAGTGCCAATTATTGGTACATCTCCAGATGCTATTGACCGTGCTGAAGACCGTGAACGTTTCCAACAAATGGTTGAACGTTTGAACTTATTACAGCCGCAAAATGCAACCGTAACATCTACAGAGCAAGCTATTCTTCGCAGTGCTGAAATAGGATTCCCGTTAGTGGTTCGTCCATCTTATGTATTAGGTGGCAGAGCAATGGAAATTGTATACGATGAAGCGGATTTACGTCGTTATATGACGGACGCGGTATCGGTATCAAACGACTCTCCTGTATTGCTTGATCACTTTTTAGATAATGCGATTGAAGTTGATGTTGATGCTATATGTGATGGCACCGATGTTGTTATTGGTGGCATTATGGAACATATCGAACAAGCAGGTGTTCACTCTGGTGACTCAGCATGTTCATTACCGGCTTACTCATTACCTCAAGATGTTCAGGATGTGATGCGTCAACAAGTTCGTGATATGGCTTTAGAGCTTGGTGTTATCGGTTTAATGAATACCCAATTTGCAGTTAAAGATGGCAAAGTGTATTTAATTGAAGTAAATCCTCGAGCTGCACGTACTGTTCCTTTTGTATCAAAAGCGACTGCCGTACCATTAGCAAAAGTAGCTGCTAGAGTTATGGCTGGTAAGAGTTTGGCAGAGCAGGGTATTACAAAAGAAATTATACCTCCTTATTTCTCGGTAAAAGAAGTGGTAATGCCATTTAATAAGTTCTTAGGTGTGGATCCAATTCTTGGGCCTGAGATGCGCTCAACTGGTGAAGTCATGGGTGTAGGTAATACTTTTGAAGAAGCATTTGCTAAAGCTGAATTAGGTGCAGGAATTGAAATCGCACGTGGTGGTCGAGCATTAATATCGGTTCGAGACTCAGATAAAGTACGTGTAATTGATTTAGCTCAGAAATTAATTGAAGCTGGATTCGAATTAGACGCCTCTCGTGGTTGTCATAAAGTACTTGAAGAAGCAGGCATTGAATGTCGTAAAGTAAATAAAGTATTTGAAGGTCGTCCACATATACTTGACCGTATTAAAAATGGAGAGTACAACTATATTGTTAATACGGTTGAAGGTCGTCAAGCAATTGAAGACTCAAAGGTATTACGCCGTGGTGCTTTACAATATAAAGCAAATTACACGACTACATTAAATGCTGCGTTTGCAACTTGCTTAGCTAATACAGCAGATGATCGTGGTAGTGTTGAATCATTACAAAATCTACATAAGAGAATTCTGTAAATGAGTACTCAAGTTCCAATGACAATTCATGGCGCAGAAGCTCTGCGCTTGGAATTGATAGAATTAAAAACAGTAAGCCGTCCTAGGATCGTGGCAGATATTGCATCTGCTCGTGAACATGGAGATCTAAAAGAAAACGCTGAGTATCATGCTGCACGTGAGCAACAAGGTTTTTGTGAAGGCCGAATTCAAGAGATTGAAGCAAAGTTGTCTAACGTACAGATCATTGATGTCACAAAAATGCCAAACACTGGCAAAGTGATTTTTGGCACAACGGTTACTATTTTAAATTGTGATACCGAGGAAGAAACTAAATATCACATCGTCGGACAAGACGAAGCGGATATTAAAGTCGGTAAAATTTATGTTGGTTCTCCTATTGCTCGTGGGCTAATAGGAAAAAGCGTAGATGATGTCGCTAAAATTGAAACACCTTCCGGTGTTGTTGAATATGAAATAATTGAAGTTGAATATATTTAAGCTAATAGCTCTCAGTTTAGATAAAATTAAAAACCGTCATTAGACGGTTTTTTTATTTGTGATTGGGCTTGTTACAATAATTGGTATTACTTAAGTGTATCCATTACCGAAACAATATCACTGACTCCAGAATTTATTTCTGAGATGTTTTGACTCAAGTTTTGAACTAGTGTTGTTGCATTACTCACTTGATCAATGCTCATTTTCATCGTTTTCGTTGCTTTTTCGGATAACTCTATATTTTGTTTCACAACATCAGCTATTTCGGTTGTTGATGAGCTCGTTCTCGCAGCTAATCCTCTCACTTCATCAGCAACGACTGCGAAACCTCGACCTTGTTCACCAGCTCTTGCAGCTTCAATTGCTGCGTTTAAAGCTAATAAATTTGTTTGTTCTGCAATAGAACTGATGGTATTAACGATATTATTGATCTCATCTGATTGGGTATTAAGGGCGTCCAAGTTCTCAGAAGCTTCTGTAATATCTTTAGACAGTGATGTCATAATACCTATTGTTTCCGTTACAACTTCAGCACCGACTTGAGCTGCTTTATCAGCTTCTAATGACGTTGCAAATACAGATTCTCTCGCCTCATTAGCTGTGTTTACTCTAGCTGATACGTCGGTAGCAAACTTAACTATTTTTATTAATTTACCTGAAGGGTCAAAAATTGGATTGTAGCTAGCTTCCAACCATAACGTTTCACCTGTTCGGCTAACTCGTTCGTATTGACCTGATAAAAATTGACCACGATTTAATGTGTCCCAAAATTGTCGATACTCACTTGATTTAACATAACTTTCTGTACAAAAAATTTTGTGGTGCTTACCCTGTATTTGCTCTAGAGAATATCCTGTTGCAGTGAGGAAGTTTTCGTTTGCATCCAACACCTCACCCGCTAAGTTGAATTCTATAACTGCCATAGAACGACCCATCGCCTCGACCAAGTTATTTTGTTCCTGTGCTTTTTTAATTGAGTCTGTAATGTCGGAAGCATATTTAATGACTTTTGTAAGATTCTGATGCTCATCATAGACTGGGTTGTAGCTTGCCTCTAACCAAACTGTACTTTTATCAGCAGTAACTCGTTCGTATTGGCCTTTAAAGTATTCACCGTTATTCAACTTTTTCCAAAAATCTTTATATTCATTGCTTTGGCTGTAATTAGATTGACAAAATATTCTATGGTTCTGACCAACAATTTGATTGAGTCGGTAGCCCATTAAACTCAAAAAGTTATCATTTGCATAAAGGATATTGCCGTCCTTAGAAAATTCAATGACGGCCATTGAACGGTTTATAGCATCGAATTTTGAAGAGTATTCTGAAATCTGTCCTTTTATTTCGTTTAGTTCAATAGAGTGGTCTATTTGTTTTTTAAATGGATTGAACATTTATCAAATACCTATTATCAGATTTACTTAAATTTTATATTTAAGCAATATTACGCAAAAAATGTGCAGGAATTGTACAAGCATAGTGCAACTATCAAGCAATGCTTATGTAAAAAGAGAAAAATATTGCATTTAATGAAAATCGCCACACTATATAGAAAAAATAAGTAAGGGAAAACCTGTATGAATAACATAGTAGATATAACATTAGACAATTTTCAGCAGGTGTTGCTGGAGCAATCTAAAACAACGTTAGTAATGGTGCAGTTTTGGGCTGACTGGTGTGAAGCATGTAAACAACTAAGTCCTAGCTTAGTATCTATTGCATCACAACATCCAAACGATCTCATTTTAGCTAGAGTTAACTGTGACGAACAGCAGCAAATCGCGGGGCAATTTGGAGTTAAAAGCTTACCAACGGTTGCTATTATGAAAGATGGTCAACCTATAGACGGCTTTGCTGGTGTTCAATCCGAAACTGAGATATTGGAATTACTAAATAAACATTTACCAAAAGAGCAAGACGCTTGGTACGCGAGTGCTTCAACTTTAGCCCAAGAAGGGAATTGGTTAGAAGCATACCCTTTGTTTAAAAGTGCCTTCGACGTAGAGCAAACTCGAATGGAGTTCTTATTTGCTTTTGTCCATGCAAGTATCGAAGTAGGAAAATTAGACGATGCTCAAACTTTGTTAGATACCGTGCTACTCGTAAACCAAGATGCAATCTATCAGCAGTTAGTTGCAAAATTAGATTTAGCGCTAAATGCCGCTGATTCGCCAGAGATAGTAAAGTTACAAGCAGAATTGGAGAGTGAGCCGACTTCATTATCTTTGAAACAACAGCTAGCGGTTGCATTAAGCCAAGTGAATAGAAATGAAGAAGCATTAGAATTGTTATTTGAAATTGTAAAAATAGATATGAGTTTTGATGAAGCTAAAAAGTTTTATTTAGACATTATAGCTAACTTACCGGATGGCGATGCTCTTGCGAGTAAATACCGTCGTAAACTTTATACTTTACTGTATTAAATACTTGTGTGCAGTTACGAATGAAAGATTGATTAAGAGCTAGCTTAACCAATCTTTCACTCGTCCATATTGATAAAAAAAGCGCTGGCCCGTTCGTCTAAATTGAGACAGAGGAAAAGAGGGGAGTTGAGAGAGTAAAGGTGAGTTAACGTCTTTTTCTTGAATTAACTCAGCAAGTAATTTACCCGCATAAGCGCTAAAAGAAACACCTGAACCACAATATCCCGTAGCATAGAACATATCATTATCTGTCCTATGTATATGTGGCATTTGATCAAACGGCACTGAAATCCAACCAATCCAATTATAATCTATGGTTACATTCGACAACTCAGGAAAAGAAGAATGGAGTTGTGCTAATAAGCGATGTGCATATTTAGGGTTATTAGCTTCTTTTCCAGATATAGCGCCTCGCCCCCCAAATAAAATTCGATTATCTGGTAATAAACGGTAATAGTATTTTAGCTCTCGCGTATCCATCATCACCTGGTGGGTTTTAAAATTAGAACGCTTTAATTCCTCAGATGTAAGTACACGGGTAACAATAACATTACTTAATACGGGTAAAACTTTGTGCTTCAATGGAGTGTTTAACATTTTAGGTGTGTAAGCATTCGTGGCGATAACGAGTTTATCTGCGAATATTTGACCTGATTCAGTTGTAATTATTTGTTGCTGTTTACATGTTTGTCCTTTTTCTTGAATATCTATCACCGGACTTTGATTATAAATAGTTACACCTAGCGATGTCGCATACTCTGCATAACTATTGATTAGTTTTAATGGATTAATACCAAAACCATTATTATAGCGAATGGCTCCAAATACATGTTGATGATTTACATAATCGTGACAAAAATCGCTTTTTGAAATGACTTCGACATCGTAGTTAAACTCATTGTGTAGATAATCAGCCGAGATTTTTAGTTTTTCAAACCATTTTTTACTATGAGCAAGCTTAAGGTAGCCCAACTCTGTTTTATCTATCTTAACCTTTGCTTTTAAACTAAGAGTATCAATAAGCTTAATTGCAGACATGAAATCATCATGTAACAGGTGAGCTTGCTCAATACCGAATCGATCAACAAGCTGCTTATAACCAAGACGACCAGAGCCAGGCAAAACAAAACCTGCATTTCGTCCACTACAACCCCAGCCTACATCATTAGCTTCAATAACAACAATGTTAGAAACGCCTTGTTCAGCTAAATGTATAGCACAACTTAATCCAGTATAACCGGCACCTATAATAACAACATCGGCATTAATATTTGTTGTTAACGCTTCATAATTAATGGATGTGGTGGTAGAACTCCAATATGAGTTTGGAAAACCTTGATTATTGTTTAGCTTATGATCAACTAAAGGGTCATACATTAGAGTTAGTTTCCTTTATCAAATTCAAGGACCATTTCAGATGCATTACAATAACAATCTTCACCACAAAGAATACATACGTAATTAGGTAGACTTTCATCATTATACCAACGCCTAGGATGCTCTTTAATTAAAACACCGCCAGCTTTTGTAAAATACTTAAATGATGCATTACCAGGACTTTGCATCCAAATATGACTTAAGCCTGCTTTTGCACCCATTTTCTTTAAAGTGCAAATAGACTCAGAAAGTAGTTTTCCACCCAACCCTTTCCCCTGATAGTCAGGATGTATGGTATTACATTTAAAATAAGCTACATGTTGTTTTTCTACAGGCCAAAGCTCAGGTGTACACCATACATCCAATGGCCAGTTATTAGGAGCATAAGTAAGTCGAAAGCCAACTAGCTGCTCACCATAGTACAAAACATAACTAGAGTTTAAATCACCTTTAATTCCTTTAAGGTATATGGCTGCAATCGTATTAGGAAATAAATAGCCGTCACCATGGACTAAATTTCCAAGCTTAATTACATCGGAAAAATGCTCTTCAGATAAATTTAATAGTTGGAACTGTTCATTCATCGTTAAATTCTCATAAAAGGCTAGTTTGATTTTATATCTTAATACTACCGTTTTTTGAATGTTTGTCTGTAATTGGTATAGATATTTTCATTAGTACAAAGGTATTTAGCTGACTAAACATACATTTAGATTGAAAATCGACCGCTCAAACGTATTTTGTAATTTATTTGCAATAAAGGGTTGCGCCCAATCTAAAACTCCCTATAATGCGCTCCACGTTGTCAGGGAGACACCAAACATCTAAAACAACAAGTTTGTTTAGTGGTTTGAGCATTAAATCGGATTAGA
>JAWUWS010000040.1:0-31326 GCA_034111705.1 Psychrosphaera sp.
TCTATAGATATGGATGAATTAGTTGAAAGAATATATGAATATGGTCTGATCACAGATACTCAATATAGTGCTCTAGGTGGAGGCGAAGAAGCTAGCACTGGCGATAGTGCAACAGACAGTGTCATTGAATATATTGGCAACCTTACTGAAAATCTAAGTGAGCTAAGTGATGAACAAACCTTTAACGGTATTACCTTAGCTGAACTAAAAGAAGCTTTGAATGATTCAAAAGACATTATACTGAATGTGAGTTCTACTGAAATGAGCTCAAGCTTAAGCCAGAGCATAGCAGAGAATAAATTAGTATTAGCTGAAGTATATGACTCTGAAGAATTTGGTGAGATGTCTGAAGATGATCAATTAACCATGGCTAGCGTGATCAAAACGTTAAGTGTAATAGAAGCATTGAGTAGCTACAGCAGTACGAGTACTCAAACCGAGAACTCTTTGTTGAGTTCTTATTTAGATGTGTCGCAATATTAATATTTTGTTTTGTAAATATATATGTTTTTGTATTAGGTAAATGTTTAGAAGTTGTGGTTGTTTTTTGTTAGGGAGGAGGTATTGCTTGATAAGTAATGGTGCCCCCTCCCTGACTCGAACAGGGGACCTGACGATTATGAGTCGTATGCTCTAACCAACTGAGCTAAGGGGGCATTCCATTTGTTTTCGTAAGCAAAAATTAATCTTGCTGAAAACGGCAGGCAGTATAAGCAATGTTGTTTTGCTTGTCACTCCCTCTTTTTCATTTATATGGTCATTTGCTTATTGTTTGAGCAGAAAAACCTATTTAGGTGTAAAAAGGCTTAGGTCTATTACTTAATACCCTTATTAAAAACAAAGATTGGGATCCCCACTTGGCGATTTTCACTCATCGGATATGATATTTCATATACTTACAAGAAATTATGAATATAATCATACGCTTTTAATACAGTATGATTATATTCATAATGTTTACTATTCAGGTATAAAGTCTACTTATTTAGTTAGTAAATAAATGTAACTAGTGTATAAACTGGATTAATAATTATATTTGCCGATACAAAGTTATCGCACACTATTTGAACAAAGTAGTGATAAATAAAAAGCACATAAAAGGTTTACGTTGTCTGATATAAGTTTTACTCAGGAAGGAAAGACGATTTATATTGTAATAAATTGTCATGTTGAGAGTCCTATATATGAAGAGTCGGAGTTACTGAAAGCCCATGCTGACAGTACCTTTTATAAAACCTATGTGAAAAAAGAATTATTAGTTGAAATTGTAGATTCAGTCAATGACGCAGTAGATAAAATTAAACAGAATAAATCCACTTCTAGTGAATTTAAGCATGATTTTGCTGAGATTAGAGATGCGATTGTCACGATAAAAGTAGCAAGAGACAAAATGTCAGCCAAAGCCCAGATAGAAATGCCTTGGGGTGGTAAAATTGCTAGTGTTGATGACATAAAAAAACAATGTAAAACTAAAGGGTTAAGTTTTGGCCTTAAACGCTCAAAAGTTGAAGCGTTATTAGAAAATAGCTTTGATGCCCACCCTGGCGAAATTTTTGAGTCAGTTATTGCCATAGGTAAAGAACCGACACATGGTAAAAATGCTCACTTCAAACCACTAATTGAATTATTCTCAGACAAAATTCGTAGACCTACCGAAATGGAAGATGGGAAAGTTGACCTTAGAGACTTAGGTGACATAGAAACAGTTAAACCTGGCGCTAGAATCCACCAAAAAGTCCCTTTCACCGTTGGTGTAGATGGGCGTAATGTTATGGGTAAAGTCATACCTGCCAACCCCGGAAAAGACGCTAAGTTAGAGGTGTCATCTGGTACAACTATTGATCCTAATGATCCCAATGTATTACTTGCAAAGAAAGAAGGTTTAGCACGTTTAATTGATAGTCGCATGGAAGTGGACGATGTTTACACGTTAACAGAATTAACACCTAAGCAAGGCCATGTTAAATTTAATGGTACGGTAGTTATACTTGGTGATGTATCGCCTGATATGAAAATTATTGCTTCAGGTGATGTCCTTATTACAGGCTTTGTTGAGTCAGCGAGTATTCGTTGTCGTGGTGAAATAACCGTATTATCTGGCGCTTCTGGTAAATCGTTGGATGAACCAACATTAGAGCGTAAAAACAATTGTTTATTAGAATCAGGCAACAGGGTAAATGTTTCTTTTGCAAACCATGTGGATATTATGGCTAAGCGGGATGTGTTCGTGCATAGACAAATATCACATTGTAATGTTGTTGCTGCTTCTATTGTTGTAGGGAAAGGTAGAAAGCCTAGAGGTAAGATTATTGGTGGGCATTTCCTAATAAGTAAACGCATTGAAGTAGGGTATTTAGGCGCGCCGTCAGACACAGTGACTCATATTTCGATGAATAGAACCTATGATGTATTTAAGCAGAAAGAAGTGGATTTTTGGGCACAAGTTGAAGAGTTACAAGAAAAACTAGATGCAGCGCAACTCAAAGTCACAACATTAGTTCAAGAAAAACAAAAAAGTGAGATGAAGCTGGAAATTGCTCAATTAGACAAGGCTATCAATAAAAACATTAAGTATCGTAAAACCTTGATTCAACGTCGTCGTGAATATATGGAACAAGTTATGATTAAAATTAATCATACCTTGTATGGTGGGCTTAACTTTAAGTTTGGTAGTAAAGGATTGGTTAACGAAGTACGCAAAGGCGCATCTATTGTTCGATTAGATGAATATCAATTAGTAATAGAGCCTAAAGTATAATTCAAATTAGTACTACTCCCTTCTAAGCTCTTCTGTTTTCATGTTAATAATTTATTAGACACTACATAATAAATCTCCTCACTGAAAAATTTTGTAACAACCTAATTAAAGAGATGCTTTGGCAAACGAGTGCTTTTCTTTTATATTCGACCAATAGTAAAAATTAGATTGGATAAACAAATGGAAAGCGAAACGACTAAAATCTTGGTTGTCGATGACGATATGCGCTTACGTAGCCTATTAGAACGTTATTTATCGGAACAATCTTATATTGTAAGAAGCGTTAGTAACTCTGAGCAAATGGACAGATTATTAGACCGTGAAAATTTTCATTTAATCGTTTTAGACTTAATGCTACCCGGTGAAGATGGTTTATCTATTTGTCGTCGTTTACGGGAAAAAAATAATCAAATCCCTATTATTATGCTGACAGCCAAAGGTGATGAGGTTGACCGTATCATAGGGTTAGAATTGGGCGCTGACGATTACTTAGCTAAGCCATTTAATCCAAGAGAGTTGTTGGCCAGAATAAGAGCGATTCTTCGACGTAAAGCGAAAGATGTTCCTGGAGCTCCAACATTAGAAGAGGAGATCGTCTCGTTTGGTGAGTTTTCATTAAACTTAGGTACACGAGAGATGCATCATGGCGATAAAATTATGCCATTAACCAGCGGTGAATTTGCCGTATTAAAAACCTTAATTGGCCATGCTAGAGAGCCATTATCTCGTGATAAATTGATGAACCTAGCGAGAGGCAGAGATTATTCAGCGCTAGAACGAAGTATCGATGTACAAGTTAGCCGTTTACGTAAAATGATTGAAGAAGATCATACCAAACCAAGATACATTCAAACAGTTTGGGGAGTCGGTTATGTATTTATTCCTGATGGAAAAGGGTAGCTGTCCAGCTGCCTTTAATATGAACTAACATGAAGTTGTTATGAAATTATTACCTAGAAGTTCTTTTGGTCAGACAGTGTTTTTGGTTGGTTCCTTGTTGCTGATCAATCAGATCGTATCCTTAGTTAGTGTGTTGTTTTACGTCATTGAACCTAGTTATCAGCAAGTAAATAATTTATTGGCCAAACAAATTAAAGTTTTGTTTATCCCTGACACACAAGGGATCAAGATACCAAGAGAACTGTCAACTGAGTTTATTCAGGCTACAGAAATTGAAGTGTTTACCAATGCCGATGCAGAAATAAATGGCTTGTCGCAAGCGAATTTATACCCCTATTTTTCTACTCAAATGTCTAAACAGTTGGGCGGCAAAACCGAAGTTCGTATATCACAAGGCGACAATTACTTTTTTTGGGTAAAACCTCCTCAAGCACCAAATTATTGGGTGCGATTACCTTTAGATGGATTTAAGGAACAAAATTTTTCTCCTTTTACTATTTATCTAATCGCAATAGGCATTTTAAGTGTGGCTGGTGGATGGGCATTTGCTCGCCAATTAAATCGACCACTTAAAGCTTTGCAGAGTGCGGCGAAAGAAGTTGGCCGAGGTGATTTCCCAGAGCAATTGGAAGAGAGAGGGTCAACTGAAATTGTTGCAGTGACACGCGCCTTTAATCAAATGTCGGCGGGAATTAAACAACTTGAAAAAGATAGAAATTTGCTAATGGCTGGGGTTTCTCATGATTTACGAACTCCATTGACGCGTATCCGTCTTGCCACAGAAATGATGGGACCAGATGAAGATTATTTGAAAGATGGAATCGTCAACGATATTGAAGATATGAATATCATCATAGATCAGTTTATTGCTTTTATTCGTCACCATAAAGAAGAGGCGCTTGAGTCGATAAACTTAAACTCATTAATTAATAGCGTGGTTGACTCTGAGCGACAAAATAAACAAAGAGAGTTTGAATTAGAGTTTGACCATAGTATAGGGAATCAAGTGGTAAGACCTATTGCAATTAAGCGAGTGTTCACTAACTTATTGGAGAATGCACTGAGATACTCAAATGATACAGTAGATGTAGAAACTGGAATTGATAGGGAAAATAATATGATTTATGTTTCCATATCAGATAGAGGTCCTGGCATTAACGAAGATGACATATCTAAGCTGTTTGAACCTTTTTATCAGGGTGATATCGCCCGAGGAGGAGAAGGGAGCGGATTAGGATTAGCGATTATTAAAAAGATAATAGACGGTCACCATGGTCATGTTATTTTAAAAAATAGAGATGGCGGTGGTTTAACGGCAACGGTTAAATTGCCAATTATAGCGACAGTTTAGCTGCATTGTGATTGAGCTATAAAAGTAAAATAATAATATTATGAATTTATAACGGGAGATAATAATGGCGGGACAAGGTTCAGCAGGTAATGTATTAGCGGCATTGTGTAATGTTTTTTTTCCTGGCTTAGGTCAGCTCATCCAAGGCAAGATTTTACCAGCGTTATTTATTTTTGTACTAGTCTCGGTAAGCTATGCATTATGGTTTTTAATCTTCCCAGCTGTGTTTGGTGCGGTAATACATTTGTGGGCTATCTATGACTCAGCTACATTTACGCCATATCCTTTTATAGATAGGTAATTTATTGGAAGGTAAGGTACTGTAAATAAACCAACGCATTCTATTGGTTTTTGACTTTGTTGCTTGTAATTTAGGCTATTTATCTTATTGTTTTTTCTGTCGTGAATTTGCTAGAGTAAGCTAATTTATTAATTTAGGGACAATTATGAGAACGTTAATCACTGTCATCTCATTTCTTTTTACGTTTACATACAGCGCAACCAGTTTTGCAGGAAGCACAAATACTCAACTATCCGACACACAACCTACAGTTAAATCTGTAAGTCGCAATAGCCTAAATCAAAACGTTGAAAAGGGGGTTAGAAAAGCTTCTAGCAACTCTTTGATTAAAGCGCCTAATAAAGAATACATCGTTCAATTTAATGACGATGCGTTAATAACAAAATCAAGGTTGTTGTCGTCCTCTAAGAAAAACAAACATACCTCCATAAGTAGCTCAACAACTGAAAAAACACTAACATCACACAAACAACTACTAGCGCAAAAACGTAATAGTTTTATCTCCACTTTGAAAACAAAAAATTCAAATGCCAAAATGATGCGAGAGTATGACTCGTTGCTAAACGGTATGGCTATTTCTACAGATTTAGCAATAACAGACATCAAAAAAATGGATAACGTAAAAGCGGTATATCCAGTACAGCGTTATAAAACAAAGTTATCAAATTCATTGCCGATTATTAAAGCTTCAGAATCGTGGGTGCTTTTAGCTGACGATGCAAGTATTGATGAAGAAATTAATGCTGGTAAAAGTATGAGAATTGCCATTATTGATTCTGGGATCATCAATGATCACATTATGTTTGATGATACAGGCATGACAGCGCCATCGGCATTAGAGTTAGAAAGTGATGATTATTGTCGAGACGTAGACGTTAGCTTTTGTAATAACAAAATTATTGTAGCGCGTCATTATCTACCAAGTTTTATTGATTTATCCGATAGCGGTGAATATGACAGCCCTTTAGCTTTATCGGGTCATGGCACTCACGTTGCGGGAATTGCTGCAGGTCGTATAGTTACAGATACGGAAAGTGGTGAAAGCTTCTCTGGAGTAGCACCAGGTGCTTATATTATGGCGTATAAAGCATTGTGGGGACAAGATGGGGAAGGAACAGATATAGAATTGTTGGCTGCAATGAACGATGCTGTGGCAGACGGTGCTGATGTCATCAACAATTCATGGGGCAGTAGCAGTGGTGCTGATCCTGTTTCAAGTTTATATAAAGATTTGTATGAAGAGTTGGAAGCTTCTGGTGTGATCATCGTAAGTGCGGCAGGTAATGAAGGTAGTGAAGGGAGCGCTTCAATTTCTTGCCCAGGCTGTATAGAGGCTGGTATTACTGTAGGTGCAACAAGCACTGGCCTTTCAAGTGCATTACCTATTACCTTTGACAGTCAAACTATTCACGGACAAGAAGGCAGTAATAGTGTTATTAGTACTGACATAACGGCAAACATTTCACTAGCACCAAGTACTAACTCATTAGGTTGTGATGCATGGGATGCAGACTCGTTAATGGGATATATAATCGTTGTAACTCGAGGTACTTGTACATTCGCAAGTAAAGCTGAATTAGCGCAAGATGCGGGCGCAATAGCAATGGTCGTGATCAACAACGAAGCAGGCTCCAACGTCACCATGTTGATGGATGACTCTACATTACCGTCTGTGTTAGTGAGTCCAACGGATGGCGAATTACTCGTTGAAACAATAACCGATTTATCTGATACAGCTGTAACCATAGGCTCTATTCTTGAGATCACTGTAGATTCGGCTTCACAGGATTGGGTAGCAGACTTTTCTTCATTAGGACCAAATGGAGATGATAGCTTTATTAAGCCTGATTTAGCGGCTCCAGGGATTGCAATATTATCTGCTACATCGGCAGAAGACGAGTCATCAGAAGGTTTAGAGTACACAAGACTTAGTGGCACAAGTATGGCAAGCCCTACGGTTGCAGGTGCTGCTGCATTGTTAAAACAATACGCGCCAGAGTTAACTCCGTTACAAATTAAAAGTATTTTAGTTAATAGCGCTGATGCCGTATCAAAAAATAGCACAGGTGAACGTGATGCAACGGCATTTGAAACAGGTGCTGGTAGACTTAATATATTAAATGCATTACAAGCAACTACTTATGCAGTCACACCAAACATGGTCGCTCAACCTTGTACACCAGACTGCTCGGTAAGTAATCAATTAACTACCTTGGCAGATACTAGTAGTACATGGAACGCCAATGTTACCTTTGATAACGAAAATGTAACTGGGAGTATATCTCCGTCTGAGTTAACGCTATCTAGTATCAATAAAAGTGATACGTTTACATTAAATATTAATGCTCCGTTATCATTAGAAGAGGACTGGTATTTTGGTCGTGTACAGTGGACTAATAGTGCAGGTGAAATTATTAATCAAGCAGTTGCAATCAGTAATCAGACCAACACGACCGAGCTATTACAATTGTCTACAACAGATAACGGCACAACACAGAGCGTCACTTTAGTTTCTAATAACATATCTGGAGCTGAAGCTATTGAGTTAGGCTTTACACTTACTGGAGATTCTACTTTTGTAGATAATTCGTTGACCGTTACCGGTGGCGATAGTCACGAAGTAACAACTGAGTTAGAACAAGATATTACGGTTGCAGCTAGTGTCAGTACCGGTACAACGGCTGGTGGTATTTCAATAGAAAGTGCGCCTATTAATGTGAATTTAGAAGATGAAGGCATTGAAGCAATAGAGTGTGATATTGAGTCTAGCGATTTAGACGGTTGTGACGAAGTATTGTTTGGTATCTATTTTGATTTTGAACACTTTGGACAAGACTACGACTTGTTTTACATTAGTGAAAATGGCTTTGTTGTCGCTGGTGATGATATAGCGGATGAAAGTGCGCTATATTATAATTTAGCTTTCCCAAATGAAGATACGCCAGATAACATCATTGCGCCATTTTGGTCAGATTTTGATTTAATCAACCCTAATCTATCCGGTGACACAGGTGGTGGTGAAATGTTTGTGGCTAGTTATGAGCAAGATGGAATTCAGTATCTTGTTATACAGTGGAATAAAGCAAAGCTGTATACAGATAGTGATGTAACACCTGAGACTTTAGGTATATCTAATGCTGATATTGAGTTTACTTTTCAGCTTATTTTGCAAACTGACAGTGACAATAAATGGTTTAGGTATATAGATATCCCTGAACAGCCAAACTATTACTCTGTAGGTATGGAAAATAGTACAGGGACTCAAGGTTATACTCACTGGTTTGATGGTGATGGTGTAAGCCAAGTGAGTAGTGGTGACGAACTATTTGCTCAAAGTGGTGAACTAGGTTCCATTACATTGAATGTTGATGTTGAAGCTGGATTTACTCAAGATGATACCGCTGAAGTTGTGCAAGGTAAGTCAGTTACAATAACTATATTAGATAATGATACTGTTCTGACAGAAAATGGCATATTAACCACAAGTGTTAATGATATAAGCCAAAGTATTGAGTTATTTTTAGCTGCGACTGAATTAACTCAAAGTTCATTAACGATTGAAAGCCAGCCTGAAAACGGTGAAGCTGTAGTAAATAACGGAGCTATTGAGTATACGCCGGATAGTGGATTTACAGGTAGTGATCAATTTACTTACTCTGTTGCCGACGATTTAGGTCAAGAATCAAGCGCTACAGTGACTATTGAAGTTGAACCTAAGAAAGAAGATGAAGGCTTCTTAGGATTAAGCTTAGGGATATACTTACAAAGCTTATTAATCATGTTAATGCTGTTAAGAAGAGCAATACGCAGAACATCGTTTTAAGTGATGAACTTAGTTAGTGGATGAGATCAGTCATTTGATTTCATCTATCGATTTTACTTTTATTAAAGCCAATGGCTGTAGCCATTGGCTTTTTTGTTCCTCTATTACTAAAAAAACAATAGGGTAAAATAATTTAAGTTGAAAGCGCCTTCATTTTATTGGAATAATTAAAAAAATGAAAAAAGTTAAATTTGTTGCTATTTCTGGCAGCCTTAGGAAAGTCTCTTATAATTCTGCAGCATTAAATACGTTAGTAGAAATGTCACTAGAGCATATAGATGTATCTATTGTTGATATCAGCCAGTTACCTTTGTTTAA
The DNA here is from genome assembly GCA_034111705.1 of Psychrosphaera sp. Taxonomy (GTDB): domain Bacteria; phylum Pseudomonadota; class Gammaproteobacteria; order Enterobacterales; family Alteromonadaceae; genus Psychrosphaera. The sequence goes on from JAWUWS010000040.1 coordinate 9,452, forward strand.
TCCAGACAGAGAAGGTGAATTTATTCCTGCATTAGAAAATATCAAATTAGCGCTTAGTGAATGTTCTGGCTTAATTATCTCTAGCCCTGAATATGCACACGGTATTAGTGCGCCAATGAAGAATGTTTTAGATTGGTTAGTCAGTAGCTGTGAATTTGTTGATATGCCTATTATGTTAATTAACACCTCACCAAGATCACACCATGCCCTAAAGGCCCTAAAAGAAGTGTTAACCACCATGTCCGGTAATATTATTGAAAGTGCTTTTGTTTCGATACCTTTGCTTGGTACTGAGCTGGCTGTAAGCTCAAAATCAATAATCGAAGATAATTCTGATGTAGAGTATATAGTGCAAAATGAAGAGTGTTACTCTGTGTTAAATAAAGGACTTGATATATTTTACGAACGAGTTGTTAGCTTATGAATCTTATTCTTATATTTTCGAGTTATAAACAAGCAAAGCCAATGATAAATCATTGGCTTTGCTTATGTATTTCTTATCGTTATAGATTTATGTTAGTTTTAGTCAATAATGACTAGCTTAGAATTTTCCTCTAACACCAAAGTGAAGGCCTCTTCCTGGTAACAAAGTTACATCTTTTACGTATGAGCTATGAACACGAGCTGCAACATCAAATAAGTTATCGATGTTGGCGAAAACAGTCATGTCTTGTTGACCAAGTTGGAAGTAATACGCCATGTCTATGTTTGTCATATTGTATGAATGGGTTTTAGTTTCCAGTGATGCCAATTTATTTTGAGTGGCATAGAACATGTTGTTTAAACCAATATCCCAATTATCAGCCTGATAATTAACAGTAAACCCTATTCTGTTTGGTGGAATACGAGGTAAGTATTCACCGCTGTTTAATTTACCTACAATACTGTCAGCTTGTAATACAAGTTTAAATTCTGGTGTTACCTGCCATTTGAATTGGCTTTCTATTCCGTAAAACTTAGCATCGTCTGTTTGTGTAATATATACAGGCAAATCGCTGTCTTCATGTTCGTGCTCTTCCTCCTCCTCATGAGCTTCCTCTTCTTCGTGCTCTAAAATATCAGAAGATAACAGGCCGGTATTTTGTTGATAATAAAAGTTGTCTATAGTGTTGTAGAAGACATTTACAATGAAGCCAAAGTCACCGTTAAATTTACGTAAGGTGAATTCTGCATTGTTTGCCGTTTCTAGTTCAACAGGTTGGGTTGATAATACAAGTTCGTTATGTTGATCTTCTTCATCAAATTCAATTTCATAAATAGAGCCAACTTCGTAACTACTTGTACCAATATGAGCACCTAAAGAAAGGAGTTCACTAGCACTTGGTGCACGTTCAGAACGGCTTAAAGAAATACCAAGGTTATAACCTGGTGTAAAGTCCCAAACTATACCGCTTGATAAACTAACAGGGCTAAAATCAAAGCTTTGGTCTACTTCTTCTGAGTCTAATGTGATTGACTCTACTCGCGCGCCTAGTTGCAGTAAAACCGAGCCTATATGTCTTTCTTCCAATAATGCCACTGAGGTATTTTCAGTAATAGATGCTGGTGTGAATGCTTCTTCACCGTTTGCAGAAAAGTCAGAGTGCTTATATTCAAAAGATAACGCACCATGCCAGCCAGCAAGTTCAGCAAAAATTAAATCAGATTTTAATTGTGTTGTTTTATTAAAGAATTGAGTGCTAACTTCACCATTTTCTAATTCAGCATGTTGGTAATCAGTAAAGCCGAATTTAGTTTGTAAACCAGTTATAAATGAATGGTCAAATTCAAACTCACTTAATATTTGAATTCTGCTTTGATCTAAGTCACCTTGTACAATTTCCTCTTCGTGCTCTTCTTCTTCCTCATCATGATCTTCTTCCTCTTCTTCATGAGTATGACCAACAATGCCATACAAACGATTAAGCTGCCCAAAAGAGATACCGACAAAACCAGTGTCGAATAAATAGCTAGTACCTATGTTAAACCCGTCAGCATCTGCTGAGCTGTTTTCTAATGTCCCGTTAAATTCTTCTTCGTGTTCGTCGTGGCCTTCTTCTTCGTGCAGTTCTTCTGATTCTGCTTCTTCTGGTATTTCATAGTCGTCACTGGTGCGAGTGAACGCATCAAAATGAAAAGCAATGTTATCAACCCCAGTGGTTAGGTTAACGCTGAGTTCATTTTCATTGGCTACAGTATTGTGTGAAAGTTGATAATCTGCTTCAAAATCTGTGCTGTTTGGAACTCGATTATCAACAACATTTATAACTCCGCCAATTGCACCATTACCAAATAATAAGGTTGCAGGGCCGCGTAATATTTCAATTTGTTTTACGGTAGATGTTTCAGTTGAAACAACATGATCAGGGCCAACACGAGATGCGTCAGATACGTCTAAACCATTTTGAGTGATCATTATTCTTGGGCCATCTAAACCACGAATGATTGGACTTGAGCTTACAGGACCAAAGTAGCTTGAATGCACACCTAATTCAGATTTTAACGTGTCACCTAAGGTTGATGAATGTTTGTTACGTAGTTCTTCATCTGCAATAACAGAGATGGCAGATGCCGATTCAATAGTAGAAGAATGTAAAGGTGATGCATACACATCAATTTGCTCCATCACGCTTGATGTCATTTCAATTTGTATTAGTTTGCTGTCATCTACAGAGCTTGTTAATAAAATATTTCGGTGCTGATAACCTTTAGCACTGACATGCAATTCAGTTTTACGGTTTGTACCTGACTTGTCAGATTCTAACTCGATAATAAAACGACCGTTAGTGTCGGTAGATTCGGCATGATTATGGCCGTGAATTTCTACTCTAGCGTTTGCGATTGGAACTTGTTTTGAGTGTTTGTTTTTTTCATATACCACACCAGTTACAGACTGATTGGCATAAGCTGGAAGTACAATGAAAAGCGCTAAAAAAACGCTAATTTGTTTTAACATGATATTCGCCTAAAACGTTAATTTTTAATAGAGACTGTTTACGAAAATAAATTTGTACTTGAGCTTTATGGACAAGCATAAAGACAATGTACTCAGATCAAAAGTGACCTTTTGTAAAATTAAAAATCAAGCGAAAATGGGCGGAGCACGTGCATGGAGAATTTTTACTTTGGTCTGTTTAGCAACAGCAAAGGCGTTTAATAAGACTTGATTATTATCAGTGAATTCTAAAAAAGAGTAAAAGGTGGGGGTTATTATGTCATCAATATCAGATGGATGTGAGCATACATCACATTGTTCAAGAGTATGACTTTGGGCAATATGACTTAATTGATGCTCAGATTTCACTATTGCAGCGTTTAGTAAAACGCTGATTAAGATAAATCTGATTGTGGTCATCAACAAGGTAGACATGGTTTAGTTATATGTAATCTATTCTTAAAAAGTTATGTGATGATACATTGTATCTTTTTGACTGTAAATTGTTTTGTAAGATTAAATTTATCACTTAAGTATTAACTTAGTTATTGGTAAATAAATTAAAGAAATAATTCAATGAAGGTAATTAGGGGACGCAGATTTAACAACTGAAAATAGTGATTCTCTGTAAAAAAACAAGCACACTTTAAGTGTGCTCTTCGCTATTTAATTTAGCTTAAAGGTTGGTGAAATAAATCTTAACTTATATGTAGTTATTATTTATCGGTTTTGTTTTCATCCTCACTTTGAGCATTGATAACATGAGAGATGAAATACCAAGTGTAAAAAAAGCCTAATAGAACAGTTAAGCTTAAAATTCCAAAGCTCATATATAAAACCGGATCGCTAAAAAAGTCTCTAAACATAATCTTCCCCTTACAATGTATTGTTTGTTTTTTGGTTTATTCTTTTGTTTCTACAACCGCGCTAGCTAATTAGCAGCGATTTAAAATTGATAGAGTTAGTTTAGTTGTCGAATTTTTAGAGGGTATGATCCAGATCAAAGCTTTTAAATAGCAGGAAGGTGATTAAGATAAATATTGATTTAGATCAGTTAATTTGGTGGTTAGGTTTAGCTCTTGAGTATTTTTATTAGAGAAGTTATCAATAATTAACTTCTCATACAAAGCTAAATTGTCGGAATTAGAGGTGTAAATAAGCACATGGTGAGAGATAATCTGTGTTAACTCTGTCACTAATATCTCTTGTTCTTGTTGTTCAAATAACAATTCTGCATCTAATAAGCTCTGTCTTAGTTGTGAGTATTCATTAATCTTACCTTTATTGCTTTTATAGGTTTGGCGAAGTGTTCTTAAAGGCTGAGTGAATTTTTTTGAAAAATCAGTCACACTTTGATGAAGTGCATGTAATTGGTATTGAGTTAAAAATAATTTATGTTGGTTTAACATGGCGCACAACAAAGCCAAATTAACATTGCCATTAACTTTATTTTGAAACTCAATGAGTGTTGATTCCAGCAATTGGTTTTTATAAAGCGTTAGGCTAAATTGCCAAAAAGAAGATACGGTAATTGTGTTCATAGTGAGATGATAAAGAATTCAGAAGCAAGGTACTAGGTAAATTTATTGCAGTAATTAATGTTTTGTGGGATTAAACTAAGGGGCGTTTATATTCACGGTAGGTTTTACATTAATTTGTATACGGTGAAATAAAAAACCCCCTAAGACCAACTAAGTTTACCCTAGTCAATTTTAGAGGATTTTATTGTGTTTCATAAATAATATTTACTTATGAAACTACATTAAGTTTACTGAGCTGAATAGATAGTACTAGTCACTTCAATTTTACTTTCAGCAGCTAAACCAGACGCTTGCAGATTTTTATATGCTTCAACAAGGTCTTTACCTTCTGAAACTTTTAAAATTGCAATGTTAGTTCTAGAGAATACTGAAACAACTTCCATTCCTGCGGCAGTTGCTAATTCATCAGCACTTACGCCGTTATTTAGTAATACAGTTACGTTACCTGTAAGTGTGGTTAATTCGTTTGTAAGTGTATGTCTTACAATTGAACCTTTACCAACAACATCTGAAACTGAAGCTGCATCTATATTTACAATAGACATCGTTCCCTTAGAAACAACAACACTGTCTGCAGATGCAATTGCAGAAGGTACAGTCGCCATTAATGGCTCTACTTTATAAGTGCTAAACTCAGCTGATGTATTATTAACTGTTGAGATTTTTTTTGTCTCTAAAGTTGGTGTTATTAATGTTTTATCAATAATGCTTGCTTGTGCAAGGCCAGATAGACAAAGAGCTGTCGCTATTGTCACTATTTTATTAAATTTCATATTATTATCCTTATTCTTTTTTGATTAGTGACCAAATGTTCTTAGAGAAATGCCTTCTAAAACACTATCTGAGGCATTATTACTTATGCCCGTTACAGCAAGACCATTAGCTCCACCATCAGAAAGAGTGATGTTTGTTTCACCGGCATCTAGAAGGCGTATAGACCAAGTACCTTGAGCGCTTTCGCCATAAAATGCATTCGAAAGGAAAACAGCTTCTTTTAAGACGTAGCCTACATGCCAACCTTCAGTAAATGAATACGCTGGGTAGAATAAAGCTTGTTTTGATGAAAGAAGTACACTTTTGGTCCCCGCTGGAGAAGTAACTTCAATTGCTAAGTCATTACCCGCAGATGTTTGTGTTCCGTCAGCTAAGCCAAATCCCATATCTACATTACTAATATCAAATTTAAACTGCATTCCTTCAATAGTAAGCTCATCAGTTACTTCGATTGTTTGTACTAGGCCTGTCGCATCATTATCTGGAATATCTAAGCTAAGAGCTGTCTCTCCATCAATAACAGAACCCATACCTTGCCAATCTGTAATAGTTTGCTCGCCTAAATCCACAGCATAGCTTTTCGCCATTTCTACAGCAGCGCCTGCATCAACACGGCCAAAACCATATAAATTGTTGAAGTTATAACCAGCAGCATTCTCTACCCAACCTTGGTGTGCTACAAATGAACCATCTCCAATTGTTAATTCAACAGCTTCGTCCTCTGCGTCATTTTTAGTACTTGTTGCTGCTAAAATGTGACGAACATCACGCCAAGTTAAATCAGTATTTGCTGATAAAATAAGAGATACAACACCTGAAGCGTTCGGAGCTGCTGATGAAGTCCCATTAAATGTAGATGTATAATTGCAGCTAGCGTTGTCTTCATGCCCTGGGTAATTGAATGGGAACTGACTAGCAGTAAATTCTTCACCATATGCAGCAGACCAAGCCGCTATTGTAGAACCATTAAATCCAGAATAACCATTGATACAAGTCATTTGATCAGTTGTTACCATTGCAGGAGAATAGCGTCCGTACTCACCAGATGGGGCTGAAACCATTACATTTGCACCCGCTGTAGAATAGCTAGTGTGTGTGCCATTTGCGTTTACTGCAGCAATACTCATGTAATAAGGATGTGCCTGACTTGGCTCAAATGCGCCATTGTAACAGGTTAACCCTAAGTCATTTGCTCCATTATCTTCACAAAGAGAACCTTCGCTACTGCCGCCGCCAAAGCTATTCCCACTGGACTTGACATTCAAAGCACCTTTCCCACTTCTAAGATAAAGATTAGGGTAAGATTCAATTGTTTCATCTAAAACTGAGTAACCGATATAAGTAGGGAAAGTGATACCGTAACTGCGGTTGAACGCTGAAATTTCTTCACTTTCAGAAATACCACTGCCTGGGAAACCATGAACTAATAGCTCTTCTTGTTCAATGTTAGTTTCGCCTGAAAGGTAATTCATACCTATTAAACCAGTATCTGGTGCAACACCACGTGTACCAATATCATTCCAGCCTTTTGCTGCAATTAAACCAGCAACACTCGTACCGTGATCACCGTCATTATCTGTGCTTGTAGGATCTGTTACTTGAGTAGAACCGTCAATTAAGTTTAATGAACGATTTGGTACAACATTATCAGTTAAATCTTCATGGTTTATTTCAAGGCCAGAGTCTACAACAACTGCAGTAACACCTTCACCGGTTACACCTAAAGCGTACGCAGCTGTTACATTCATATCTTCGCCAGCAACAAGCTCGCTTAATTCCAACTCAGCAAAAAGGGTATCATAATATGCTGTTTGTTCTTCTTCAGTACCGTTGCCATAACCTACTGTTAAGTCTATAAGCCCTTGCTTCATTTCGTCACTAAGTGAGTATGCTTTTTGGCCGGTGTTACGTAAGTGCCATTGCTGTACAGCTAAAGGGTCTGTTGCAACTTCTGTGATATCTATAACAGCAGAGGCTGTTTTATCATTTGCAGTGACAGTGTAATCTATCGATGTTGCTTCACCAGTAGTAGATATGTAGGAAAATTGATCTCCAGAAAGAGTCAATAAACCGTGGCTGAAAGTATATATACCATTTGAACTGGCTATTGTAGCTCCATCTTCTGTAAAGCTATAAGTTAAAGCATCGCCATCAAGGTCTTCGCCTAATAAAGTACCAGTAACTGGAACCCATTGTTTTGCGCTATTAATGACTACATTTTCAGCTGTTGGTTCGATATCTTTAGGAGCATCATCATCACAACCTGCTAGTGAGAGTACTAAAACTGCTTGTATCGCAGAGAGTGTAAACATTTTCTTGTTCATGTTTCGTTCCAATTGTTTATAAATCACGTCATGTGTTTATTGTTATTGTTATTGTTAGCTTGTTACTAACAAGTTACAAAACTTATCACAATGAAGTTTAATTAAATAGCATATTTTCCATAGCTAACTCTGCATTTTGTACACATTTATGCACAATTATGTATTGATTTTTAAGTTTAGAAAACAACTGATTGGACTACATTACAAGAATAGCTTGGTTTAGAGTTATGTAGTTTCGTAATGTATTCAACTTTACTCAACGTTTCATAGGCGGACATTAAATTAATTTTATTCATGCGTTACTTTTTTTGAGAGTCCTATAAATATATAGGTTTGTTGATATATTGAGCAAAGGTAGGCCTTTACTTAATAAAGCTGCAGGCTAAATTGCCAAAAAGAGAAAAAGAGAAAAAGAGAAAAAGAGAAAAAGAGAAAATACTGTAATTGTTTTCATAGTCAGATAATAAAGAATTCAGAGGTCACAAGTGAAAATATATGGCGATAGACAATCAGGTAATTGTTATAAAGTACAGTTAATGTGTGATTTGTTGGGAATTGAGTATCAATGGATAGATGTTGATATTCTTGCGGGTGATACAAACGATTCTGAGTTTTTAACTAAAAACCCGCTGGGTAAAATTCCGTTATTAGAATTAGATGATGGCCGTTGCTTGTCAGAGTCTAATGCAATAGTTAATTACTTAGCGGCGAATACAGATTATTTACCATCAACACCATACGAATTAGCAAAAGTACAACAATGGCAGTTTTTTGAGCAGTACAGTCACGAGCCTTTTATTGCCGTTGCTCGTTTTATTAATAAGTACCTAGGGTTACCAGAAGATAAAAAGCATGAGTATTTATCAAAACAAGTTGGTGGGCATAAAGCATTAAAAGCCATGGAGGTAGTTTTACAACACAACCCTTTTTTAACTGGCTCTCAAGCTACCACCGCAGATGTGTGCTTATATGCTTACACGCACGTTGCTGAAGATGGCGGCTTTGATTTAACCAAATACCCAGCAATTCAGAGTTGGTTAAATAAGATGGAAGAATTAACAGGATTTACACCTATGGTGTAAATCCTTGTTTTATTTTTTTGCTCGTAGCGTTTAATTATTAACGTTTAACGTTTAACTTTTAGTTGAGGGAAAACTCTTCGCGCATTACTTCTATTTGCTCTTCAAGTTCAAACCATTCAAGCTCAATAGTTTCTAATTCAGATTTAATACTAGCTTGCTCTGTTAATAGCGTATTCAACTGTATTTTGTTTTGCTCGCTGTACAGCTCAGTGTCAGCCATTAACTCTTCTATTTGTTGAAGGCGGGTTTCGTGCTTTTCTTGTTGTTTTTCTAATTTGTCGGTTTGTTTTTTCAGTGGTGAGATTTTTTTTCTTAACTCTGCATCAAGACGTTTTTGTTCTTTTTTAGTTGCCGCTGAGTTCTCTTTATCGTCAGTGCTTTTATTAGCAGCCACTTCCTTTTGATTCTCGGTTAATAACCACGCGTGATAATCATCAAGGTCGCCATCAAACGGTTGTACCGCACCGTTATCGACTAGATAAAGTTCGTCACAGCTGGATTTTAGTAAATGTCGGTCGTGCGAAATTAATATCATTGCACCTTCAAAGCCTTGTAATGCAATGGTTAACGCTTGACGCATTTCAATATCTAAATGGTTAGTTGGTTCGTCGAGTAATAACAAGTTAGGTTTTTCAAATACAATAAGCGCTAATACCAAGCGTGCTTTTTCGCCACCAGAAAAACTATCAATACTGTCTAATGCTTGGTCGCCATTAAAACCAAAACCACCCAAATAGTTTCTCGCTTCTTGCTCTGTCATTGCTGGATTTAACATAGTGATGTGTTGAACAGGCGTATGACCTTGGCGTAACCGGTCTAATTGATGCTGAGAAAAATACCCAAGCTTAAGATGTTTTGAATGTTCTAGCTCACCAGTTAACGGTGGTTGAGATAACGCGATGGTTTTTATAAAGGTAGATTTACCAGCTCCGTTTCTACCTAATAGACCAATACGGCTACCTGGTACTAAATTTAAATGGATATTACTGAGTATTGTATTATGACCATAGCCAGCACTTACTTTTTCCATTTTCATAATTGGATTAGGTAGTTGCTTTGCTGCTGGAAATTCAAAATGAAATTGTGAATCTGTATGCGCAGGTGCGATAACTTCCATTCGCTCTAACATTTTAATACGGCTTTGTGCTTGTTTTGCTTTAGTCGCTTGTGCTTTAAAGCGGTCGATAAACGATTGTATGTGTTTTATTTCAACTTGTTGCTTTTCAAATGTGGCTTGCTGCTGTGATAACGTCTCAGCACGTTGCTTTTCAAAGTTAGAGTAATTGCCGGTATAACTGTTAAGTGACTGCTGTTCAACGTGTAAAATCCCTTGGCAAATATTATCAATAAAGTCTCTGTCGTGAGAAATTAATAATATCGTGCCAGTATAACGTTTTAACCATTTTTCTAACCAGATAACAGCGTCTAAATCTAAATGGTTAGTTGGCTCGTCAAGAAGTAAGCAGTCACTATCAATCATTAGGGCTTGCGCTAGGTTAAGGCGCATTCGCCAACCACCAGAGAAACTCTTAACTGGTTTTTGTTGTGCTTCGGCATCAAACCCTAAACCGTTCAGTAACTCACCCGCTCTAGATTTAATTGTATAGGCATTAATGTTTTCTAATTCGTGATGCAAATGACCAATTTTAGTGCCGTCGTTGTTTTCTTCCGCTGTTTTTAATTGGGCTTGTAGTTGACGATATGTAATGTCACCGTCAACAACGTATTCAATCGCTGAAGTATCTACATTTGGGGTTTCTTGTTTTACCCACGCAAGTTGCCAATTTTTAGGGTAACTCACATCGCCATTATCTGTACCTAATTCGCCACGGATAACATTAAATAATGTGGATTTACCACAACCGTTTGCACCAATGATCCCTATTTTGTGCCCCGGATAAATGGTTGCGTTTGCACCAGTAAAAAGAACTTTATTACCGAGTTGTAAATTGAGCTGGGATATTTGTAACATGAATTAAATGACTTACTAAGTTGAAGGATAAAATTTATAGTCGGAATAGTATCGTCACAAACTATAAACGCAAGGAATAAGGCGTGTAATTTATTGTAAAAATTGGTTAAATACACCCATAAACTATTTCTAAGTTCATTTGAACATAGGTGAGAAAACGTGAGTAAAAACAAACGACGATTTATTTCTGGTGCTACCTGCCCCAAATGTGATTCTATGGATACTATGGTGTTGTTTTTAGAGAACAATGTAGAAAAAGTAGAATGTGTTAGCTGTCATCATCAAATGGTGCAGCCAGAAGGCGCAGTACAAGGAGCTACTCGCCAATTTGAACAAGTCATCGGTGTATTCACACCTGAGAAATAACGTATGTTATTTCTCTTAGTTATACTTGTCGACTACTTAGTTTAGTAACGTGGTGTATTAATAATATTGCGTTTAATAATGTGGAGGCGGTGTTTCTTCTGACTCGTCAGCCATATTAGAGCTTGAAGTTGATTTAACTTTTTCTGCTAATAATTCAATTTGACGCTTAAAGGTTGATTGTATTAAGTTTAAAGCCGCGATCTCTTGATGAAGCTGCTCAATAGTATCATCTTGAAATGCTTGTTTATGTTCTAACTCTTCTAATCTTTGAAGCAACTTTTCTGTTTTTTGTTCAGTCATTATTGTCTATCTACTTAATATTCCATACTTCATTTATACCAGAGGAACTTTCACTGATTATTTGGCTATCATTATTAATAAACGCGGCACTATACACTACTGCGCTGGCTGGGCGACTATTTTTTCTTGGTGAAACAAGCCATTGTTTTCTTTGTTTGCCTGTTTTTACATCCCATAAGGTTAATTGTCTTGTTGGTGCGCCAGTTACTAAATAACGACCATTGTGGCTAAACCTGGCAAAAGAGAATACTTCTTGGCGATTAATGTATTGTAATTGCGATATCATTTTACCTGTTGTCAGATCCCAAATACTCGCTTGATCGCCACTGTCTGATGTAAATGCAAATCTCGCCTGAGAGTCTAACGCCACCTGAATAACTCGGTTATGATGTTGGAATTTATGGATAACTTGTCCCGTTTTTGTATTCCATAAATAAGCAGATTGATCACTAGAGCCGGATAATGCATATAAACCGTTAGGAGATAACGCGACACTATTAATTGCATTGTTTATGTGAAATGGTTTTTGTTCGTCGTCTAACAACACTTGTTGATGACCTAAAAACTCAATACGTCGTCCGGTTGTAATATTGATATGTACAACAATGCCGTTACTTTTGCCAATAAGAATATGTTTACCTTGGTTTGACACATCAACGGCTCTTATATTCCCAACAACAATACAATGCTCATTTTTTTCTTTTGATGGATTAAGGCATTTTTTATCATCTACCACATCATAAATACTTAGTTGTTTGCTTGCGCCGTTGATAGTCTTACTGCGATATACCACTTTAGATTGTCTAACTTGCCAATATCCTTGGTTCTCACCGGTTTTGATATCCCAAAGTGAAAAGTTATTCTTATCGGCTAACACAGCATGACTATCATCGTTGGAAATTGCCGTTGCAAATACAAAGTTGTTATCAGCCTGCGCGTTCTTGTTGGTGTCATCAAATAAAGAAAATGTTTGGTCTTTTGGTGTTTGATACCAATTGTATTTTAGACCCTTGGTCTTTAAATCCCACAAGGAAACGCCATGGTATAAGGATGAAATAACAGCGTAATGACCTGAATTAGAAATACTGGCAGCAAATGAACCGTTTTGAGAGTGTTCATAATGCGCTGCTGATTCAGACGTTTTAGGCTGACACCCTACGATTAACCAAGTCGTAATGATTAATGTTGTGCTTATACGGATAAAAATATGCAAACTATTTGCCTTATTCGTGTTTTTTAGGTTTTTCTTTAGGACGATACTAGCTAGTATAGGCTACTTCGGAACCAAAATTGTAGCATTAGATTTTTATGAAAGAAGTTTCTTATTAAAATTGCTGCGGAACTTATATTAACTTATGGAGTAACTAATGAGAAAAGCGATTAAGCTTTCGGTTATAGCAGCTGCGATTAGCCTTATTAGTGCATGCGGAAACGCAGAGCAAAAAACAGTTGAATTAAAAACAGATTTAGATAAACAAAGTTATGCGCTAGGTGCGTCCATGGGACGTTACTTAAATGATAACCTTAGTAAAAATGCAGAAATTGGCATTGAATTAGATCAAGAAAAATTACTAAGCGGAATTAAAGACGCATTAGCTGAGAAGGTTCAGTTAACTGAAGATGAAATCAAAACGGTAATGATTGCACTTGAAGCTGACGTTAAGCAACGTCGTATGGACAAACAAAAAGAATTGTCTTCAGCTGCAAAAGACGTTGGCGACAAATTCTTAGCTGAAAATGCGAAAAGAGAAGGCGTTACCGTTACAGAGTCTGGTTTACAGTTTGAAGTATTAACCGCTGCTGAAGGTGAAAAGCCTAAAGCAACGGATACTGTTACTGTGCATTATCACGGTACGTTTATCGACGGTAGTGTATTTGACTCATCAGTAGAGCGTGGCAAACCAAATACATTTGGTTTAAACCAAGTTATACCTGGTTGGACTGAAGGTTTACAACATATGACTGTAGGCTCTAAATATAAGTTTTATATTCCTTATAACTTAGCTTATGGAGAAAATGGCCGTTCTTCAATGCCTGGGTATTCAACATTAATATTTGAAGTTGAATTACTGGATATCGTTAAAGCTGACTAGCTAATAGTTTGTTTATAAAGAAAAGGCGCTTTAAGCGCCTTTTTTGTTGGATGCAGTTTAATTTAACTCCCTATTACATAACTAATTATAGGTAGAGTACAAAATATGAATTAATTCATCTTCTAGTTCTAATCGAGCTTCTAATATTTGTCCTATTACTGATAAGTCAGTATCAAATCCATCTAAATCTGAATTGGTGTCTAAGGAAGAGTATTTATCATTGAAGCTAACTAAGTCATCTGTGGTTGCTGTGATCTGTGGATAAATGTTGTCCGCTAATGTGGCACTTTCAGAACCGTGTTCTTTGCATTGTTTTACAATATCGTTATAAATTTCGAAATGACCGGCTGATAAGTAATCTATTAAAATTTGACAGAAGTCGTTTACAAATTCAGTTTCGGGGAGAACATTGGCTCGTTCTTCAAAAGGAGGTAGGCCAGCTAATTTACAATATTTAACTAGCAATTCTTGTCTGGCGGCTAACCACGAATCAATTATTTTATTTGAGCCACCATACTTCTGTTGTGTTTGTTCCAAACGAGTTAACATGGGAATACCTTCTAAATAATTTGCGACTTGGTTATAACAAATGATCTTGCATAAAAGATCAATGCATTTTCAAACATTATGCACTAAATATATGTCATGTTTGAAAAATTAACAGTCAACAACCAAGTTATTTTATAGGTTTGTATGTCATTTACAGGAATAAACAATGATCCAACACAGTATTAGTTTCAATTCAGAATTAGAAGGCTGGTGGTGCGTGATCGCTGATCACAAAGTTTATTTACCAGATCCAAGTAATAAGATCCCATGTGGTGTGTTTTCTGATTTAGCTTTGCCATTTACGCCTCCTGAACATGTGCATGAAATTGGAGTGTTTGAAGGCGATATAGTTTACTTATTACAAATCTCTGATAACGAGTTTAAGCAACATGAGACTGAGTTTTTTGGTTTTAGAACGGTATTGTTTGATAACCCTGACCAGTTTGAATTTGTTGCCAGAGCATTCCAAGTTGATCTGTTTCTAACAACACACCAATTTTGTGGTCAGTGTGGTGAGCAAATGTCATTGATTGATTGGGAATTAGCAACGCATTGTAAGCCTTGTAACCACAGGTGTTATCCGCGCATATCGCCTTGTATTATTGTTGCTATTCGTAATAAAGATAAAATCTTATTAGCTCAAGGTGCACACCATAAACCGGGTCAGTTTAGTATTTTGGCTGGATTTGTTGAAAGTGGTGAAACACTAGAACAAGCGGTACACAGAGAAGTGTTTGAAGAAGTTGGTGTAAAAGTAAAAAATTTAAAATACTTTAGTAGTCAGCCGTGGCCGTTTCCTCACTCATTAATGGTTGGTTTTACTGCGGAATATGAGTCCGGTGAATTTGTTCTTTGTGAAAAAGAAATTTTGTCGGCTGACTGGTTTACATTGGATAACATGCCAAAAACAGCTCCAATTCAATCGATAGCTGGTCAGCTAATAGACAAGACAAAAAAAATGATGAAGCTAGCTAAGTAGTTTTATCTGAAAAAGGTTAAACGTCAGAAAATAAAAAACCACTCAAAGGAGTGGTTGAATTTTTTTAGCGCGTGAGCTTAAAGCTTTTTATGGTTATTCTTGAGCGCGGTATATTTATAACAAAGGCTGAACTGCTGTGCAACATTTAACCATTAATTGATTTCGAATAAACAAATACCTTTTTAGATGATTTGTTTCTATAGAGACGAAGGCGTTATGGTGCTAAAATCTCGCCGTTGAAAATTTAGGATAGAACAATGTCAGTATTAAAAAACGATCGATATTTAAAAGCATTATTACAGCAACCAGTTGACCGTACGCCAGTATGGATGATGAGACAAGCTGGTCGTTATCTTCCAGAGTATCGAGCGACACGAGCCATTGCCGGTGACTTTGTATCTTTGATGAAAAATCCAGAGCTAGCCTGTGAAGTGACAATGCAACCATTGCGTCGTTACCCTATCGATGCGGCTATCCTATTTTCTGATATTTTAACTATTCCAGATGCGATGGGTTTAGGTTTGTATTTTGAAACTGGCGAAGGCCCACGTTTTAAATCGCCAATTCGTAGTGCTGCGGATGTAAATAAAATTGGTATTCCAGACCCAGAATTAGATCTGGGTTATGTAATGGATACCGTTCGTACTATTCGTAAAGAATTGGATGGTTCTGTGCCATTAATTGGCTTTTCTGGTAGTCCGTGGACATTAGCTACTTATATGGTTGAAGGTGGAAGTACAAAAACTTTCTCTAAAATTAAAGGTATGATGTATTCAGAACCAAAACTTATGCATCAATTATTAGATAAAGTCGCTGAGTCAGTAACAAGTTACCTAAATGCGCAAATTGCAGCGGGTGCTCAATCTGTAATGATATTTGATACTTGGGGTGGTGTATTAACTCCGCGTGACTACAAAGATTTCTCTTTGAATTACATGAGCAAAATTATCGACGGATTAACTCGTGAAAATGAAGGCCGTAAAGTACCTGTGACTCTATTTACTAAAAATGGTGGTCAATGGTTAGAAATGATGGCTGAAACTGGATGTGATGCACTTGGTTTAGATTGGACTATCAATATTGCAGAAGCGAAACGCCGAGTTGGTGATAAGGTTGCCCTGCAAGGCAACATGGATCCTTCAATGCTGTACGCAACACCAGATCGTATTCGTCAAGAAGTGAAAACAATATTATCTGATTATGGTGACAGTGGAACAGGTCATGTATTTAACTTGGGGCACGGTATTACACCAGATGTAACACCAGAAAATGCTGGCGTATTTTTCGAATCAGTAGTGGAATATAGTCCTGCTTTCCATAAATAAAGAGTTAGCTGTCTGATAGCGCTTTGCTCGTTTCTAGTTTAAGAGATAATAAAAAAACCGCAGTAATTTATTTACTGCGGTTTTTATTTATCTTAATTTTATGGACAAAACCGATTTAAAATAAACGATTTAACCCATTTAACGCCGCAACACGGTAGGCTTCTGCCATTGTTGGGTAGTTAAAGGTGGTATGGATGAAATACTCAATGGTATTTGCTTCACCTTTTTGTTGCATGATGGCTTGGCCGATATGAACAATCTCAGCTGAACGTTCACCAAAGCAATGTATACCAAGAATTTCTTTAGTGTCACAACGGAAAAGTATTTTTAAGCTTCCTATTGGGCTACCACCAATTTGCGCTCTCGCAAGGTGTTTAAATGACGCTCTACCAACTTCATAAGGTATTTTAGCTGCGGTAAGTTGTTGTTCTGTTTTGCCTACTGAAGACATTTCTGGAATTGTGTAAATTCCAGTTGGAATATCTTCAATTAATTTACGCTCAGTGGTTAAGCCCAGCATATAATCAGCTGCAATACGACCTTGATCATAAGCCGCACTAGCTAAGCTTGGGTAACCAATTACATCACCAACAGCGTAAACATTCTCAGCTTCTGTTTTATAAGTAGAATCAACGGCTAATGAGCCTCTTGAGTTGGCTTTTAAGTTTACAGCTCCTAAGTTTAATGAATCTGTATTACCCGTACGACCATTAGCAAATAAGATGCAGTCGGCTTTCATACGTTTACCAGATTTTAATGTTAAAACAACGCCGTCTTCAGTGCCTTCAATTTTTTCAAATTCTTCGTTATGACGAATAACAATGCCGCTATTCCAAAAGTGATAACTTAATGAGTCAGTCATCTCTGCATCCATAAAAGAAAGCAGGCGGTCACGGCCATTAATTAAGTCTACTTTACAACCAAGACCTCTAAATATGGATGCGTATTCACAACCAATAACACCAGCTCCGTAAATAATGACACTTTTAGGTTCATGCTTAAGAGATAAAATAGTATCTGAGTCGTAAACACGAGAGTGAGTGAAATCAACGTCAGCAGGACGATATGGTCTTGAGCCTGAAGCGATAACAAACTTTTCAGCAGTTAATTGTTCAACTGAGCCGTCAAGTAACACAACTTTTATAGTATTTGCATCAACAAATGAAGCTGAACCATGGTAAATATTCACATCATTTCGATTATAAAACCCACTGCGCAATTTAACTTGGTCGTTAATTACTTTAGTTGTGTGTTTTAAAATACTGTCAAATGTTAATGATTCAGATTTTTCTGAGCTGTTAAACAAAGGGTTCGCATTGTATTCGATGAGGCGACTAACAGAATGACGCAGCGCTTTTGAAGGGATAGTTCCCCAATGTGTACAACCACCACCAACTTCTTTATGTTTTTCTATTACAGCAACTTTTTTACCAGCTTTAGTCAGGTTCATCGCGGCACCTTCACCACCTGGGCCTGTACCTATAACAATCACATCGTATTGAAATTTAGTTGAGGATTGCACTTTCTGAGATTGTACTTTATGAGGTGTTACTTTTTGAGCTGATTTGCTTTTTGCTGTCACGATTAAGCCTCTTATCTGCTAGTGGATAATATGAATCATAAAAACTTTTACTCAATAGTCCAAGCTTTATTAATGATATACAGCTTATTATAAACTGAAAAAGCGACTTAAGGTCGCTTTTTTGTATTATCAGGTGTTTTAGTTAACTATATTTTAAGCTAGCTGCATAATAGTTTGTTGCCATTGTTTTTGCTGCTCAGATATTTGCTGTTTTAATTGTTTGTAATTTTCTTTTAAATCTTCAAACGTAGAGTCAGACACTTTTTGCTTCTTAGCCAGCAAGTATTCTTTTTGGACTTGTCCAAATACTTTAATACGCTCTATTAATTGCTCGTATTCATCTTCTAATTTGGCAATAAGCTCTTGATGGTTTGGTCTTTTTAATAGCTTGTGTTCAGTTTTGAATTTCTGCATTTTAAGTTTAGCTGCAACAATTTTAGCTTCTGGTACTTTTCTGAGGTTTTTAGTTAACCCAACATAACTACAAGCTTTAATGACCCACTTACTTGGATCAAACTGCCACCATAAAATGCCATTACGATAGTCAGTTTCAAAAATATGATGGTAATTATGGTAGCCCTCACCATAAGTTAAGAATGCTAATGCACCATTGTCTCTAGCTGTATTTTTATCTGTATAAGGTTGAGAGCCCCAAATGTGAGCTAAAGAATTAATAAAGAATGTAAAGTGATGACTAAGTACTAAGCGTAAAACTCCAACGGTTAATAACATTCCCCAAATATCGTTGTATATCACGCCCAATAATAAAGGAACGCCAAAGTTCATTAGTATAGTTAAGGCTAAATAATGTTTGTGTTGCCACATTACGATTTTGTTTTTTTGTAAGTCTCTTACATTAGAGTAATCAGAGTAAGTGTCGCCTTGGTAGTCCCTTAACATCCAACCAATATGGCTAAACCAGAATCCTTTTTTTGCCGAATATGGGTCTTTACCATTTTGATCAACAAATTTGTGATGTACTCTATGATCAGAAGACCAATGCAATGCACTGTTTTGTAAGGCGAAAGCACCACCTAATGCTAATATAAATTGTAAGACAGGGTGTGCTTCAAAGGTTTTATGTGCCCATAAGCGATGGTAACCTACGGTAATAGACATACCAGCGTAACCTAATGTAAGAATTGTTGCTACCCAATGGACGGTTTCAAATCCGTATAAGTAAGCATAAGTTGGTACGCCAATAGCTGCTACCAAAAAGCTTGATAGAAAAACGAGGACATTAGTCCAAAGAATAGGTGGTTTATTTGTCATAATTTCATTTTTAGCTTACATGTGTACGCTGAATTTTAAAGATGATAAATATAAAAGCAACCCTTTATACTAAATTAACAATACAAGTGTTCGCTAAATTGTAAAACGAAGTAGAGAATTTATGAGTACAACCAACAAAACAAGAGCAGAACAAAAAGAGCAAACCCGTCGAACAATTATAGATGCTGCTTTTCGACTACTCAGTGCTGACCAAAGTTACGCAAATTTAAGTCTACGAGAAGTAACAAGAGAAGCTGGGATTGCTCCAACCTCTTTTTATCGTCACTTTAAAGACATGGATGCATTAGGGTTAACCTTAGTTGATGAAGCTGGCTTAACTCTAAGACAATTAATGCGTCAGGCTCGTGCACGTATAGAAGCTGGGGGGGGGAGTATTGTTAGAACCTCAGTCGCGACGTTTATGGAATTTATAGAAACTAACGGCAATGAATTTAGACTTTTACTCCGAGAGCGTTCAGGAACATCCAAAGCATTTCGTCTCGCCGTACAGCGTGAGTTACAACATTTTGTTGAAGAATTGTCGGATTATATAGAAGCGAAAACCATAGCGAATCATTTAGCTGCATATTATGAAGCGGATGCATTAGTGACATTAGTATTTAATGCCGGAGCAGAAGCGCTAGATTTAACTAAAAGCAAAAGAGAACAACTTGCAGAGAAGGTAGTACAGCAACTTAGATATGTAACAAAAGGCTCAGAGTCGTTGCGTCATACTAAGCGATCTTAATTTATTAGTGTTTATTGTTACTGTATAAATCAAATAGTAAAAAGCCCAGTGAACGTAAATGTGACTGGGCTTTTTGTTTAGATGTTTGTAATAAGATGTATGGAATTAACTCTTTCTGGTTAGCACTACACCACACTCTAAATGATCGGTATAAGGGAATTGATCAAATACCGCAAATTTTTCAATAGTATGGGTTTTGGTTAATACCGTTAAATTGTCATACAATGTATTGGGATTACATGAGATATAAATAATGTGTTTGTATTTAGCCACCATGTTAACTGTATCGTCGTCAAGACCAGCACGTGGTGGATCAACAAAAATGGTTTCACAGTTATAGCTTGCTAAATCTATATCTTTAAGTCGAGTAAATTCACGTTTACCTTCCATCGCTTCAGTAAATTCTTCAGCAGACATACGGATGATTTTTACGTTATCGATATTATTTACTTCAATATTATACTGAGCAGAAGCAACAGACGGTTTAGATATCTCGGTGGCTAGTACTTTATCGAACTTATCTGCCAAGGCTAATGAAAAGTTACCATTACCACAATAAAGCTCTAATAAGTCTCCTTTATAAGGAATGGCATTTTTAGCCCAACTTAGCATTTGTTCGCAAACTTTAGCATTAGGTTGAGTAAAGCTATTTTCTACTTGCTTATATATGTATTGTTTACCATCTACATTTAAATGCTCAATAACATAGTCTTTATCAAGTACGACTTTTACTTTTCGTGCTCGACCTACAATATTGATCTTGTACTTAGCTTCTAATCTTGTTTTAAGCGCTTTACATTCAGCAGTCCATTCATCGTCCAATGGCTTGTGGTAAAGCAAGCTAACTAATACTTCTCCTGATAGAGTAGACAAGTAATCAATTTGAAATAGCTTTCTGCGTAAAATTTCATTTGGACGTAATTCAGCTAACAGATCATCCATCAGCTCAGTTATTAATAAACTTGCTGGTGGAAAATGATCAATACGTATTTTCTCTTTAGTTTGTTGATCAAACATAATATGGAATAGATCATCACCATCATGCCAAACTCTGAACTCACAACGCATTCGGTAATTTAGTTTAGGCGATTCAAATGTATCTATGTCGGTGAGATTAAACTGTTTAAATTGATCTTTTATTAAATCAATTTTATTGCTTAATAAAGAATGGTAGTTATCTGGATCAATAGAGCGGATTGGCATATATAAAGAAACCTAAAAAACGAGTTAATCACTATTTTACGCGAATTATGTTGATAAAGGGATATACAGACAAAAAAAAGGCTGCAATTAAGCAGCCTTTAATGAAATTAAATGTTATTTATCATTTGCCAAACGTACTTTTAATACACGCTCTTGAAATTCAAAATCATTTAACTCAGCAATAACCTTTTTGCTATCACTTGTAGCAATTTCAACAAAACCAAAACCACGGCGTTTGCCTGTTTGCTTGTCACGTAATAAACGAACAGAGAATACTTTACCGTATTCACTAAACAACTCTCTTACACTACCTTCATTGGCACGGTAAGGTAAGTTACCTACATATAAAGTAGTAGTATCGGCTTTACCTTCACCAGAATTACCTGTGAAAGAAGAAACTAAACCAGCCAGAACAGCACCAACTGCAAATACTATAGCGCAAGAACCTGCGTCTATATTAAAAACAGAAATAAGAACAGCACCCACAACAGCAACAATTACTGATGTTATTAATACAGAGGAATTAAAAGACATAAATCAAACTCTCAAAAAGTAAAATTAAAAAATATAAATTCACGCTCGGAAGTAAGCGTGTGGCTATATTAGTACGTCTACTTATGATTACAAGTATTTTATATAACCGAATTAAGGTGTTATCGGGGGAATTTCCAACAAGGTGTAGATAATTAAAGCAATCAAACAATAATTTAAAAAAAGATCTTGCGCAGGTAAAAAAGATCCCTATAATGCGCTCCACGTTGTCAGGGAGACACCAAACATCTAAAACAACAAGTTTGTTTAGTGGTTTGAGCATTAAATCGGATTAGAAGTTTGTAAAAACTTTTGAAAAA
>JAWUWS010000041.1:0-53153 GCA_034111705.1 Psychrosphaera sp.
TTGATCTTGGTAGCTAGTTACATCAAAGTGAGCACTTAGCTGTTCATTTTCATAACCAAGTTGCAGACCGAATCTAAGTGGAGAGGTTCTAGGTAAGTTACCGCCATCTTTTAATTTGGCTCTAACGTAATCTGAAGTCACGGTTGTTTTAAATGTGTCTGTTACCTGCCAAGCAACTTGTGCTTCAAAACCATGTAAAACAACGTCATCCGTTTGGAAAAGATAAATAGGAAGTAAGGTTACTTCTTCTTCGCTCTCTTCTTCTTCGTGATCATGTTCTTCTTCTTCATGGTCGTGGTCATGTGCACTTTCTGCATACAAACCAGTAAACGTTTGGTAATAATAATTATCTACTTGGTTGTAGAATGCATTAAACACAAAACCAACATCGCCTTCAGTTTTTCTAAAGGTTAGGTCTATGTTATTAGCAGTCTCAAGACCAATATCGTTATCTGATAATTCTATGTGAGTTTCATCGCCTTCTTCATGTAATGCGAAGAACGACCCAACTTCATAACTTCCAGTACCAATATGCGCACCAAATGAGAATAACTCAGACGCTGACGGAGCACGTTCAGAGCTTGATACAGAAACACCAATGTTATAACCAGGCATGAAATCCCACACTAATCCTGCTGACAAGCTAATTGGCGTAAAGTCACTTTCCACTGAATACACTTGAGTAAGTCCAGATTCATCTTCGTGGTCGTGATCATGGTCGTGTTCTTCTTCGCCTTCATCCATAGAAATGGTTTCTAGCTCTGGAAGTAATACACTGTTTGCGTTCAGTGCTACTTGCTCGATACGTCCACCAAACTGAAGTAATACGTCACCAAAGTGCTTCTCTTCCATAATTGAAAATGCAAAAGTTTGAGTTTCTGATGGCGGTGTAAATGCTTCTTCACCCTGCGCAGCAACTTCACTGTTTTTATAATGGAAGCTAACACCACCATTCCAACCAGATAACAGGCTTTGAGTAACATCAAGTTTCAATTCTTGAGTTTCATTTTCAAATAAAGTGCCTACCGCACCTTCTTCTATTTCCGAATGTTGGTAATCACTGAACCCACTGCGGAAGTTGATTTTTTTAATCCACTGCCCTTCAAGGTTAAATTCACCTAATATTTGAACACGAGTTTGTTCTAAGTCCGCATAAACGCTTTCTTCATGCTCTTCTTCGTCGTCATGATCATCTTCTTCGTGCTCTTCTTCATCACCGTGTGTATGACCAGGAATACCGTATTTACGGTTAAATTGCTCAACCGATACGCCAACATAACCTTGATCAAATAAATAACTAGTGCCTAACGTAAAACCACTAGATTCTTCAGCACTGTTTTCAACCACAAAATCGTCTTCATGGTCATGATCGTCATCTTCTTCATGTACGTGATCCGCATCAGCTTCAACAGGCACTTCATAATCACTAGACTTTCTCCAGTAACCATCAGCGTAAAAAGCAAATGAGTCTGTGCCTGTTGTGACGTTAAACGAACCAAGTTGACGTTCATCTGCTGAGTTAGCTTCTAATAACCATTCGCCTTTAGTTTCACTACTGGTAGGCACACGGCCATCAACAACATTTACCACACCACCAATTGCGCCACTGCCATAAAACAGAGTTGCTGGACCACGTAATACTTCTATTTGTTGAGAAGTAGAGGCTTCTGAAGCAACTGAGTGATCAGGACCAACTCTAGAGACATCACTTACGTCCAAACCATTTTGCGCAACTAATACACGGGGTCCACTTAACCCACGAATAATAGGCGTACTGGCAACGTTGCCATGGAAGTTACTTTGCACACCTGGTAGTTTTTCTAACGTATCGCCCAAAGTAGAAGCTTGTTGACGGCGTAATGCTTCACCAGCCAATACGCTTACAGGAGAGGCTGATTCCATTACAGACATGTGAATTGGCGTAGCAACAATGTCGATAACTTCGATAGGTGTACGGGTTAATACAAGTTGTACCGTATTAAGTTCATCCTCAGATATAGCAACATCTTGATGAAGATGAGCAAAACCTTGTGCAGAAATATGAAATTCATTTTTACCAGTGACTAGGTTTTCTATTACAAAACGTCCATTTTCATCGGTAAGCGTTGTAGTACCCGCGCCTTCAACTCGAACGGTAGCACCAGCAACCGCTTTCCCATTTTTACTTTTAACTTCACCTTTAATAGACTGCGCCATTAAACTGGTCGGAAGTAATAAACCAACAAGTAAAGCCACTCGTGACATTTTGTACATTACGTTCTCCAATATTATTTTTTGAATTTTGTTATAAATTTCAACCACAATGATATGTTATATCATAACCTTCATATCCTAATGGTGTAAATGAAAATTTTGAGTTTTATTGCTTTTAGGGAAATTAAAAAAACACAGGTAAGCTTTTAAAATACAACGACGTAATTAGAACTTGAGCATTCAGAGATTGAATTAGATTGCATTAGATTGAGAGGTAAAAAGTAAAACTAGACTGATACGTTGCAATGTAACGGAGTTAATATTTTAGTTATTTGTGCTCAAATAACTAAAACGATAGCTTAAACCGAATGTAAATGTCCGAATAGTAGAATCAAGACTATTGCTCGTGTTAATAGACAAAAGGTTTACTGGTCATAAGAAGTGAAATTGCTGAGTGGTAATAGAACAAAAACCAATAGGTTTTTGTTCTAATTTTATCTGTACTAATGTGAGTGTGTGCCACTTGATTCATGAACATGACTTTGATGATCATCTTTTAATTCATCCCTGCATGGCTCATTTGGAAACTCAAACTCTATCGTAGTATGAGCTAAATTAAATGGCGCAAGGTTGCTCGCTATGTCTTGTTTTAACTTAACAAGTTCATCCGCATTAATCGATTTTAATAACTCAAGGTGAACCGTTAACACATGTTGTTCGCCATCTAACGACCACAAATGTAAATGGTGGGAATCTACAATCAATTCGTCACGAGTTAGCTCAATTTGAATATCATTAAGCAGCTTTTGATCAGGGGTGGCTTGGAAAAATAAGGTAAAGGTACTGCGTAAATATTTAACCACGTTAAACAAAATAAACAGAGTAAAAGCGATAGATAAAATAGGATCTAACAACGGCCACTCTACAAACATTAATACGACCGATACAATAAGTACTGCAACCCAGCCCAGTACATCTTCTATTAAATGCCAGTTCAGCATTTTTTCATTTAACGACTTACCACCGCTTAATCTATAAGCGGCATAACCATTAACACAAATACCTAATAACGCTAGAAAAAACATGCCTTCTGCCATTGGCATTTGAGGATCAAATAAACGCGTAACAGATTCAATTAATACCCAAGTAGAACCAATAATAAGTATGACGCCATTTAGTAATGCACCTAGTAAGGAAAAACGCTTAAAACCATAACTGTAAGATTCGTTGGCTTTTTTATTACCGAGTTTGTTTAACACCCAAGCGCTACCAATAGATAACGTGTCCCCCAAGTCATGAACCGCATCTGCCATAATCGCGGTGCTATTGGTTAAGTAACCGCCAATAAATTCAATAATAGTAAACGTGAAGTTAAGGAAAAACGCCCAAGCTATTTGAGTAGATGACTTATCACTATGATCATGATGGTGATGTCCGTGATGATGATCATGAGAAGAATGGGAATGCATAGACTAAGTCCTTAATACCGTTAAGCAAATGAATAACAAAGCTAACTTATCATATTCTTTTTATCCTGATGTAAATATCTCTTAAAAAGAGTAATCAACACCTACTTAATACACGTTAAAAAAATAGAGTAAAAACACTATACATTGATCTAGTTCAATGTATTTATCACCAATTAAGTACATCATTTATGCATTAAGCATCTTTACTGAACTAAGAAAAAGGAAAGTGTTATGTCTATAAAAATGACGTCAAGATTTGATATTCCTACAACGGCACCCGAAGGTTTTGAACACGAGCCTGACGCAACGAAAGAATTCTGGCATCACCAACCTAAAAACACATTACCCCCTCATGATTATGTGTCGCCTTACTCTCGTCATAAACCTCTACCAACACCTGATGTAGAGAAACGTAAAACATATATTATTGGTGGCGGAATTGGTGGGCTTGCCGCTGCATTTTACCTTATACGTGATGGCCACATGCCTGGTAAAAACATCACTATTTTAGAAGAAATGGATATTGAAGGTGGCTCCATGGATGGCTCTGGTAATCCAGAAGATGGTTATGTCATTCGTGGTGGCCGAGAAATGAATTGGAACTACGATACACTTTGGGATTTATACCAAGACATTCCGGCACTTGAATTACCAGAAGGTTATTCTGTTCTTGATGAGTATAGGCTGATTAATGATAACGATCCTAACTACTCTGAAGCTCGTCTGATCAAAAACTGTGGTGAGGTTTTAGATAGTAAAGATTTTGGTTTATCTAAGTCGCAACAATGGGAAATAGTTAAATTAATACTTAAACGCAAAGAAACATTGGACGATATTAGTATTGAAGAATACTTCTCCGCTGGCTTTTTAGAGACTAATTTTTGGTTTTTATTTCGTTCTATGTTTGCCTTTAAAAACTGCCATAGTTTGTTAGAGACAAAATTATATTTACACCGTTTTTTAGATTCTATAGACGGCTTTGGAGATATGTCGACTCTAGTTTTTCCTAAATATAATCAATACGATACCTTTATTAAACCATTAGTAAGCTACTTAAAAGAGAAAGGCGTCAGTTTTCAATTTAATACTCGCGCTTATGATCTGGACATTACCTTCTCTGGAGATAAAAAAACAGTAACCGCAATACACACAATTGTCGACGGTAAAAAACAACAAATTGCGATTGCAGATAAAGACTTAGTATTTGCGCTAAATGGCTCTATGACAGAACAAACAGCCTATGGCGATATGGACACTGTGCCTACACTCACTTGTAAGAATGACGATCCTGGCAAAGAAAGTGGTTGGGAGTTATGGAAAAATGTCGCATTAAAATCACCAGTGTTTGGCAAGCCTGATAAATTTTATGGCGATGTTAAAAAATCAATCTGGGAGTCGGCAACATTAACTTGTAAACCATCACCTTTAATAGATAAGTTACAAAGTTTAGCGGTGAATGATCTTTACTCTGGTCGCACAGCAACTGGCGGTATAATTACCGCGACGGACTCAAACTGGCTTATTAGTGTAACTTGTAATCGTCAACCTCATTACCCAGAGCAGCCTGACGATATATTAGTGATCTGGGTATATGGTTTATTAATGGATAAAAAAGGGAATAAAATTCAAAAGACCATGCCTGAGTGTACCGGTAAAGAGATAGTTGAAGAGCTTTGTTATCACCTTGGTATTGACGATAAAATAGATGAAATTGTTGCCAACACCAAAGTTCGTACAACATTAATGCCTTACATTACAGCACAATTTATGACTCGCGCAGCTGGCGACCGGCCTCAACCAGTACCAGAAGGTTGCACTAACTTAGGTTTTGTTGGTCAGTTTGTGGAAACTCGCAACGACGTTATTTTCACAATGGAGACCTCAATAAGAAGTGCACGTATAGGCGTATACAAACTGTTAAATATCCCTAAACAAGTGCCGGATATAAACCCAGCACAGTACGACATTCGTAGCATGTTAAAAGGCGCAAGAGCTCTTAACAGTGGCAAACCTTTCTTGGGTGAACGTTTGTTGCATCGTTTATTGGATAAAACCTACTTTGCTCATATTCTGCCTCCGTTACCTGAGCCTGAGCATAAAAAAGATTGGCACTTTGAAGAGGAAATGAATGAGTTATTAGGTAAAGGTAATGTATTAATACACAAACTTGGTAGTTGGTTAAATTCAGTTAGAGAAAGCTTTTTACATAAAGGTAAATAAGTAACAAACCTTTTTAAGCAAGGCCGCTAAGTAATTTAGCGGCTTTTTATTTAACGTTATCTGCATAAATTAAATATTGTTGCCGTTGTTGTTTAAACGCTATTAAATCACTTTGCCAACTTTGCTTTATGGTTAACAAACTTTGCCCTGCTGACATGGCTTTTCTGAGTTTGTCGGTGCCCGCTAACTTATCCATAAAATCAGGGCGTTGGAAGAACTCGATTTTGTTTTCTTCAAACACCTGATACCAATTAAAAAACAATGACAGGTCAAAGCCTTTTATATTTACCTGTTCTGTCTGAGTTAGGTTTTGTCCAGTTAGCTCAACACCGTTTAATTTAGGGTCTTTGCTTACGCCTTTTATTGGTTTTGGGGTAAAAGTAAAATTGCCAATAAAGTTAATATTATGACCTAGGACTTGAAACGGAAAGTCTGTTCCACGGCCAACGCTGACAGGTGTTGCTTCAAACAAACACAATGACGGGTATAAGTTTATTGCTTGCTGATTGGGTAAATTAGGACTTGGTGCAACAGGTAACTCATAACTATCTTGGCGTTGGTAGTCTAGTACTGGCACCACAGTTAACTTGAGTTTGTAGTCATAATTAACTTTTTTAGACTCAATAGACAACCAGCCTTCACCAACAATCATTTTTGCAATTTCGCCCACTGTCATACCATGACTTAATGGAATTGGGTGCATACCAACAAACGAGCGAAATTCAGGCTCTAACATAGGACCTTCAACATATTGCAGGTTTGGGTTTGGTCGGTCTAGCACCATAAATTCAACGTTATTTTCTGCTGCCGCTTGCATCATGTAATGCATGGAGCTGATGTACGTATAAAAACGGACACCAACATCTTGGATATCAAAAATAATAATATCTAACTGTGCCATTAATTCATCGGTTGGCTTTTTATATTTGCCATAAATAGACACAATATTAATGCCTGTGCTTGGATCTATGCTGGAATTAACCACTTCTCCAGCACTATGGTCGCCACGAAAGCCATGCTCTGGTGCAAATATCATTTTTACATCAAAGCCATGTTTGGCTAATAAGTCCACCAAATGCATATTTTGAACACGAGAAGTCTGGTTAACCACCACACCAATACGCTTGTCTTTTAATAGCGAAAAATATTCAGCAGTTTGTTCAGCCCCAACTTGATGTTTATCAATCACTTTTGCCATAACGTTAATATTCATTAATATTGTAACCACTAAAAGCACATATTTTATCGCTGTTTTAAACATACCAAACCTATTATCAATTATGAGGTTAAACTAGTTACCGAGGTGCGTAAAAATCCATTATTTTGCAACAATGTCTGCTGCCCTTGAATTGATCCTACGCCAGTTAAAATGTGCAATATCGCTAACTTTACTTTTAAATTGTTTTCTTTAAGTGCTTTCTCTGCCGTACTAGCGTCGCATTCCGTTGCTTGCATTACTATTCTTATGGCCCGCATGTATAGTTTTTTGTTAGTGGCATTTACATCAACCATTAGGTTCTCATAACTTTTGCCCGTTCTGATCATGCTGGCGGTACTTAACATGTTAAGAACAAGCTTTTGTGCTGTACCTGATTTTAAACGAGTAGAGCCGGTTAATACCTCAGGCCCTACCGCTGGACAAATAACAATTTTGGCGTGTTTAGACATTTCAGAGTTTGTATTGCACACAACACATACAGTTTTAGCACCCACCTTATTTGCATAATCTAGCGCGCCAATTACATAAGGTGTTCGTCCACTAGCTGCAATACCAACTAAAACATCATTTTGGCTAAATTCAATATCGATTAAGTCTTGTTCACCTTGCTCTATATTATCTTCAGCACCTTCTACTGCTTTATAAATAGCTTTATCGCCACCAGCAATAAGACCAACAACTTGATCTGACGAAACACTAAACGTTGGTGGGCATTCAACGGCATCTAAAATACCTAAACGCCCACTAGTGCCAGCACCAATATAAATCAGTCGGCCGCCTTTATTAAAAGCATCAACAATGCAATCAACCGCTTCACTCATCGGTTCAATGCATAACTCTACAGCTAAAGGCACTTTTTTATCTTCGTTATTGATTAAACGCAATATGTCTTTACTTTCCATCAAGTCAATTTGTTTAGAGTCGGGATTACGCTCTTCTGACATCATGTTATTAAGCTGCTGCAATAAAACGGGATCGACTTTAAATTGGTTATCTTGATTTAACAATGGACTGGTTTGATTGACAGATGAGCTTGTTTGTTTATGAAGGACTTTGGCTTGTAAAGACGTTATGTTGTTTTCAGCCAACCAACAGGCACCATCTAACGACGTGCCTAAAGGCGCTTGGCAATGTTTTGCAATTTCTTTACTTAATAACGGCAAAGTTACTTGAGCTAATCCGCCTAATAGCACCACAGGAGTAGAAGTATTTTTACGGCTGGTTAATATTAATGCTTCACAATGTTTTACATGCTGCTCAATTAATTTATTAGCGACAGAACATTGAGTTTGTAAAGAAAAAACCAAAGGCGATATTTCTGCGTATTTAGATGCGGTGGCATTACGCAACCAAGCGGCTAAGGCAGCTTTAGGTGTTGATTCTGCGCCTTCTTTTGAGCATATCATTTGTTGTAAGTTTGCAGTAACCTTAGACAAAGGCTTACCGCTATTATCTATATCTTGTAATAAATACTGAACTGCATTAAAACCTAACTTTGCGCCACCGCCATCATCACCAGCAGGAAAGCCCCAACCACCGTAATAGTGTTCACAGCCATCACTATCCAATCTTGCACCTACAGAACCTGTACCTAAAGCAACAACGGTGACTGGTTGGGCATTATTAGCAGCAATTAACGATGTTTTTGCATCATTACACACTTCTAAACTAGCAAAGGAAAAAGACGATGATAATTGTTGAACTAACTTATCAGCCTGTGATTTTGCACCTGCTCCAGCAGCACCAATCACAACAGATATATGTTCAGGGTTACATTGATCGTACTCGACAAAC
Source organism: Psychrosphaera sp. (assembly GCA_034111705.1). Lineage (GTDB taxonomy): Bacteria > Pseudomonadota > Gammaproteobacteria > Enterobacterales > Alteromonadaceae > Psychrosphaera. The sequence continues at coordinate 8,896 of JAWUWS010000041.1, forward strand.
TGCCCCATTAATTGACTTATAAGTGTACTGATATTCTTTGTTGCTAATTCAAAGTCATTAGTTAATGAAGATGCGCCAACATAGGCTTCAAAATAATTATCTGTATTAATTTGTTTAATACGACCATGTGTTTTTGTGCCGCCACCATCAATTCCTATGATAAATTGAACAGACATTATAATTGGGCCTCGGGTTTGTTAATGTTTATAACTGTTAGGTATGAATTAGTTATTATACGGACGTTACCACCACCATAAAAGGGATAAACAAACTATATCAATCATTTAGTATAAAAAATAAGTGTAATATGTAGTTTAAAACTCAACGCCTTACTGTTAGATTGGCATAATTTAGTTATATAATCACCAACTAAGTGAATAATTTATTTACAACAATAGCTTTAAGGGAAAAGATGAAGTCACCGCGTTTGCAAAAAAACATATTACTTATTGTTATTATTTTAACAAGTTTTATAACCTCATGTAGTTTTTCGGCTTCCGAAAAATATGCAGAATCTAATGATATCAAACTCGCGTTAGCTCAAAAAATAATGTTGGATTTGCGCTACTATTGTCCCGACAGAGTTGATACCCAAAGTGCAACTACCAAAGGGACTGAATCAATACCTTGCAAAACGCCCATGACGGAACTGCCTCAGGAATTAGCAGATGTCATAACCAGTAATAATTTGGGCGGTGTTATTTTATTTGGTGACAATTTGCAAAGCACTGCACAAATAATAAAACTCACTCAAGATTTACAACAAGCTGCTTCTCGTTCTAGTTCAAAAATCCCTTTATTTATCTCTATAGATCAAGAAGGTGGACGTGTTGTACGCTTACCTAGAGCAACCTCAACCTCTTTTAGTGGCAACATGGCAATAGGAGCAACCTATAAAAAGTACGGCACCAAATACGCAAGCATAGTTGGTGATGTGCAGGGAAAAGAGTTATCAGCCACTGGTTTTAATGTAAACCATGCGCCAACTGTGGATGTAAATATTAATCCTGACAATCCAGTAATTAATGTGCGTTCTTTTGGCGAAAACCCAACACAGGTTGCAGAATTAGCAGTGGCTCAGTTAAAAGCTATGCAAAAACACAATGTAATAGCCACGTTAAAACATTTTCCAGGACACGGCGATACTAGTGTTGACAGCCACACTGGTTTACCAAGAGTAGAGCACAGCCTAGAAAAAATTAAACAAGTAGATTTAGCACCGTTCCAATACGCGATTGATCAACAACAAGTAGATATGATCATGACCGCACATATTCAGTATCCCAATTTAGACAATTCAACATTTGTTAGTAAATCCGGTGATGTCATGATGAAACCAGCCACCATGTCTAAAAAAATATTAACCGACTTATTGCGCAAAGATATGGGCTATCGAGGTTTGATCATTACCGACGCCCTTGATATGAGTGGAATAAGTGCATTTTTTAGTGAAACCGAGGCGGTAATACAAACTTTTAATGCTGGTGCCGATATCGCATTAATGCCATTTAAAATACGATTTAAACAAGACTTAAATAAATTACACAATTTATTAGCTGAGCTAAACCAAGCCATTAACAGCAAAACACTTAGTACTTCACAAACACTTAGTTCGTTTAAGCGTATATTAGCCACAAAAGAAAAGTATCTTTTAAAAGACAACGCACAGATTCAGGATTCGATGCCAATAGCCCAGAAAGTATTAGCAAATAAATCCCACCGAAAGTTAGAGCAAGAATTATCCGACAACTCCATCACTCTCATACAAGGTAAAGCAAAACTCCCAAGCCGTATAAGCACCTTACATTTACTCATGCCAGATCAAAGCAAGTGTGCAGCGTTAACTGCGTCTTTGGATCAATACATGCCAAAACTAAATGTATCTTGTAGTTCTATAGTAAGCAGTGATGTACAGTCTGACATGTTCAAAATACAACAAGCCGATGCGATACTAGCTGGCAGTATTACACCTTACCAAAGCATGGCTGAAATGGGTGGAATGGATGACATGGATGCATTTAAAACAAAATTTGGTTATTTGTCAGCCAATAAAAAGCGTTTAAATAGCAAACTTAAACAGTTATTAATCTATGCAAAAACACACCATAAGCACATTACCTTTGTTAGCTTAAGAATGCCTTACGATGTAAAAGATTATAATCAATATGCCAACACTCTAATTGCGACCTATTCTTATAACCAATACAAAGATATACATAGTGGAATAATCACCAGCCCGGTTTATAATTCATTAGCCAAGTTACTCAGTGGTGATATAACCGCCACTGGCGTTTTACCTGTATCTTTAAAATAAGTGCAACAAACTTGATAAATTGAGCTTTTAGTATTTTATTAAGGCAGATCAAAGAAGCGGTGAAAGTTTCAATTTTTATACAATTTGAGTAAATACCCTATATCCAGTTTTTCTAAAGTACGGTAGAATCCGCACCTTAATTTGTACGGATTAGTCCTATAGTTTTCAAGTGGAGTGTCACGTGTTTAGAACGTTTACTAGTATCAGCCTTGTTATTTTTAGTTTAGCTTTACCAACTTTTGCTATCGCAGAAGATAAAGCAAGTGAAGAACCTAAAATAGGGAACCATCAAAAAGGTTCATTTTATGCTTTTTGGGGTTGGAACCGAGGTTATTATTCTAATTCAGATGTAAGGTTTGAAGGTAAAGACTACGACTTCACCATCAAAGGCATGAGCGCGTCTGACCGACCTACTGCTATTGGTATAGACCCGTACTTAAACCCTCTTGATATGACATTGCCACAAACCAATTTTAAAGTGGGTTATTTCTTTAAAGACAATTATGCAATTTCGTTTGGTGTTGATCACATGAAATATATAATGGATCAAGAGCAAACTGCAATTTTAGACGGTTACATTAATGTTGGCAGCGAGCATGATGGTATCTATGACAACGCATCTCTAAACTTAGGTCAATATGATGACAGTGGTGAGGTTACATTTTTATCATTTGAACATTCAGACGGCTTAAACTACATCAATGTTGAAATTAATAACTTTGAGGAACTGTATGCTTTCACTCCAAACTTTAGAGCTTCTCGTATTTTTGGTGTAGGTGTTGGTTTTTTATTGCCTAAAACGAACGCAAAATTATTGCAAAATGAACGTAATGACGACTTCCACCTTTCAGGATGGGGAGCTCATATGAAAACAGGTTTTGAGCTAAGCTATAGTTCATACTTCTTCCGCAGTGAAGTAAAACTAGGTTACATTGATATGCCTGATATCAGAACAACTCAGTTTACATCAGATAGTGCCTCTCAACATTTCACATTTACTGAATTAAACTTTTTATTTGGTAGTTACTTCTAATGATAAGTTCTAAGTCGCTTTTAGTTATAAAGTGAATAAAAAAAACCTACGCATTGTAAATACGTAGGTTTTTTTATAAATTAAATTTATCGATTAACTGCGATAAACCGTTTTAATTAAGTGGTATCCAAACTGAGTTTTAATTGGCCCGTGTACTTCTAAGATAGGTCTTTTAAAAACCACATCATCAAATGCTTTAACCATGTCGCCTTTTTCAAACTCTCCTAAGTCACCGCCTTTTCTTCTGGAAGGACAAGTAGAGTGTTGTTTAGCTAACTTTTGAAAGTTATCACCTTTATCTAATTTCTTTTTAATACTTAATGCTTCATCTTTAGTTTTAACCAAAATGTGATAAGCCGATGCACGTGCCATATCAACCTCTATTTATTAATAATCATCTACCTGCATTATACCCGAACATTCATAACTCAACCTTCTCATTTATGCTTTTATTTAGCTCTTATACCAATTTTATTAAGTAAAACTCAAGCAATAAAAAAGGCGCTTTATGCGCCTTCAATATAAAGTGACTATTTAGTTAAACAACTATTTACAGCCCTTACTTATACTAGCTATTTATGTGAATTCACATAATCATCAAACATTAACTTTCTGATTATTGGCACTGGAGCACTACCATAACTTAAGAACTGGTCGTGGAATTCTTTTAAGTTAAATTTATCGCCAGTGGCTTGTTTTAAGTCTTCACGTAACTGATAAATTTCAGAGTAGCCTGTGAAGTAGCTGGTAAGCTGTACTTGAGACAAAGTAGCTCTGCGCCATTTACCTTCGGCTTCTGCCTGTTCTTGGAACGCTTGATTGATCATCATATCCAGCGCTTTAACTTCCGTTAAACTATTAACTTGAATGCTGTAATCCAAGATAGCATTCATGATCACGCGTAAGTTCCATTTGTAGTACATTAACCACAACTCTGGCTCATTATCACCGTAACCTTCTTCTAACATCATACGTTCAGTATAAACCGCCCAACCTTCAACCATAGCGCCGTTACCAAAGATAGACTTAACTAAGCTCTTTGATTTATTGCTGTGCACCAGTTGTGTGTAATGTCCCGGAACGGCTTCATGAATGTTAAGTACTTGTAACAACCAATGATTGTATTCACGTAAGTAGCTTTCTGCTTGTTCGTCATTAAAGTTATCCAGCGGCGTCACATTGTAATATGTGTTTGCTTCAGCATCATAAGGCCCAGGAGCATTAATAGATGCCCCCGCAAAACCACGTTGATACTCAGGGGTTTCTCTAACGACCAATGGCTTGTCTTTATCCATAGTGATTAAGTCATGCTTTAATACAAACGCTTCTAATTCTGGAATTTGATCTCTAATACTATTAACAAACTCATCACGTTTCACGTGTTTAACAGAAATACGATCAATAAGGGTTTTGATCATCACCAAGTTATCGAGTGGTTTGTCTTTTCCGTCAAAGTATTTAGGCCATAATTCATCCGCTATTTTAGCCATCTCTTGATGAACTCGGTCTTTTTCGCTTAGCGCTTTTTTGTATAACTCTTCAGCTGTGTAACCAGAGAAAATGTCGTTCTTAAACTTTTGCTCGTATAGTTTTTTACCAATACGGAAATCTTTTGCTGTCGTACTTTCTTCTAACTCACTGGCCTTGTCTTCTAACCAAGTAATATAACCGTTAATTGCAGCAGACGTTGTTTTTAAGCGCTCTGCAAACAATTGCTTGTCTTGCTCTGACAAGGTAGAACTCGCTACTTTTTCTGCAATTGAATTAGTAAATAATCCAGCTGTGCCTTTACTTTGCTGAATAGCTAATTGGGTATGCGTTAACGTTGGATTGATTAAGTTTTTTTGTGCTGCTTGATAATACGCAGGTATGTTATCCATACGCTCAATAATTGTTTTTAAACGTTCATTTAATGGTTTGTAATCTGTATTTAAAATAACACCAAATACACCCGCAACGTTATAGTTAGAAGGATTCCATTGCCCACTTTTAAATCGAGTTGCAGACCAGATACCAGACTCTAATTGATTTTTTAAAATATAAAAATCACTCGCATTACTAGGCGTTAATTTTTCTGGATTGATGTCATCTAATAAATCAAATTGTTGGTGGTAAAACGCCAACTCTTTTTGTGCGGTTTCATCATTTGGGATAGGTAGTAAATTGTCGTATTTATAAAACCCAACATACACGGCATACCCGGGATTTAGCTGCCAAAATTGCTCAATAAAAGATTCTGAGAATTTAGCAAAGTCTTTATCATGAGAACTTAACCTTTGCTCTGCCACTACAGTGGATTTTGAAGCAGGCTGACAAGCTGTTAGCGTACCTGCAACGACAAAGCTAAAAGCCATAACGCTTACCAGTGTTTTGAATTTTGTATATAACTTCATTATGTTTCCATGTATTTATTATTTGTCATGACTTTAATAATAAAACTGCATGATTACCAGTAAAAACGATGAATGGGTTTGTTTGTAAGATTTAAAAAAAAAGCGGTTTTAACTGCATATATCTATACATTTCAATTCCAAACTTACATTTTTTTAGGCTAAAAAAAATGCCGCATTTTAAGCGGCATTTTTAAATGATAATTTACTACAGACTATTCAACGGTAACCGTACGTGTTGCTGTACCAACATTACCTGCCGCATCTGTTGCAGTGTAGGTTAATGTTTGTTCACCTAATGTATTAGGGTCAATAGTACCGGTAACTGTGATATCCATTCCGCCACCATCACGGTCATCTTTAGCTACCGCACCTGAGTCCGTATAACTTGTACCGTAGGTGTGTGTACCATCCGTTAAACCAAGTAATGTCACAACAGGAGATGTTGTATCGTCTGTTACTGGTAACAGTCCAAGGTCTGTAATAGTCCAACCATAAGTATCAATAATAGATTGTCTCGCAGAGCTTGATGCATCACTGTAATACCCGGTGTTTGTAAGTATGCTGTTAGATTGTAAATATTGTGTACTCCAACCATTAAGTAATGCATCATAGTTATCAACAGACAGTGCCCCACTTTCAAACATACTCTCCATAGTCGTTACATTTGATATGTCCCAGTTACTTATATCTTGATTAAAAGAAAGTGAACTGACAAACATAGATCTCATATCAGTTACATTGGACACGTCCCAGTTACTTAAATCTTGGTTAAATGCTCTGGTGAGACGGAACATTGATGCCATAGCAGTTACATTAGAAACATCCCATTCACTAATATCTTGATTAAAATTATATGCGGCATTAAACATAGTCGTCATATTAGTTACATTAAATAATTTATCTTTCCAATTATTTAATGGTTGGTTATAGCTAGTTGCACTGGAAAACATTGCTAACATTGATTGTACGTTTGATACATCCCAATCATTTATATTGTGGTTAAAACTACTAGCACTCTGAAACATAGACCCCATATTAGTTACATTGGAAACATCCCATTCGCCAATATCTTGATTGAAGTCATAAACATATTTAAACATACTCGACATATTGGTGACATTTGATACATCCCAACCACTAATGTCTTGATTAAATCGATAAGCCTGCTCAAACATAGATTCCATATTGGTTACATTGGATACATCCCAATCACTAATATCAGAATTAAAGATTTCTGCACCTTCAAACATAGATTGCATACTAGTCACTTGATGTAATATTGGCTTGTCAGTAGCATTAATCACCATATTTTCAGTATCCATGAACGCTTGTGCCATGCTTTGCCAGTAATTATTTCCCCACTGCTCAACAGATAGTAGCTTGTCATTGTCTGTAGCATAATAGTATTCCCTAAAGTATAAACGTGGGAACTGACCAGTGATTTTTATTGTGTAAGTACCAGCAACCGCATAAGTATGAGTTTTTCCTGCAGTTTGGTTATATTCTATGGTGCCATCACCCCAATCAATAGTGAAATCATAACCGCTACCTGTGGTCGGAATTTCTATTTGATCATTATCACTGTCATAATTTGGATAATCACGGTCTATATTGGTTTGCCATACAGTAATAAACGGCGTTGGTGCTACCACATTAACCGTACGAGTTACCGTTGTTGTATTGCCAGCAGCATCAGTCGCTGTATACGTGATGGTGTAAGTCCCAGTAGTGGTAGTATCAACATCTCCTGATGTTGTTACTGTCACAGTACCATCACGAGTATCATAGCCGCTTGCTCCAAAGTCTTCGTAATTATAACCTTGTGTCCAGTCGATAACACTGTCATTGCCATCATAACCAGCCAGCATAATCTCAGGTGCGGTAACGTCAGGGTCTAATACTTGAACAGTACGTGTGATTGAATCAGAGTTACCTGAACTATCTGTCGCCGTATAAGTAATGGTGTAATCACCTAAAGTACTTGTATCTACGGCACCTGTGATAACAACATCAACAATGCCTTCACGCCAATCTCTCGCTGTAGCTCCTTTTTCTACGTATGCATCCGTGTTAATTGTGTACTTAATTAATTCATCACCTTTAAGTGTAATAACAGGTGCTGATGAATCGGTAGGTACAATAATGCTTCTGTCTACACTTGTTGAATTACCAGCGCTGTCTGTTGCCGTATAAGTTACCGTGTACGTACCCGTTATTTTATCTTCAACATCTCCGGTAATAACCACATCTAATGTGCCATCTCTTGCATCTACAGCATTAGCGCCTTGCTCAACATAAGCTTCATCTTGAGCAAGTGTCAGTGGATTGTCACCAACGAGAGTGATGGCTGGCATTTCCGTATCAACCGATAAAACTGAAACGATACGGGTTGCGGTACCAACATTACCCGCTGCATCCGTCGCTGTGTAGGTTAGCGGATAGTCCCCTAATGTGGTGGTATCTATACTTCCACCAATAACTACGCTTACGGTACCATCTCTGTCATCTGCGGCTCTTGCACCTAATTCAATGTAAGAGGTATTGATCACCATTGTCTCTGTTGTATTCCCATACAAAGTCACAACCGGAGCAGTAATATCGTCAGTATCTGTAGGTAATGCGCCTTTATCTACAATGGTCCAGCCATAAGTATTTACTAGAGAGTCTCGTGCTGCACTGCTGCTTTCACTGTAATAAGAGTCTACATTAAGGAGTACGTTAGACTGTACACTTTGAAGGCTCCAAGCATTAAGTAGTGCATCATAATTAGTAACCGATAAATTGGCGTTATCAAACATATAGTACATAGTAGTAACGGCCTCAACGTTCCAATCACTAATATCTTGGTTAAAGGCAACAGCACTTCGGAACATGTATGACATGTTGGTCACATTAGAGACATTCCAGTTACTAACATCTTGATTAAACGCATCAGTAGCACTAAACATATAATACATATTAGTGACATTAGACACGTCCCAATCACTAATATCTTGATTAAAACTATCTGCGTCATAAAACATAAAATTCATGTTGGTCACGTTTAGCAGTTTGTCTTTCCAGTTATCTAACGGTTGATTGAAATCTTGAGCACCAGAAAATAGATAAATCATAGTTGTTACGTTAGAAACGTTCCATTCATTAAGGCTCTGGTTGAAGCGGCTAGCATTAGCAAACATATAGCTCATGTTAGTGACATTAGACATATCCCATTGACTAATGTCTTGGTTAAACAGTTCAGTACTATAAAACATGTAACTCGTGTCTGTTACGCTAGATGTTTCCCATTCACCTATATTTTGATTAAAGCTATCTGCGTTATAAAACATGTAACTCATGTCTGTAACGTTAGATACATCCCATTGGCTAATATCTTGATTAAAGGCCTCTGCGTCATAAAACATGTGATCCATATCTGTGACATTTGATACATCCCAGTCTGTAATATCTTCATTGAAGCTATCTGTATTACGGAACATGTTAGCCATGTTTGTTACATTTGATAGGTCATTCTTCCAAGCGCTTAAGTCTTGATTAAATGTATAGGCGTTATAAAACATACTATTCATGCTTGTTACGCTAGAAACATCCCAAGCACTAAGATCTTGGTTGAAAGCATAGGCGTTATAAAACATGGAACTCATAGTCGTCACATTAGATACTTTATTCCCCCAATCACCAATAGGCTGATTGAATAAGCGAGCACTATAAAACATGCCAGACATGCCAGTTACATTAGACACATCCCACTGACTAATATCTTGATTGAAAACGGCTGTGTTGCGGAACATATTGTTCATACTAGTCACATTAGAGACGTCCCAACCACTAATATCTTGATTGAAAGCCTCAGCATAAAAAAACATGCTGGTCATATTTGTTACGTTAGATACATCCCAACCACTTAGATCTTGGTTAAAAGAATCGGTGTTATAAAAAGCTGAACTCATATCAGTTACGTTAGACACATCCCAATCGCTAATGGTGTTGCTATTAACCTTGGTTGCACTATAAAACATTTCACTCATGCTGGTAACTTGATGTAGTACTGGCTTATCAGTAGCGTTGATCACTAAATTGGTGTTGCTATGGAATGCTTGCGCCATACTTGTCCAGTGGTTATTCCCCCATTGTTCAACAGATAGTATTTTTGCATTATCATAACCGCGATAATAATCATCTGAGTATAAACGAGGGAACTTACCGGTGATTTTTATCGTATAAGTACCTGCAACCGCATAAGTGTGTGTTTTACCTGCAGTTTGATTTTCTTCAACGGTGCCATCACCCCAATCAATCGTAAAGTCATAACCAGAACCAAGAGTACCAATTCTTATTTGGTTGCTAGCTGATTGGTAAGAGTCATTACCACCTTCTGCATCTGTTTGCCAAGTGGTAATAAATGGTGTTGGTGCAACCACGTTAACGGTACGGGTAACAATGGTGACATTACCAGCGGCATCGGTTGCGGTATAAGTGATGGTATAAGTACCTGTAGTTGTACCATCAACCGTACCTGAGGTTGTAACGACAACACTGCCATCACGGGTATCAAAAGCACTAACCCCAAGGTCTTGGTAATCGTAACCTTGAGTCCAGTCTATTGTATCACCACCTGCGATTGTGATGTTCGGGCTTGCAACATCAGGGTCTAATATTTGAACTGTACGTGTGATTGAGTCAGTGTTGCCTAAACTGTCCATTGCCGTATAGGTAATGGTGTAATCACCTAAAGTACTTGTATCTACTGTACCTGTGATAACCACATCAACAGTGCCTTCACGCCAATCTTTAGCGGTTGCACCTAGTTCTACATAAGAGTCTGTATTAATCGTGTACTTAATTAATTCATCACCTTTTAACGTAATAATAGGCGCGGCAGTATCAGTTGGCACAATAACGGTTCTGTCTACACTTGTTGAGTTTCCAGCACTATCGGTTGCGGTATAAGTAATGGTGTACGTACCGGTAACTTTGTCTTCAACGTTACCTGTAATAACCACATCTAACGTACCATCTCTTGTATCTAAAGCATTAGCGCCTTGCTCAACATAAGCTTCATCTTGAGCAAGTGTTAGTGGATTGTCACCAGTTATAGAGATGACTGGCATTTCCGTATCAACAGACAAAATAGTAACAGTACGAGTTGCAGTTCCAACATTACCCGCAGCATCCGTAGCTGTGTAAGTTACTGTATTATCACCTATTACTGTTGTATCAACATCGCCAGTAATAACGACACTTACAGCACCATCTATTTCATCTGCGGCTCTTGCACCCTGCTCAAGGTAAGGCGTATCAATAACAACAAATTCTGTTGAATTACCGTATAAAGTCACAACCGGCGCAGTGATATCTGCTTCATCTGTTGGTAATGCACCTTTATCTACAATGGTCCAGCCATAAGTATTTACTAGAGAGTCGCGTGCTGCGCTAGCGCTAGTACTATAATAAGAATTTACATTAAGGCGTACGTTAGACTGTACACTTTTTGCGCTCCAAGCATTAAGTAGCGCATCATAATTAGTAACCGATAAATTCGCACCCTCAAACATGTATTGCATGGTAGTAACGGATTCAATATTCCAGTCACTAATATCTTGATTGAAGGCAACGGCATCATCGAACATATAATACATTGTCGTTACATTGGATACATTCCAGTCACTAATGTCTTGATTGAAGGCAAGGGCATCTCTAAACATGTATGACATGGTGGTGACATTTGATACATCCCAGTTACCAATGTCTTGGTTGAAAACATCTGTATTTCTGAACATGCCGGACATGTTGGTAACATTCGATACGTTCCATTCAGTAATATCTTGATTGAAAGAACTAGCGTTATAAAACATGTAGTTCATAGTCTGAACGTTAAATAGTTTGTCTTTCCAGTTGTTCAGTGGTTGGTTAAAGGCAACTGCCCTGTAAAACATGTAACTCATATCAGTTACATTAGAAACATTCCACTCATTAATATCTTGATTAAATTTGTCAGCATCATAAAACATGCGAGACATGTATGTTACGTTAGAGACTTCCCATTCACCAATATCTTGATTAAAGGAGTCGGCTGCATAAAACATCTCAGTCATGCTTGTTACATTAGAAACATCCCATTGACTAATATCTTGGTTAAAGGCTGGTGCACTAAGAAACATAGCGACCATGGTAGTGACACTAGAAACATCCCACTCGCTAATGTCGCCATTGAAGTTAGTGGCACTACGGAACATTTCTTCCATGTCTGTTACATTTGATACGTCATAGTTCCAAGCGCTTAAATCTTGGTTAAAGGCTGTGGCGCTATAAAACATACTATCCATGTTTGTCACGCTAGAAACGTCCCAAGCGCTTAAATCTTGGTTAAAGGCACCGGCACGATAAAACAAGCCTTCCATGCTGGTTACGTTTGAGGTTTTATTCCCCCAATCACCAATAGGCTGGTTGAAGCTGTCTGTCGCACTAAACATATAAAACATATTAGTTACATTTGACACATCCCAACCACTAATGTCTTGATTAAAAATATCTGCATTGGAAAACATGTAACGCATAGTCGTTACGTTAGACACATCCCAGCTACTAATGTCTTGATCAAAAGAAACTGCATTGTAGAACATGTAACTCATATCAGTGACGTTAGACACGTCCCAATCACTAATATCACTATTAAAAGAGGTTGCGTCCCTAAATATACCAGCCATGCTAGTTACTTGGTGCAGTACTGGCGAATCAGTGGCGGTAACCGTTAAATTTGTAGCGCCATAAAAAGCACTTGCCATACTTGACCAAATATTATTACCCCAAGCTGTAACAGAAGTAAGCTTAGTGTCGTAGGTTGAGTTATTGTTGATATACAACCTTGGAAATGGCCCTGTGATTTTTACAGTGTATTGACCTGCCGCGGTATAAGTATGTATTACATTACCTGTTTGGTTTTCTTCAACCGTGCCGTCACCCCAATCAATGGAGTAATCATAACCTGAGCCTGATGTTGGGATGGTTAAACTAAGATTGTCCGAAGGAATTAACCAGGTAGTAATAAATGGCGTGGCTGCAACCACATTGATTGTACGGGTGACAACGGTAACGTTACCAGCAGCATCGGTAGCGGTATAGGTTAAGGTATAAGTGCCTGTTGTCGTGGTATCAATTTCACCAGTTACTTCAACCGTAAGCTCACCATCACGCTCATCAAATGCAGCAAAGCCTAAATCGCTATAATCAAACCCTTGAGTCCAATCAATCGTGCCACCACCTGTTAATGTGATAATCGGCTGTGCAACATCAGGGTTCAATACTTGAACGGTACGCGTAATAGAGCCTTCGTTGCCTGCTGTATCTGTCACTGTGTAAGTGATAGTGTAATCACCCAAAATAGCAGTGTTGACGGAGCCTGAAATAACGACATCTTCTATAACGCCATCGCGCCAATCTTCAGCAGTTGCGTTTAGCTCTGTGTACTCTGTATTAATAGTTAGCTTGATAACATCACTACCTACCAATGTTACAACCGGTGGAGTAGTGTCAGTAGGAACAATAACGGTACGAGTAACGGAAGCTGAATTTCCAGCGCTGTCTGTTGCAGTGTACGTTATTGTGTAAGTGCCTGTTGTTTTATAATCAACTTCACCAGTGATAACCACACTTACTGAGCCATCTCTTTCATCTGCGGCGGTTGCGCCTTTTTCGATATAGGCTTCATCTTGCTCTAAGGTAACTGTACTTTCACCAGTTAGCGATATAACGGGAGCGATAATATCTACAACAACTACATTTATCGTACGTGTAACGCTAGCTTCATTACCTGCAGAGTCTTTTGCTGTATAAGTTAGTGTGTATTCACCTAGTGTAGAGGTATCCACTTCACCTGTTATGATAGAAACAGGCGTCGCTCCGTCACGGTCATCAATAGACAGTGCACCAAGCTCAACATAATCAGTACCAATAGAAATGGTAATTTCAGAGTCGCCGATTAGGCTAACGGTAGGACTAACAATATCCGCTTCTTCTGGGAGTTGCCCAAAATCGTAGATTGTCCACCCATGAGTGTTGTCCAAAATATCTCTAGCGTTACTGCCTGCTGAGCTATAATATGAATCAACCCCTAAATAAACATTCGATTGTAATGTTTGTGCGCTCCATGCATTAAGCAATGCGTCATAATTAGCTACTGATAAATGTGCATCATAAAACATGTCGTTCATATTCGTCACATTCAATACTTGCCAGTGACTGAGGTCTTGATTAAAGCTTTCAGCACTTTCGAACATATAACGCATAGTAGTAACGCTTGATACATCCCACTGACTCAAATCTTGGTTAAAGTATGTTGCACCTTCAAACATTGACTCCATGTCGGTCACGTTTGCCACTATCCAACCACCGATATCTTGGTTAAACCCAGTAGCATCAATAAACATGTCTTCCATGGTTGTAACGTTAGAAACGTCCCATCCACCTATGTTTTGGTTAAATGATTCTGCATATGCAAACATAGCTTGCATATTACTAACGTTGGATACATCCCAACCGCTAATATCTTGATTGAAAGCATATGCGTATCGGAATATTTGGTACATATTAGTGACATTGGAAACATCCCACTGGCTAATGTCACTATTAAATGAATATGCATTTTCAAACATCTCGTACATGCTTGTTACGCGACTTAAATCTGGAATATCCGTTGCGTTAAAAACAACACTACTAGCTGAATGAAAGGCTTGCGCCATGTTTGTCCATTGGTTATTACCCCATTGCTCAACGGATAATAGCTTTTCATTGTCATATCCAGAATAATACGAGTCTGAATACAAGCGAGGAAATGCACCTGTGATCTTTATGGTGTAAGTGCCTGCAGTTTCATAAGTGTGAATGACGTCTTCTTCTGCAGTTTGATTTTCTTCAATGGTGCCGTCACCCCAGTCAATCGTAAAGTTATAACCATCACCAATGGTGCCGATTTTAATTTGGTTTTCATCTGAGCTGTAGCTGTAGTTGGCATTAGGGTGGTTAGTTTGCCATGTTGTAATAAATGCTGTTGACTCAATAACCGTAATAGTACGAGTTGCTGTTGCCACATTACCAGCGGCATCTACTGCTGTATAATCAACAGTGTAAACACCAAGCGTGTTGCCATCAACTGTGCCTGAATATGTAACTTCTACCTCACCATCTACGATGTCATACCCCGTCACTTCTTCATAATCATATACGTTACTTTGTACAAAGTTTATTTCAGCGCCTCTGAGGTTAATTTCAGGGGCGGTTGTATCAACACCAGTAACCGTTAATGTACGTGTCGCAGTTGCTGTATTATCTGCAGAATCTGTAGCTGTGTAAGTAATGGTATAAGTTTCATATACGGATGTATCTACCGCATCTATACCGGTAACAACCACATCAATTTCACCGTCTATTGCGTCGGTTGCGGTTGCACCTAAATCTTCATATACACTGCCAAATTCAATGTTTAATTCAGCTTCACCATTTAAAGTGATAACTGGAGCTGTATCCACTAATACATTAACAGTACGAGTTGCTGTTGCAATATTATCAGCTGCATCATTTGCTGTGTAAGTAATTGTATAAACACCAACTTCAGTGGTAATAACATCACCAGAAATTGTTACTTCAACCTCACCGTCTGTTTCGTCATTAGCCGTAGCACCTAACTCTGTATAAATGCTGTTCAATTTGACGTTTATCTCTGCATCACCAATTAGTGTAATAACTGGTGCGGTTGTATCTACAACTGGAGTACTTGAATCTACTACATTAACATTACGAGTTACTGTCGCTGTATTACTTGCTGCATCCGTAGCGGTGTAAGTAATCGTATAAGCACCAACTTCAGTGGTAATAACCTCACCAGAAATTGTTACTTCAACCTCACCGTCTGTTTCGTCATTAGCGGTAGCACCTAACTCTGTGTAGATGCTGTTTAGTGCAATCGTTAATAGTGCATCACCATTTAGCGTAATTACTGGTGCCGTTGTGTCTTCATCGACAATTATATCTCCGCCGCCAGAGTCTCCACCGCCAGATGAGCCGCCACCACAAGCTGCTAAGGTGAAAGCAAAAGTAATAGCGACAAGTACTCGCCAGCTATAACGAATAATATTTGAAAGGCTAGCATAAACGAAGTTAAATACATCGAGTGAGGGCAAAGACATTTGATTTCCTTTAATTAGCTTAAAGCTAATACAGCATTTGAAAATAGTTCTAAAATTAATCCACACAGGTAGGCCATGACGAAGTGCTACCGATAGGTACAGGTGGCGCATTCTACTTTACCGCTCGGTAGGCGTCAACATTAAAATTGTTCGTTTTATGTACTTGAATTTGAATGTTTTTTTATAGTCATGTTTACTAAAGCAATGAAAGATCTTAGTTTGAAGCACCGTTTCCGTTCTTTTATTGTATTTTTTGATGGGAGTACTGCATTAATATTAGGGCATAAAAAAAGCCCCATTGTTATGAACTAAGGGGCTTTATTTCTATCTTCTAGTTAAAATATTTTAACCAAATAACTTTTTAAGTTTTGCTTTAGCTTTCTCTTCTAACTCTTTTTTCTTTTTATCCTCTTCTGCTTTGGCCTTGGCTTTAGCTCTCGCCTTTTCAGCCTCTAGTTTTGCTTTAGCCCTGGCTTTTTCAGCATCTATCTTAGCTTTCTCTTCTGCTTTTTTCGCATCAAGTTTTGCTTTAGCTCTGGCTTTTTCTGCATCCGCTTCTGCTTTTAATTGCGCTTCGTAACTCGCTAGTTCTGTTTTACCTAGTTTTTCTAGCGCTTTGCCTTTTTCTTTTAAACTGCCTTCTGTTAAGTTCAGTTCTTTTAATTGCTCGGTGTAATCTCCGCCATAAGCTAAGAGTTTATCATTTAGTTTCTGCTTAAGCTCAACCTCTAGTTCTGCTTGTCTTTGTTTTATACGTTTATTGAATGCAGTATTAAGTTGTTTATCTAAATCACTTTTTAATGAAACACTTGGCGAAGTTAATTCACCTTTAGCTGAGCCTGAAACAGTAAACTTATCTATGTTTTTAAGCGCAGCAACCATTTCCTTTGCCACAAAAGTACGGTCTTTGCTGTCGAACTTAGCCTGTTCAAATAAACCATTACCAACAACATCCATCTGTCCATTAGAGAATGTAGCATTCGCTTTTACTGAAGTAGTACTGTTTAACAGTTTTAAGCCAACTAGCCCCAATTTTAAATTGTTTAATTGCCAAGCTTGTATGTCTAAGTTAAATACGTCTTTACTTGGAGAGGCTCGGTGGTCAAGTACGCCAGTTAACTCTAAACTTTTTATATCTTTTAAGTTTTGACCAGTGCCCCATAAACGCATTGGTGCATTTATTACATCTTGTTGATGAGTGATGTCCTGAACATTTATAGCAATGTCGCCCATAGAGCCTGAGCCCTTAGGTACTTCTGGTAACGTAAGTGTGAAGGTTAATGTTTTGATCCAAAAATCAGGTAATGGTCGGTCAGTATCAAACTGAACAAATCGTCCATCTAAACGTTGATCTTTAATCGCTTGGATTTCATCTTTGCCTTCATCATCTACCAACAGTGGACGAACTTTCTCGTAATAATCTAATGCAGTGGCGGCATAATCGCCCATCTCATCACCAAACAATAATGCAGTTAAGTTTCCTACTCCTGCACCATCTAAAGTATATTTGCCTTTTAAGTTATTAAAGTCTTGTTTTGGTGCACCCTTAAGTTTTGACCATTTTTGACTTAAGTCGGACTTGCCTTCATTTATTGCGAGTGTGATTTCAGCGACCGCTTGTTTGTCTTTTTTAAACTTAGTATTTAATGCATCAAACTCTTTTTTACGCTGTTTAAAGTCATCTAAGCTTTTAAACTTTCCTGTTAAAATACGATTTAACTCTGTCTCATAATTTTTAAGCGCTTGCTCCGTTGGTATATTTGCAACTGCTTTGTCAATGTTGGTTTTGTGCAGTTTATATGACTCTTCTAACTCTTCACCATATATACTAGTTAACAGCTTTTCACGCTCGAGTATGTCATCGGCAGAAGGTAGGACTTGGCTTTCTGAGTCATCTTGATTTTCGGCTTCAGAAACGGTTATTTCAGCGTCTTGGTCTGTAGTACTTTCAGCAGTCTCTTTTTCTTCAACAACGTCTAACTCACCTGAGTATGCTCTAGCTGTTCCCATTGCAACACCTGACAAGGTTACGTCAGGAATGATGACATGTCCTAACAATAGCGGGAAGGTTTCCAATGTGGCAACCGCAGTATCAAAGCTAACTACGTTTTCCATTGGCGCGTCTTTGTCCGCAACTTGCACTCCAGTTATGGTTAGTGACAGTGGATTAAAACCTAAACTAATGTCCTCCACATTTACTTGTGCACCAACAGCTTCGCTACCGTATTTTTCAATCGCCATTTTCATAAGCGGCCCTAATGCGAACAGCCACAATGTAATGATCAAAGCCACTACAACAATAAAGCCTGCTAATCCAGACCAACGTATCCATTTCATCATGACGACGCTCCTAGTCTTTCGTACGCTTTGTAAAGCTTGCTCGCTTTGAGCATTTTGCCTATTTTTAACTTTTCAAACCATTTCATTAAACGTTCTCGGTATACAGAAATAATAATCCGGCTAATAATAATGGTTGGAATAAATAACACTGTAGCTATTACTACACTGCCCAATAATAAGGTGTGATTAAATTTAAATGCTCGCCATACGTCGCTTTGATAAAGCTCAGTCCACATTGATGAAAGCTCAGGGTTAGCCAGTAAAGACTCACCAACTGAAATTGACAGTGGATCCGTTAAAAAAGCGATAAGCGCAAATACAGCGCTACCTAGAAAGAAAGCGCCCAAGTTCACCCGAATAACAAACACTAAAAACAATATAATTAAATTGTGCAGACTAAAAAATGGGGTTAAACCAACAAACAGGGCAAATGCAAAACCTAGGGAAATTTGGCCAGGTGAAGCGTCTCCGTTGAGCAGCTTAAGAAATTTGGCCACAAAATTAAACATAAAACATCCTTACTTTTTGTTTGTACTGTGAATATTAACCTTTATTAAAGTTAATCATATTATTTTGTTAAAGTTAATCATATTATTTTGTTAAAGGCTGATTAAATATAAATACCATATGTATATCAACCATATCAAAAAATCAATTTAGCCAGCTAACTCTGTAAGTAACTGTTCACACCAATCGTTAATGCGTTTCTCAGTTAAATCGTACTGACCTTCGTCATCGAGTGATAACCCAACAAAGTGAGATTTGTCTACAGTTAATGCTTTTGAGGCAATAAACTCGTAGTCGTCACCATTTGGCCAATAACCTATTGGGTTTGCACCTTGGTTAATGCAAACGTCATGCAACATGCCTAATGCATCTTGAAACCATTCTGCATAACCTTCTTGGTCGCCAAGGCCAAACAACGCAATCGTTTTTCCAGTTAAATTCAAGGCTTCTACATCAGACCATTGGCTTTCCCAGTCTTCTTGTAATTCACCAAAGTCCCAAGTGGAGATACCAAAGATCAACACGTCAAAGTCAGAAACAGTGCTGAGTTCAGTATCTTTGATATTGAAAATTTCCACCACAGGAACATCAAACAACTCATTTAATTTGGTTTGGATTTTTTCCGACGCTATTTCGGTATAACAAGTGGTTGAGCCGTAAAACAAGCCAATTTTCATAAAACACTCTTTGGAAAATAAATCAGGATGAAGCATTAATAAAAGTTAATGCTAGGAAAACGGTCGCAAGTTTAGCAAAATGCTAAATACAAAACACGCATCTTAGGGAACTTTAAATTTAGTGTCGGATTTACAGCAACAAAACGATGTTAATATAACTCTATTCTTAGAACATTTGTGGCTGGAAAAAGGCCTAAGTGACAACACGTTAGCGGCCTATAAAAACGATCTTAATCAATTTAATGTGTATTTAAGCGCAGAAGGTTTATCGCTGGAGCAATGCACTGAATCTGACATTGAAGGTTTTATTGCCCAACGCATAGACAAAGGTATTCAACACAGATCTAATGCCCGTTGTCTTAGTGCGATTAAACGTTTATTCAAATATTTGTTGGTGCTGCAAGTACGAACGGATAATCCCACGGCATTAACCAAAGCGCCAAAGCTGCCTAAAAGTATTCCCAAAGTGTTGTCTGAACAAGATGTGAACGCCCTGCTCACTTGTCAAAATTTAGAAATTCCTATTGAGTTTAGAGACAAGGCTATGCTGGAACTGCTTTATGCAACAGGATTGCGAGTAACTGAATTAGTGAGTTTACGTTTAGATAATATAAGTCTGACCCAAAATATTGTTCGGGTTATAGGTAAAGGACAAAAAGAAAGATTGGTACCTATGGGGGAAATTGCTGCTGAGTGGCTACAAAAATATATTAGTTTTGAGCGACCACAGTTATTAACCAAGGACTCAGACGTTTTGTTTCCCTCAAGACGTGGCAATATGATGACAAGACAAACCTTTTGGTACCGAATAAAATATTATGCAACGCTTGCTGGCATTAAAGTGCACTTATCACCGCACACATTAAGACATGCATTCGCCACTCATTTATTAAATCATGGTGCTGATTTACGAGTTGTACAAATGTTATTGGGACATAGCGACTTATCTACTACACAAATATATACTCATGTAGCAAAAGAAAGGTTAAAATCTTTACACATGGAGCACCACCCAAGAGGTTAATGCTTTCATATTTGTAATTATTGTAGACAATATGAAACTTAACTTGCACATTCGTGGTCTAATCTCATATACAAATAAATTTTATTTTATGTATGGTACTTATATAATAAATGTACGATACAAATACACACGACAGGAATAACTATGCGCATAATGAAAAAAATAATTACCTTTATATCAGCGACAAGTATCTTATTAGCCTCTACCGCAGCTTTTTCTGCGACTCAAAATGATGTTGATGTTGCCGTTAAACAAAAACTGCTAACTATTGGTCTAACAGCCAACGCTATAAAAGATACACCAATGAAAGGACTTAAAGAAGTGACCACTGACCGTGGTATTTTTTATATCTCTGATGATGGTAAATATTTTATTGCTGGTCGTTTATTTGACCTAAATAACGACATGGCAAACTTAACTGATTTAGCAATGAACGAATTCCGCGTTGATGGCGTTGCTAGTTTTAAAGATTCTATGATTGTTTACCCTGCTAAAAATGAAAAGTATAAAATTACCGTATTCACTGATACCACTTGTGGATACTGCCGTAAACTTCATGCACAAATGAGTGAATATAACGACTTAGGTATTACGGTTCAGTATTTAGCGTTTCCTCGTGGTGGCATAAACAGTAAATCATTTTATGATATTCAATCTGTTTGGTGTGCAGCTGATCAACGTAAAGCTATGACAGATGCTAAAAGTGGTGATGCCGTTGCATCAACATCTTGTAGCGCACCTATTGAAGCGCAATATAACCTAGGGCAAGCCTCTGGCGTTAATGGAACTCCTGCTATTGTTCTTGCTGACGGCTCTATGATCCCTGGCTATAAGCCACCAGCTGATTTACTGCAACTACTTGCTCAATAAGTAATATTTATGCCGTGATTTGTAAATGAGTCACGGCATTATTATTTTCCTGTCGTTTGTAATGGCACTTTTGCTAGAGCACCGTTTCTGTAAAACACTTTCTCCCAGCTACATACACTTTGAATTATCAACATAAGTGAACTATATAACCTCTCATGCTTAATATTAAACGCCGCGATATAAATGTCGACTTAACAGGTCTAGCAGAATTTAACCCTATCATTCAAAAAATATACGCAGGACGAGGCATAACTCAAAGCCAACAAATCAAACGTTCTGCAGGTGACTTATTACCGGTATTTACCATGAAGGGAGTTCAGGCTGCGGCTGAATTATTAACAGATATATTAAATAGCCAACAACGTATAACCATAGTTGGTGACTTTGACGCCGACGGCGCAACAAGCACTGCATTAATGATGTTAGGTTTAGCCAAATTAGGATTTAAAAACGTTAATTTCAAAGTGCCTAATCGTTTTGAATATGGTTACGGGTTAAGTCCTGAACTCAGCCAAGAGATCATCAAGCAAGGCACTGATGTTATTATTACCGTTGACAACGGCATCTCTTGTTTAGAAGGTGTGGCAATGGCTAAACAAGCTGGCTTAAAAGTGATAGTGACTGATCACCATTTGCCGGGGCAACAATTACCTAATGCCGATGCGATTATTAACCCAAACCAACCAGAATGTGAATTTGCCAGTAAAAATTTAGCTGGTGTTGGCGTGGCATTTTATTTGTTATTAGGTTTACGTTCTCACCTTAGAGACATCAATTGGTTTGAGTTAAATAACTTCCCTCAGCCTAATTTAGCCGAGTTTTTAGATTTAGTTGCTCTTGGCACAGTTGCCGACGTAGTACCGCTGGATAGCAATAATCGAATTTTGGTTCACCAAGGCTTAGCTCGTATTAAAAAAGGCGTTTGCCGTCCCGCCATCAAAGCCATTATGCAATTAAGTAATAAAGATGCCAGCAAAGCAAAGGCCTCTGATTTTGGCTTTGTAATTGGTCCAAGATTAAATGCCGCAGGTAGATTAGATGACATGGCTTTTGGTATTCGTTGTTTGTTAACGGACAGCATGGGCACTGCGTTAAAGATGGCTGAGGATCTAAACTCATTAAACAATGAGCGCAAAGAAATTGAACAAGGCATGCGTATTGAAGCTGAAGCTGCGGTTAATACCATTTCTATCACCAGTGGCAACTTGCCACATGGTATTTGTGTCTATGAAGAGAACTGGCACCAAGGCGTAATTGGTATTGTTGCAGGACGTGTTAAAGATAAATTTTATCGTCCTACGGTTGCCTTTGCTCAAGGTGACTGTGATGCCAATGGTGAATATGAATTAAAAGGCTCAGCCCGCTCCATCCAAGGTGTACATATTCGTGATGTATTAGACCAAGTATCTACTCAAAACCCAGGTCTTATTCTTAAGTTTGGTGGCCATGCAATGGCTGCTGGACTATCAATAAAGTCTTCTAACTTAAACAAATTCAAGCAAGCATTCGATGCAGTTGTACAATCACAACTGAGTGAAGAGGTATTAACCCAAGTAACATTAACCGACGGTTCATTGCCTAGCGAATGTTTAACCAAAGAGTTCTCTCAGCAAATAGACTTAGCTGGCCCTTGGGGACAAACATTTGCAGAGCCTACATTTGACGATTCGTTTGAAATCATTAATCAACGTCTAGTGGGTGCTAAACACTTGAAGTTAGTACTCACCAATAATGACGGATTAGTCTTTGATGGGATTCACTTTAATACTGATTTAACCGTTTGGCCAAATCCGAATATAAAACACGTACATGTGGTTTATCAGCTGGATATTAATGAATTTAGAGGTGAGTCTAACTTGCAGTTAATGATCAGAGACTTAGAGCCGCTTAAGTAAAGCGGCTTTTTTTCAATTTACAGATGCTGTTATGCAGATCATGATTGTAATACTGTTGTCGCCAATTCAGAGCCCGGCAAACCAGAGCTAGCAATAGCCAGAATAATCCCTACAAATACGACGACAGTTAGTAAATACCAAACCAAAGAAAACACTGAGCTATATCTGTCCATTGCTTCTACCGCCTGGTTCTTAAATTCTTTATAACTAAAAACTAAATCAATCACACCTAACACAATAAAGAAGCTTAACAGGCTTAACCCCAAATTTATCGATAGTGCAAAAGCGGCGGCTGATACAACAAGTAAACTGATAAACTGCCACTTTGAGCGGCCAGAAAATACAATAGATTTCACTACTTGCCCGCCATCCAATGGCATAACTGGCAATAAGTTAAATATGTTCAACAGTGCACTTACTGACGCCATTAAACCAATCCAGTGTGATTCTGTAGCTAAGTAAATTAAATAAAACACAATACTCATAACAAGACCAAAGCTAGGCCCCATCATAGCTATAAATACTTGTTGCCAATGGGTTTTAGCTTTGTCCCCGATGGCGACACCTCCAACAAATGGAATAAGGTAAAAGCCTTTGGTTTTCATCCCCATTTTTTTCATTGCCCACACGTGACCATATTCATGAAACATGATCACGGCAATGAGTACTAGAGCAAATTCCCAGCTAAAAATAATGCTCCACCCTGCTAATGCAGAACCGGCTAACAATACTTTTATCGCTTTGGCACTTTTAAATAATTTTAAACCTATACCAAACAAACCAATAAAATGGGATGGTTTCTTGTCTTCTTCTCGTTTCCCTACATCAAGTTTATTTTTGCCAAAAGGTAATATGTCATCCATATCCGTTTCACCCGTATAAACAACTTCTGAGTTACGATTTAGTTGATACACAACTTTACCGTCAATAACCTTTACTTGAAATGTTAACAACAATTCACCTAAAGATTTATGATTGACACTATGTTCACTGCTTGTCTTAAAGTTATATTTTTGCGTTACTATTTCGTCATCAATACTTAACTGTTCTTTACCTGAAACGGCGGAACTAATTAACTTAAAACTATGCTCTTGATATTCAAATTCAAATAAAACCATTCTATTTCCTTGTCGTCCTTTGACTCGTATTGTATTAGTAATAACCAAGTAACTGCTTAATTATTTAACGAGCAAACCCGTTTGCAATGCATTTTTGTAAGCGTTCATTGCTGGTATAAGTCCCATTAGCAAACTCACTAATAATACGTTAATAACAACAAAATGAGTGTCTTGCTCCCAAAAGGTTACATCTATAAATATTCCATAATGTGTAGATAATATTGGAGCCGCTACTAAGCTTACGCCCCAAACCATAATCAATGCTAATACTAAGCTAACTAAGGTTAATACCAGTACTTCCAACTCTATTAAACAAAAGACAAACAATGGGCTGGCACCTAATGCGCGAAAAATAGAGATCTCTCGGCTACGTTCACGCATGGACGCCAATAACATAGTACTCATGCCTAATAATGTAGCCAGTAAAACCAAAATGGAAATGACTAACAATATACTCTCCATGCTCGCCATCATTTGCCATAACTCAGTTAATGCTACGCCTGGAATAATCGCCATTAATGGCTCGTCTTTAAAATCATTTACCGCTTTTTGCACATATAAAGTAGCAAATTTAGCCTTAACGCCAACGAGAACTGCACTGACTTTATCAACGTTTTCGTGTTCATGCTCGTCATGTCCTTCATGTTCTTCATGTTCTTCATGTTCTTCATGTTCTTCATGTTCTTCATGTTCTTCAGTATGAGGAGCAACGTGCATCACTTCAATACCAGATAAACTTATATGCAAAGTTTGATCTATTGGCGTTCCAGTAAAAGCTAAAATTCCTGATACAGTAAATTTAACATGATCATGGTGACTAAAACTGGTTACTCCAACGCCGTGAGATAAAACCAACTTATCCCCTAATTTATAACCTAACTTTTCTGCAACTGCCGCACCTAACACAACTTGTGCAGAATCAAAGGCATCAGACATAAAAGCTTGGCCTTGTTCCATTTTTAATGATTGTTTATTACCGTATTTAAATACATCAAAATATTGTGTGGTAGTGCCTAAAACAGGATAACCTTTATGTGAATCACCCAACGAAATTGGCACAGCCCAACTTACATGTTTCTGTTGTTTAATATCTTGATAAGATTGCCAACTCACAGAGTTACTTACATAACCAATTCTAAATACCGATGCCAATAACAAATTTAACTGGCCCGTTCTGGCCCCAACAATTAAATCCACGCCAGACACAGTACGACCAAAACTGGTTTTTGCTTGGCTAGATATTTGTTTAACAGCCAATAAAACAAACAAGCTCGTTGCGACAGATAAAATAGTTAACCAAGCGGTAGTTTTTCTATTTATGAGGCTTTTAAGTGCAATTTTAATAAACATTTTATACCCCACTCTTTATTCTATTATCAGTATTATTCTCTACTTGCTGAGAACGCACTTGATTTAACTCTGACATCTCAACCACAGATTCAAATTGCCCCATTAATGACTTGTCATGACTCACAAACAATAAGGTACAGTTAGTGGCATTCACTAATTCAAACAACACAGATAAAAAAGCAGATTTACTGTTTTCATCCAGTGCTGAGGTTGGTTCGTCGGCAATTAATATGGCAGGTTCATTGATCATAGCCCTAATGATTGCGACTCGTTGTTGTTGACCAACACTGAGTTCACTGGCTTGTTTGGCTAAAATTGAGGTGGGTAAATTTAACTGAGAAGCTAACACTTCGATTCGACTTTGTATATTCCCCCCCTCCTTCTTTCCGCCAAAGTAGACCGCCAACAAAATGTTGTCTAATACAGATATATAAGGAATTAGATTTAGTTGCTGGAAAATCACCCCTACTTTTGTAGCGCGGTAATTATCTAGTTTTCTAGCCGACATACTTGTGAGTGACTGTTCAAGTACAACGAGTTCACCTGAGTCTGGTGTATTAATACCTGACAGCAGATTTAATAATGTGGATTTTCCTGATCCTGACTCGCCAACAATAAAAGTATGCTGCCCTCGATTAATTTGCCATTGGGGGATGTTTAATACCAACGTTCTGCCGTTGTCGTAACTAAAGCGAATATTTGAAAATTGTATTATGGTGTCTGACACGGAGATTTTTGACAAAATGACCTCGAACAACGACTAATGACAAACCATTGTAAAAAATGGCGTGTAATAAATTAAACTCTAATTTACAATGTTTTAAGTAAAATTACATTCGCTTATGATTAAATAACTGTTAATCAAGCTCAACTGCTTTCACAAAAGGAATTGCCAGTGTTAGATATTTATGTTGGCAAAAAAGCCAAAGCTATTATTGAACAACAAGGTCTTAATCAACAAATCTTCTCTATGTTTTTGGGTGCCAGTGGCGGCCCTAAATGGTTTACTTTATTTGGTTTAGACAAATATATCTTTGGAGAATTCTTTAAAGGCCGAAATCAGCCATTAGAAATGGTGGGCACATCAGCTGGTGCATTTCGTATAGCATGCTTTACCCAAGACAATCCTGTAGAGGCAATCTCAAAACTAGCTTACCAATATTCAGAAACCGACTTTACCGACAACTCTTCTCCACAGCATTTAACTGACACCGCAGCAGAAATGTTACAACATGTATTTACTGAACAAGGAATTCAAAACATTGTTAGCAACTCCATTTTTAAAGCTAACTTCATTGTGGCAAAAGCAAATGGTTTAGTGTCATTAGAAAATAAATTCTTACAAGGTTTTGGCTTAGTTAATTCTTACGTTTTAAATAGACTGAGCCGTAAATATTTAAATTTACAGTATGAACGTTTTGTTTTTCGTCATCCAGACTCAATAATTGAGGTTAAAGATCCTGCCAAAATAGACACACAATATGTCAATTTATCCATCAACAATGTGAAAGACTCTTTATTAGCGTCTGGCTCTATTCCTTTGGTGATGGCTGGCATAAAAAATATTTCCGGTACCCCAAAAGGCATGTACCGTGATGGTGGCGTGATTGATTACCATTTTGACATTAGCTTTAATAAAGGTGGTCTTATTTTATATCCACACTTTAATAAAGCACCTAAAGCGGGCTGGTTTGATAAGAATTTAAGCCGTTGTCCTAGCCAAGATAATTACGACAAAACCGTTATGTTAGTTCCATCAGATGAATTTATTGCTCAATTACCTTACGGAAAAATACCTGACAGAACCGACTTTGAAACTATGGATACTAAAACTCGTATTAAATACTGGCACACTGTTTTTGACCAAACGCAAAAGCTAGCGGATGAATTTAAGCGAGTTGTAGAAGAACAAGATCTGTCGGTACTAAAACCACTACCTTTCTAATATTAAACTAGCTAGATCCACCATTGTCATCAATACTGTTTCTACCTAGCGCTATTGATTAGAGCTAATAATACAGGATCTAACTAAATGAAAGACTGCAATCAATGTGGGAAATGCTGTATTAAATATGGACACGACGGTTTATCGGTTACCGATGAAGAAGTTGAAATGTGGGAACTGTTTAACCCTGAAATTAGCGAATATATTGTAAACGGTAAAACTTGGTTCCACCCAGATACGGGAAAACCTCTTGATATTTGCCCTTGGTTAACAAAATTAAAAGGGGAAGAGAAGTACATTTGCGAGATATACTTTGACCGCCCTGGCGACTGCAAGTATTACCCAACATCTATACCAGAAATGATCAGAGACGAATGTGAAATGATCGAGTCTCAAGATATTACCGATATGGAAAAAGCACAAAAAGCGTTAGATAAACTAATGGAAGACAGTCGCCCCGCTTTACAATAAACTCAACAGCAATAAAATAATGACCAAACCCGTTAAGCTAGTTAAGAGTGTATTTATAATGAAACCTGTTTGCATTGTCACCGGTGGCAGTTCCGGCATTGGCCTGAGTATTGTTCAGACTTTTTTAGCCAATGATTACCATGTATTTAATCTAGACTTAGCTCCGTCTAATTATGGCCAATTTTGTCAGT
This sequence comes from Psychrosphaera sp., assembly GCA_034111705.1. Classification (GTDB taxonomy): domain Bacteria; phylum Pseudomonadota; class Gammaproteobacteria; order Enterobacterales; family Alteromonadaceae; genus Psychrosphaera. Next base: position 37,205 of record JAWUWS010000041.1, read on the forward strand.
GTGACATCCGAGATCATCAAGCCGTTACTGATGTTATCAATGCTATATGTGAACAACATAAAATTGATGTTTTGGTTACCAGTGCAGGCATCCACTTTTCTGGCAATATTGAAAACACGTCTGAGCAAGAGCTTGATAACGTATTAGCCATTAATGTGAAAGGTGTTTATTCGGCAGTAAAAGCTGTATTGCCAAATATGAAACAGCACCAAGCAGGCTCTATTATTGTTATCTCTTCAGACCAAGCACTTATTGCCAAAACCAATTCATTTGCTTATAACTTAAGTAAAGCGGGTTTAGCGTCAATTGCTAAAACAACTGCTTTGGATTATGCACAGTTTAATATTAGAGCGAATGCAGTTTGCCCAGGAACGATAGAAACCCCTTTGTACCACAAAGCCATCGACAGTTATTGTGAGCGCTCAGGAGCTGATAAACAAAAGATTCACGCAGAAGAAGCTGCATTACAACCACTAGGAAGATTGGGACAACCTGAGGAAGTAGCTGAGTTAGTCTTATTCTTAGCCAGTGACAAAGCCAAGTTTATAACAGGCAGTTTGCAAGTGATTGACGGCGGTTACACAACTCAGTAGTTATTATTGTGTACTTTTTTACATAGCGTAAAAGACATAAAAAAGCAGTGTATAAACACTGCTTTTTTGTTCTTACGGACTTGTAGTTAAACAGAACTATTTAACAATTGTCATTTCATCAATAATGTTATTCGCACCATCAATGTATTCCATTACCCATAACATGTAAGGCACACTTACATGGATTGAGCGGTTATATGTTGGATCGTAATCCCAATCACCAATGATAGATTCATAAACGCCATCAAAGATAAGACCAACAAATTCACCGTTAGCATTTAACGTTGCTGAGCCAGAGTTACCACCAGTAATATCCAACGTAGTCATATAGTTAACTGGTACAGTCCCCAATGACTCTTTCTTATACGGTCCGTATTTCTTCTCTTTTATCGCTGTGCGAATATTTTCAAATAAATCAAACTCATCATCACCTGGAACATATTTAGCTAACATACCTTCAAGAGTCGTAAACGGTGTAGCCGTTAAACCATCTTGTGGAGAGTAACCTTTAACGTTACCGTAAGTGATACGCAAAGAGCTATTTGCATCAGCGTAAACCGCTTCATTTCTGCTTTTCTTGAATGCGATCATCGCTTCCATGTATGCAGGACGAGCTTGTTGTAACTTACCGCCAATTGCTTTTTCTTTTTCTTCTTCGGCCATGTCATTATCAAACTGCGAAACTGCATATTGAATGAAAGGGTCGTTACTTGCTTTAAATTCATCAACTGATTTGTCCATCCATGCTAAACGCACGTCAGTATTAGTCAATTCAGTGTTTGCGTACATAGAATTAACTTGAGCCGCTAATTTGTCTGCATCCAATCCATTTTGTAAATTAAAGAATGCGTCAAATGTCGCATTACGTTGATCAGTTGGTAGCTCTGCGTACTCATTTACAAAGTGCATAAACAAGGCTTTTTCTACCGTTACGTCAAAGCGTTTATTCACTACAGCCATGTATTGACCAAAACGTTTCATATCACGCTCTTGATAACCTTGTCGGCGTTCTACATTTGGCTTTTGTTTCTCATGCGCTAAACGATATAAACCTTTAGCAACTCGCATCATAGAGCCTCGGCTTAAATAGCCCATTACTATGTCGCCATCTTGTTTTTCATTAGACTCAACAATAAGCGCAGCTAAATTGTTAATCGCTTCACCGTATTTAGCTTTGCGTTTTTTGTCTGAATTAATCCATTTGGTCAAATCAGCTGTTAATTGTTTTTTGCGTTCTAACATGTCGCCTTTGTTAAAACTTTCAATCATAGAACCGTAGTTTTTAGCGTAGTTAGCTAAACCAGCAATGGTGCTTTCGTATTTAATACGTGCCTCACTGCCATCTTCAGAATTAGCTTTGATCACATCAATAAATTCTTCGCGTAAACGTTTTGATGTTGGGTAAACATTGGTGAATGTTGATTCTACTTCTACGTCTGTGCGGTAACGGTTTGTTCTACCTGGGTAACCAAGAACCATTACATAATCGTCTTTATCAACCCCATTAGCGTTTACTTTCAAAAATGCTTTTGGTTTAAACGGTACGTTGTCCGTTGAATAATCAGCAGGTTGCCCATCTTTATTTACATAAGCACGGTAGAAAGACCAATCACCTGTGTGACGTGGCCACATCCAGTTGTCGGTATCACCACCAAACTTACCAATATTAGAAGGTGGAGCGTAAACCAAACGAACATCACGAATGGCCAATTGCTTAATTAAAAAATACTCCGCGCCACCGTGAAAGCTATAAACATTACAACGATAATCTTGCGAAGATTCACACTCGGCGACTAACTCTTTTTCACGTTTATCAATCGCATTAAAATAATCAACGCCTTCTGCACCGTTAGGAATTGAACCTTTAATATCTTTGGTAACGTCTATTAATGATTCAGTCACATAAACACGAGCGCTTGGAGAAGCTTGAGGTTCTTTATCCATTGATTTAGCAACAAAGCCATTTACCAACAAGTTATTTTCTTCTGTTGAGTTGTGCTGAATAGAGCCATAAGCACAATGGTGATTAGTGATAACTAAACCTTGCTCTGATAAGAATGACGCTGAACAACCACCAAGACTTACAATCGCATTCATTGGGAATTGATCTAAATCTGCCATTTTTTCAGGATCTAGTTTTAAACCAGCTGCTTTCAATTTGTCTTTAATTTGAGCCAACTGATGTGGTTGCCACATGCCTTCGTCGGCAACTGCCGCGCCAAATAATAGGGATGATGCAATGATCCCGGTGGATAATAGTTTCTTAATCATGTTTTTCCTTTTGCTTATATAATGGGCTTGTTATAACCAGCTCTTTTTGTCTTGGTTATTATTATCATAACTTATAGTAAAAAAATGTATTTTGCGGCAAATTGAATATTGCTCAAGACTATATTTTGTCACTAAATGTAGACACCTTCCCTTTCTTTACTCTCCCTTCACTTAAGCTAGGTTCAACTAAGCTCGTTGAATTAAGTTCAGATAAATAAATCACAAAAACCTTTTAAACTAAAAGCTGACACCTATACTACTTTGCAATAAGATGAAAACACATTCACTAAGCGTAGTTCCTCATAATTAACATCATGAAAATACTAGACCCTCACTTACATTTATTTGACTTACAGCTTGGTGAGTACCCTTGGTTAAAAACAGAAAACCCACCTTTTTGGCCAGATAAAAATATAATTCAGCATGACTTTTCAGAGCAAGATTTAGTTGTGTCTGAGGGACATGAGATTGCGGGGTTTGTGCATATTGAAGCTGGTTTTAATAACGATACTCCAAAAGATGAAATACTCTGGTTAGAGTCGGTAGTAACAAAACCATTTAAAACCGTTGCCTTTATTGATATGACTTTGCCTGTTATTAAATTTGAGCAAGCATTAAATGATTTAATGTTATGTCAATCTGTAGTTGGAGTTCGTCATATTTTGGACGATGATGCCTTTGAAGTTTTATCTTTAGGGCAGGTTAAATCTAACTTTGCTTATTTAGCAAAACATCCCTTAAGTTTTGATCTACAAATGCCAATAACCGACGTTTTGGCATTAAACCAACTTATCTCTATTTTAAAATATTGCCCAACACTAAAAATCATTTTAAACCACGCTGGTTGGCCGCCAATAGCTGACTCAGCAGAGTTATTAGCAAAAAGTGATTGGTATGGCGCATTAAAGCAATTAGCTGCCCTGCCACAATGTGCGGTTAAATGCTCTGGCTGGGAAATGGTAGATAGAGAATACGATGATCTTTCTGTTTTGTCTGCTGTGCCGGCCGAAAAATACACTTGGCAATTACATGTGCTGAACCTTTGTCTGGAAGCTTTTGGACAAGAACGCGTGATGCTAGCCAGTAATTTCCCTCTGTGTTTGTTCCATTCTAGTTATCAAGATTATTGGGACAATGTAATAAACATACTCAATAATATGCCATTAACAGAAACAAAAAAGCAGGCGCTTGTTTTTAACAACGCCTGCTCTTGGTATAACTTAACTATTTAATTACTAACGTAAATAAAGTTAACGGGACTTATTTAACTGCTCTTACTTGACTGTTCTTACTTGACTGCTCTTATTTAACTGTGACGTGCGGTGAACGTTTAACCACTTCATCATTTAATTCAATGCCAATTCCCGGAGTATCTGTGGCTTGGAAAAAGCCGTCTACTGGCTGTGGGTCTTGGATACACAGTTCACGGTTCCAAGACTTAGTGGCATAAGTATGGTGTTCATGAATTAAAAAGTTTGGTATTGCGGTTTCCAAATGTAACGATGCAGCTGTTGCCACGGGCCCACCACAAACGTGTGCTTGAATACGAATGTCATAAACGTCTGCGTAATCACATACTTTTTTCGCTTCAGTAAAGCCACCACACAAACCAACATCAGGTTGTAATACGTCAATGCTTTGATCTTCAAAATACGGACGTACATCCCAGCGGTGATATAAACGCTCGCCACCAGCAATAGGAACATTTACACGGTCTGATACTTTTTTATGTACTGCTGCATTTAAGTAATTAACTGGCTCTTCGTACATCATGCAGCCAACTTCTTCAACAATTGCGCCCATTTGAATAGCCGATGCAGCCCCCATTAATGAGTGGGATTCAAAGATGATATCCACATCTTCACCAACGGCTGTTCTGATGGCTCGTAATCTGTCACCAAATAAACGCATTTGTGGTTTAGTAAATAACTTAGTGCGGTCAAAAGAAGAGTCACCATTTAGATCGTAAACGATAGGGTCAACCTTAACCGCGTCATAACCTTCTGCGACTGCTTTTAATGCAGCTTCTGCGTATTCAGCAGGTTCAATTAGTTTCTTAATATTTACATCCCAATCAAACTGTAATTGACTAGCATAAGTACGTAATTTGTCGTTGGTTTTTCCGCCAAGTAGCTGATAAACCGGAACGCCAAAGGCTTTACCTTTTATGTCCCACAATGCAGTGTCGATTGCGCTCATTGCTGAGTACAATACTGGCCCACCGCCTAGTCCCCAAAAGCTTTCACGTAACATGCGGGACCATAACAGCTCAGTATTAAATGGATTAAAACCAATTAATACAGCTTCTGCGATTTCTTTGATCATAGCCGCTGCGGCGCTGTGTCCCCAGTCATAAGCTAATCCTGCTTCACCAACACCACTAATACCTTCATCGGTATGAATGCGGATAAATATAGGCGTCCAAGCTGGGCGCTCAGGGCAATGTATGTCGAATATTTCTACGTGAGTAATTTTCATTGGGTACTCTTATTAATTTTAGTTTTGGTTTATTAGCAAACTGTTGCTAATAACTATTAAATTATTGATCAAAATCTGGATAAGTACGTTTTACTTTTCGCATCATGGCCGGCCACGCTTTTTGTCCGCCGGTTAAGCCAGAATGAACAATATTAGCTTGGGCTTTAATCCCGTCAACTATAGTTTGATCAACTAACAAAGGTGTCATGCCTGTCGACATGACTTGGATTTGCACCTGACAAGCACGAATCAAGTCATACATATGCATGAATGCATCACCTATGGTTAATCCCATTGTTAATGCGCCATGATTACGTAATAGCATAAAGTTACTTGTGCCTAAGTCATCTTGTAGTCTTTTTATCTCTTGAGCATTTACCGCTAAACCTTCGTAGTCGTGATAACTCATTGAAGCCAAGGCAAACATTGAATATTGGCTTAATGGCAACAACCCTTCTTTAACACTGGCAACCGCAATAGTTTCATTAGTATGAACATGTAGAGCACATTGGGCTTCATGACGAGCTATGTGCACGGCACTATGAATAGTAAATCCAGCGGGATTAATTTTAAACGGTGTATCTGGGTCAACAATATTTCCGTCGATATCTATTTTGACTAGATTAGATGCGGTTATTTCATCAAAAGACAAACCAAATGCATTAATTAATAAATGTTCCGTACCAGGAATACGAGCTGAAACATGAGTATGGATTAAGTCATCCCAACCATGAATAACAAAAAGTCGATAACAAGCCGCTAACTCAACTCGAGTTTGCCATTCTTGTTTTGAAACTTTGTTTTTTACATTAACCGAGGGTAAATCAAACATAACAAACCTTAAACAAGTTAATAATGTAAGAACTTTAACTGACAGATAAGATTCTATAAAGAAAGAATTTCACTATGTTATGGGGATTTATACTTTTCATTACATTTATATTCATAACAAATGTAAAAGTCGGTCAAATGAGTAACCATTTGACCGAACTAGCAGAGAAATGAATGTAGGTAGTTTACTGGTTTACGCTATTTTGTAGTCTTGTCCGTCTTTGTCGGTGAATGCTTTTGCAACATCAACGCAACGGCATACCTGATTTCCTGCTGAATCCATAACCAACTCATCATCACTGCGGATCATACTAAACCAACGTTTTGCATTATTTATACTTTCATCATTAGCAGCAGTTTCAGCACCAAACATAGCTTTTGTTGTTTCAACTTGAATGTCGTCTATTCCGGCTATGTCTTTAATGCCACGAGTGCCATTTTTATTAAATATAAGCTCAACATGAAAACCGTCATTCTTTAATACAATAGAAGTCGGTTCATTTTTATGGCCACTTAATGCAACAAATTGATTTGGAATTGCTAGGCCACTTTTTGTTCCGTCTGAGAAAAATGCCAACAAATGTTTGTAATAAATAACATAACTGCTTACATCTTGATGCGAACCTTGTTCCAAAGGAAATACTTTGTCTAAAAAGCTTTTTGAATAATTCATAAGCTCTTTAACTCTTTGTTCATTCAGCTCATTTAATATAGATACTTCTTCGTTAATGAAGCTATCGAAGCCCGTGTTATTTAATTCTTTAGTTGACATATTCATATTCAATTCCTCAAGTCTTTATATTTTTTATTAACGTTGTCTCACTGCTTGATTGTTAGAATAGAACAAACTAAACTAAAATTTCACAATAAAAATTTCACAGTGTAAATTTTACAAAATGAGACCAAATAAAAGCCTATTAAGAAAATCACATTTCCTTGGTACTAAGATCAGGAATTTACGTAAACGTAATAACTTAACCATTGAAGATTTGTCAGCCCGTTGTGTGCGTATTGATCCTGAATACGCGCCATCGGTTTCGTATTTATCAATGATAGAGCGCGGTAAACGAGTGCCTAGTATTGATATGCTTGAGGTCGTTGCTGGCGTTTTTCAGAAAAAGGTAGAGTGGTTTCTAGATGACGAACCTGATCACCAAGATATTATGCCGGACAAAGGAAGTCGAGGTGGCATTAAAGGCATGCCTTTGGAGCCTAGCTTCTTATTCTCTAACGATATTTTACAAATCGCTATTCCTGAAATGCTGTCACAAACCGGTATTTCTGGACGTCAGTTTGCCCAATTATTAATTAGAGCGCATCAAGAAAACAACCAGAATCATTTCCCTGATTTAGAAAGAGCAGCTGAAGAAGTTGGCTTAAAGCGTATGCCTTTGAGTATAGACGAACTAGTTGCTATCACAAAACAGCTTGGACTCGTTATAAAATGGTTTGATAAACCACCAGCTGAAGCAGTGGATGAGTTGGGGATTCACTCAAAAAATGTGATCACATCTTATTTTGAAGCCCCTAATAAACTACTGTTGAATCGACTTTTAAAAAAGTTTCCATTACGGCTTAAATACGAATTAGCCGTGCATATAGGTCATGCTGTATTACACAATACCGACGGCGTAAAAAGCGTCATGTCAGTGGGTGGACATCAACTAAATGACCAACAACAGATTAATCATGTTTCATCATCTACCGTAGATCCGCAAGATATGTTGCACGCTTGGCGAGATTTTGAATCAAGTTTTTTTGCTGGCGCTTTGTTGTGCCCTAAAGTACCGTTTAGACAATTATTAGACCGACATGGTTATGAAATATCTAGCCATAAAGTAGCCGAAGTGTCCGCTTCTGTTGCTATGCGCCGCATGACTGCGGTATCACCTTATTCCCATTGGCATTATTTTGATGCTTACTCCCCTGGAAAATTAAAAGCGGTATACCGTGGCAATGGCATTCCACTGCCTTGGGGCAACATGCGCACCGTTGTCGATCCTTGCCAACATTGGGCCGTATTTAGAATGATAAATACGCCAACTAATGGCACATCATCAGCTCAACTCTCCATTATGAATGTGGGTAATGAGCAGCGAATTTATTGCTGTGAATCGATTAACGTTAAAGACTTAGCGGGGAATAATCATGTTTTATGTGCCGGTATAGATTTAAACCCAGCGATAGAAGCGCAAGGAAAAGATGCATTGTCTATTGCTTATGATCTAAAACAGCTTTGTGCATCTAAAGGTGGCTCTGCAACACCATCTAGAGCGATTAAAAGTGATCTTATGAGTGTGGCTAAAATACTGAATATAAATTGGGTAGAAAGAGGTATTGAAAGTGATGCCAAACTTATCTGCTCAAGAGGTAACATTTGTCCAAGAGATCCAAGTTGTTATAATGAAGGCAATTGATAATTAACTATTTTTTTTATGGGTAAGTAATAGCAAGTTGTTAAATTCTTTGCTATATATTTAAATGATTCTAATTTATAAGTATTTGTTGTCTACATGTATCGATTACCCTTTATTTTGTTTATTTTTTCACTCTTCTCTTTGCAACACTTACATGCAAAAGAGATAGATCTCATTAATTTTGAAACTAGTCCTATCGGAAAATATTTAACGTATTTCCCCGAGGCTAATGGTATGCCTTTAACTTTAGCTGCTGCTAAAAAAACATTTGATTTAGGTGCTACCTTTACACAAAACGGACAAACTATTTCACGAGGTATTAAAGTTGAACCAACTTGGTTTAAAGCAACGATTGATAATAGAGCATTTCTCTCAACCGAGTATAGATTAACAGTCGAAGCACCTTGGTTGGATTATATTGATGTATATTTGGTGAATGCATCTGGAGAAGTAAAACATGTCTCTGGTGGTGACCATTTACCAATGCAAAAACAACCTATCTTAAACCGATTTTTTACAATGCAAATGCAGTTTGATGAAGGCACAACCGAATTATATATCCGCATAGCTACCGACTCGGTAATGGCGGTTCCTATTAAACTATCCACTGTTGAAGACGCTATCAATGATGATGCTTCAGACAAATTTCAATATGGTTTCTTATATGGAATTTTAGCTGCATTAGCTTTGTATAATTTAGTCCTATTTTTTTCTATTAGAAAAAAAGTATTCGGTTTATATGTCCTTTATATATTGGGGTTTGTATTTAACAGCTTGTCTTACACTGGTTACTTCCATACATTTTATACCGTACATCATGGTGTATATTTCCAAGACTATATGGATATATCATTAATGATCAGTTACACCATTATAGGCCTTCACTTTGGCAGACTTCTATTAGACACACATAAATACGCACCGAAACTTAATCAGGCTATTACCCACCTTACTTACATTATCCCTTTTGTTATTTTAACCTTATTGTTATTTAATCAATTACATTACGGCTATTTAGTAGCATTAATTTTTAATATCAGTTTTGCTGTTTTAACCATCACTTTGGGTGTATTAGCCGTTAAAGCTAAAGTCGGTGTTGCAAACTTATACCTTATTTCGTCAGTAGTTGCGGCGGTTTGTGTCAGTGTTTCCACCTCAGCAGTAGCAGGGTTACTTCCATACAATAGCTTTACGTTTAAAGCAATTGAGGTAGGAATGGCGTTTGAAGGTATTTTGTTAGCCGTTGCCTTAGCAACACGATTTAGAGATGCCCAAAGGGATAAAGAGCAAGCCGAAGACTTTGCTAGAACCGATGAGTTAACAAGCATATTTAATCGTCGAGGCTTTAAACATAGTACAACTATGTCATTTTCAAACTTCAGAAATAATAATGAAAACTTTGCGTTTTTATTATTAGATATAGATAGGTTCAAACGTGTTAATGACGATTTTGGGCATGCCACTGGTGATTTGGTGATCATACAAATAGCGAACTTAATTTCCAAAACAATCCGCAAAAATGATGTTGTGGCCAGGTGGGGAGGAGAGGAATTTATTGTTTTATTACCTGTTAAAAATGAAGTTGAAGCATTAAGAGTTGCTGAAGATATAAGAGCTGCAATTGAACAAGTTGAGACACGTTACTTTGATGAGAGAGTAAAGGTTACTGCTAGCATTGGTGTTTGTGTTACAAAATTTGATGAGACAAACTTACATAAAGGTGACACCGAATTATTTGAAAAACTTATATCAAAAGCTGATGAAGCTCTCTATCAGGCAAAATCGAATGGTAGAAATAACGTTTGTATATATAACAATCAAACTAAAGTTGATTATAATTTCACAGATAAAGCGCATATAAAACCTAGTTAATACTCAAAATTACTCACTTCCCATCAATATATTCATCGGTAATACTTTTTAATAATGTTACCGCTGAATAACTAATACTGTAAATATCCCATCTCTTCTAGTTAATTTAAACCTTGCATTGAATACAAATGATAACTATTATCATTTACATTCATTCATCAAACATAAGAAATTTATATGAAACATCAATTTTTATGCCCCAACCACCGTGAAGAACTTACAAACAAACCTATTCAAGCTTTAAGAAGTTGGGCTAATACTAACGAAACAGGTATTGTTTTGGCAGGGGTTGGTCAGCATTACGATGCTCTTCCGCACTTAGGCTGTGCATTTGAAGTCGCTGAAATTATACTTACGGGTCATTTTGTCGAGCAGGAAAAGGCGATATCTTTATTAACTAAGTCAGCGTTGATTTTAGCTGATAGCCTAAGGGTCCTAGGGTATGAAGAGCAGCGTGTATCTGTATTGCAACTTACATTAAATAGGCTGGATAAAGTATCTAATGCTGCTGTATTATTTTCTGACCAAATGAACACATTAGGAGCTGCATTAGGATCTACATTAGAAGTATCAAACACTTTACATTAAGGTCTACATAGCACCTGACATTGGGAGTCAAAAGATGAACTGTGATACCTGTGAACTAACATTGGAACCAAACAATTCTATTAGCCGCTTAGATAGTAGTCTGAATACCACTGAGATAGAAAAACATTATACTTTGAGTATTAATTCTGAAACCTTAGCTCGTTTAATACAAAGGCAACAACTTACTATTGCAGATTTACACTGTATGAATGGTGATACTAAGCAATTTATTCAAAGCGTATTATTACAGTGCATCTTATGTAAAACCTTACAAAGCCAGCCTAAAATTTAGCAAAAAATATAAGGGAATAATTGTAAGTATACTGAATGAAAGTTTATTAAATAAAAGTCGGGGAGATTAAACTAGTTAATTTAATGGAGATCTAACTTAAGATCACCGTTGCTGTTGCGTAATGTTTTTCATCGCTAATAGACAATAATACACTTGTTACAGCCATCGAATTAGCAAGTTCTAGCGCTATATCTACTAATTGCAGTTTTGGTGCACCTAGCTCATTATTACTAACAATAAAATGCTGAAATGATATTCCACGTCCAATACCGGTTCCCAAAGCTTTAGCTGCCGCTTCTTTTGCAGCCCAACGCTTTGCTAAATAACGCTCAGGCTGAGAGTGCTGATTATAAATTTCGAGTTCTGACGGTGCTAATACTCGCTTAGCAAAACGGTCTGAGCTTTTAATCACACTAGCTACTCTTGATATTTCTACAATATCTGTGCCTAAGCCTTTAACTGACATTAAATGTCCTGCCTAGCTTCATTCATTAAGGTTTTCATGTCTCTAACTGCAGTTTCTAAACCATCAATCGCAGCACGAGCAATTATTGAATGACCTATATTTAATTCGTAAATTTCTTTAATCGCGGCAATAGGTTTTATATTGTGATAATGCAAACCGTGACCTGCATTAACAATGATACCTTTGCTAGCTGCATACTTAACGCCAGTAACTATTCTGTCTAGCTCTTGTTGCTGTGCGCCTTCCGTTGTCGCATCGGCATAATGCCCTGTATGAATTTCAATATACGGCGCACCAGATGCAACAGCTGCATCAATTTGAGTTTTGTCAGCATCGATAAACAAGGATACTTTGGCGCCAATAGCAGCTAAACGAGTTACCGCATCAGTTACTTTATTCAGTTGACCTTTAACGTCTAATCCACCTTCTGTGGTTAACTCTTCTCTTTTCTCAGGCACTAAACAAACAAATTCAGGTTTGACGTCTTCCGCAATCGCAATCATTTCGTCAGTCACGGCCATTTCTAAATTCATTCTGGTTTTAATGGTTTTGGCTAATACATAGACATCGCGGTCTTGGATATGACGACGGTCTTCTCGTAAGTGAATGGTAATACCGCTAGCACCCGCATGCTCGGCAACGGCGGCAGCGTGAATAGGGTCTGGATAATTAGTACCGCGTGCTTGTCTTAATGTCGCGATATGATCGATATTCACGCCTAAATGTAATTCTGCCATTTTATTGATTCACTATTTTCTAAATAATTCTCGGGATTTTAGCGGCTTATCGCCTAAATGGCGATGCAAACATGCTCGTAAAATCAGTTTTGCTAATTTTAATGTGTGTGCGGATAACTTGTCTATTTCTAAATCTGTATTTAAAAATTTATCGATGCCTATCAAGTCACAACCAATAATTGCTCTTTGTGGTGTATTACTAAATACAAAACCCGATCCTGACAATAACTCATAATACTTATCTGCTTTAATATCAGCCTCACTATGTAAGTCGTAATCAAAGCTAATGCCATAACCTAACATCACTAATAAACGATACTCAAATTGGCGTAAAATCGCTTCTAGGTACATAGGCGTTTGAGTATCCACTTCGCGTTCAGAGCTATGTTGTAAGTGTGAGAGTGCGTAATTGTAAAGAGGAAATAATTCGTCGTACTGGGCATCCGATTTACATAAACGGCATAGAACCTCGTTTAAATAAAACCCACAAAACAGGGATTTACTTTTAAGTCTTATATCTGATGACGATGGGTTTATGTCTATGGATTTTAAACTGTGTAAACCACGCCCTGGTTTGTATTTTATTAACAAGGGTCTGAAAGGTTGTAATAAAGCAGTACGTGCAGTGTTTTTTTTACCGCCTTTGTTGGCAATAATAGATAACCGCCCCTCACCTTCAACAATAAACTCAACAATTAATTGGTTCTCTTTAAAAGCTCGGCTGTGGAGAATAAAAGCTTGTTTTGATTCAAGTTCGGCTATCATAAAAAATAATTTTCTTATTCTTTGAATCTGATTTTGCAAAATAAAAAACCAAGCCAATAGCCCAGTAGCTATATAAGCTTAGCCAGTGTTGTAAACTGGCTAAGCTTATATTGGTTAAGCTTTTTTATATTAGCTAAGAATGGAGTTAATCTTCTCCGTAACCTAACGAACGTAAAGCACGTTCATCATCAGCCCAACCACTTTTGACTTTAACCCAAAGTTCTAAATACACTTTTTCGTCGAGTAGTTTTTCTAAATCTTGGCGAGCATCACGACCAATTACTTTTAACTTTTCACCTTTTGAGCCAATAACCATCTTCTTCTGACCTTCTCGCTCAACTAAGATCAACGCATTTATACGCCAGATCTTTTCGTCCCATTTAAATTGTTCGATTTCAACGGTTACTGAATATGGTAATTCTTCACCTAAAAAGCGCATAAGCTTTTCACGAACAATTTCCGCAGCCATGAAACGAGACGACCTATCCGTCACATCATCTTCCGAAAAAAAGAATGGATTTTCTGGTAAATAATCAGAAACCAACTCTTTGATAGCTTCTACATTTGTGCCTTTTTCTGCTGAAATTGGAATGATCTGTTCAAAGTTATGTTTTGCCGACACTTTTTGTAGAAACGGCATTAGTTCTTCTTTGTGTTTGATTTCATCCACTTTATTGATCAATAAAACGACAGGCTGTTTTGAACGAATAATTTTATTTAATACCATTTCATCGTCGTCATGCCATTTCATGGCTTCAACAACAAATAAAACTAGCTCAACATCACCTAGAGCACTAGATGCAGCTTTGTTCATTAATTTGTTAATAGCACGTTTTTCTTCTTTATGAAGTCCTGGTGTATCAACATAAATAACTTGTTCTTGATCTTCAGTGTGAATACCTATTATACTGTTACGAGTCGTTTGTGGTTTCTTCGACGTAATACTGATCTTCTGCCCAAGAATGTTATTCATTAAGGTAGATTTACCAACATTTGGTCGACCAACAATGGCAATTAAACCACAACGTTTTGGGTCCGATAAATCCGCACGGTTATTTAAATTTTCTAACAATGCGTCTAATTCGGCTTGTGACTGTCCTGATTTACTCACCTTTTACTACCTCTAATGCTTTTCTTGCAGCTGCTTGCTCTGCTTTTCTACGACTCGTTCCGGTTGCCGACAATAATTTTCCATTGTCTAGGGTGCAACTGATCTTAAATGTTTGATTATGAGCTTGACCGGAAACCCCTGCCACCTCATAGGTTGGTAACGGTCTTTTTCTAGACTGTAACCATTCTTGTAATTGTGTTTTTGGGTCTTTTAACGCATTACTAGGATCGACCTGTTTAAGTCGTTCGTCTAGTAACTTTAGTACAAATGTACGGCACTGTTCAATATCCGAATCTAAATAAACTGCACCTATGATAGATTCAATTGCGTCTTCCAAAATAGAGTCACGGCGAAAACCACCACTTTTCATTTCGCCAGGGCCTAATAATAACCAACTGCTAATATCATATTCTTTAGCTACTTCAGTTAACGTTTGGCCTTTAACCAATTGCGAACGCATTCTGGTTAATTCACCTTCGGTTGCTTTTGGAAATGCAAAGTACAAAGCTTCTGCGACAAACATCCCCAATAAGGCATCACCAACAAACTCTAAACGTTCATTATGCGCACCTTTAAAACTACGATGAGTCAGTGCTTGTACCAGCAATGACTCATCGTTGAATTGATAACCTAATAATTTAGCCAACTGACTATAATTTTTTTTAATCAATCTATTCTCTTGTTTATTAATCTAATAATTTATTACGTTTATTCAACTGAGCCTAAACGTGAAAAGCGTACATCCACAGGAACCCAGTTTGGTAACCAGTTAATTGCACCGTCGTTATAAACAAAGCTCATCCAAATAAATACTGCTTTACCAACAAGTTGATCTTCACGAACAAAGCCCCAAAAACGACTGTCTTGGCTATTGTCACGATTATCACCCATCATAAAGTAATGTCCTTCAGGGACTAACCATTCATTAGGCTTGCCGTTGGCTTGCACAAACGGGTATTGATATTCACGGTTGATGTTAAACAAAATGTTATGTTTTACATCACCTAAAAGTTCAGAACCTAGTGCAACGGTATCGCCGTATGGATTAATCTCGTAAACAGACTCAGACTCCATTGCAACGACTTTTAATTCTTTACAGTTTTCTGGATCGCGTTCACAACTTGGCTGAATAGAGATTTGTTTATTGTTATAAACAATCCTATCACCAGGTAAACCAACCACACGTTTAATGTAATCTAAACGCTCATCTTCTGGATATTTAAACACAGCAATATCGCCACGAGACGGCGTGTCCATTTCAATCAATTCACTACGCCAAATTGGGTCGTGAACGCCATAGGTATATTTTTGCACTAAGATAAAATCACCAACTAACATAGTTGGCATCAAAGAGCCCGATGGTATTTGAAACGGTTCAAACAAGAATGAACGGAATATTGTAATGATAAACAAAATAGGAAAAATCGATTGTGCAGTTTCAGCCAATACAGGTTGAGGTGCTATTTTTTCCAATTCGTCTAATTCTATATTTCCGGCTGTGCTAGCTTGCGCAATCGCGATACGTTCA
>JAWUWS010000042.1:0-15556 GCA_034111705.1 Psychrosphaera sp.
ACTGGATCATAGTATCGTGCCTGCATATACATGCATCTTACAACTCTTTATATAAACATCACAACAAACTCTGCTGTCTTTGTTCTTGCTTTAGCTTCTGCCCTTGAGCGTCATCTAATATCAATTTAGGTTGCCAATCAATTTGAGTTTGCCCCTGCTTTTTTAATATTTCATTTGTTTTTGAAAAGTGTTTACAACCGAAAAAACCACGGTGGGCTGATAATGGAGATGGGTGTGGGGCGTTTAAAACGTAGTGTTTATGGGTGTCTATTGAGGCTGCTTTTTTTTGCGCGTGGCTGCCCCATAATAAAAACACTAAGTCGCTTCTTTGCTCATTTAACGTGCTTATTATTTTGTCGGTAAATTGTTCCCAGCCTAAGTTTTTGTGGGAATGTGCTTGACCTGAACGTACGGTTAAAACGGTATTTAACAACAAAACTCCTTGTTTAGCCCAATCTATCAAATAACCATGTTTTGGTATTTCAAACCCATTAATATCGGTGGCGAGCTCTTTGTACATATTACGTAAGGAAGGTGGAATTTTAACATTTGGTTTTACAGAAAAGGCTAAGCCGTGAGCTTGATTAATGCCGTGATAAGGGTCTTGTCCAAGGATCACTACTTTTACGTCAACCAACTCGGTTAAGTCAAAGGCAGAGAATATGTCTTCATCGGGAGGGAAAATATCAATCCCTTGCGTTCTTTCTTGAGCAACGGTGGCTAAGGTATCTTTCAGGTAAGTCTGCTGCTGCTCATTAGCTGTTATTGATGACCAAGTTGATGACATGACACTTTCCGCCTTAGTTCTTGAAGGAATGAGTTCCTTGAAGGAGTGAATACTTTAAAGAACTCGTTGTTTAACATACCTGGCATTTGATTTTCATTCTAAAAACAAAAAAACGCCGTAGATGCATATTATTAATAAACATCTACAAGCGTCAGAGTTACGAGCTACGAGATTCGAGCCTAGCCCCTATAAACAATGTTCATTAACTTATGCAGTTAAGTAAGCACGTAGTTTATCAAAGTCCGCGTCCATTGTTTCAGATAATATTGGTAATCCAGAAACATCGGCTAACTCTTTTGGTAAAGGAATTAGTTCACCCAAAATATTTTCAACACTTTCTTTAAATTTAGCAGGATGAGCCGTGCCTAAGAAGATACCCACTTCGTCATCCACCAAACTATGTTTTAATGCTTTATAAGCGATTGCGCATGCGGCTCTGACACATAATCATTTTTATAAAGTTCTTTTACACCTAACTGGCTTGAGTCTTCGTCAATCATAGTAGAAGACAGTAAATCCTTGTCAAACCAACCTAAGTCCATCATGTGCTGAATTCTAGGCCAGTTGTTAGGTTCACTTACGTCCATTGCGTTAGATAAAGTAGCAACCGTAGTTTTTGGCTCCCACTCACCCGTTGTTAAAAAACGAGGTACCGTGTCATTTTCATTGGTCGCGGCTATAAAACGTTTAATTGGTAAACCTAATACTTTGGCAATGATGCCAGCAGTTAAGTTACCGAAGTTACCACTTGGAATCGAAAATACAGCTTTGTCACGTTGTTCAACAGGAAGCTGAGCAATAGCTTCAAAGTAATAACAAACCTGAGCAAATAAACGACTAATATTGATAGAATTGGCTGAATTCAAACCAATTTCTTTACGTAATGCAGCATCTTCAAACGAGGCTTTTACTAAAGATTGGCAGTCATCAAATGTGCCTTTAACCGCGATGGTTTCTATATTTCCACCAAGAGTACAAAACATTTTTTCTTGTAAGCGGCTGATTTTATTTTCAGGATATAAGATCACAACTCTTATGTCTTTTATGCCATAAAATGCATGAGCTACCGCAGCTCCAGTGTCACCAGACGTTGCGGTTAATATAGTTAACTCGCCTTCTTGGTTAAACTGCTTTAAACATTGAGCCATAAAACGAGCACCAAAGTCTTTAAAAGCTAACGTTGGGCCATGGAATAACTCTAAACTATGGATATTGTCGCTAACTTGTTTTAACGGCGCAGGAAATTCAAATGCGTTGGTTAGCATAACTTCAAGGTCGGCTTGGCTTATTTCATTATTTAATAAATGAGACAATACCTTGCTACTACGCTTAATAAATGGCAATGACAATAGTTCGTCAATGTTAGATAATTTTTTAATTTGTTTTGGGAAAAACAAACCTCTATCACGGCCTAAACCTTGTTTAACCGCTTGTTCAAAACTTACCTGCTGATCATTATGCTTTATGTTCTCTAACAGCATGGTTACCCTCTTTCACTTCTCAAATTAATTTAATTGGCGTTATGACAAGGTTATCTATTTTGATAACTGTATGTCTTTCGCACCCTGTATTGCACATTGGCAAATATGAACAAACCCTTTATCTGCAAGGATATAGTTTTGCTCAAGGTATTCTTTATATTGCTGAGCTTTGCTCAAATCTGTGGTTAACGCAAATAACGTTGGTCCAGCTCCAGATATGCCAACCGCTAATGCTTCCTGTGTTAATAAGTATTGCTTTGATGTTTTAAATCCAGCAATTAAATCGGCTCGGTACGGCTCAGCAATTACATCTTTAATTGTTTTTGCTGCCAAGGTTTGCTCGCCTTGATATAAATAAGCCACAAATGCAGATAAATACTGTGCGTTAAAAATGGCTACCGACTTGTCCACTTGCTTAGGTAATACTTCTCTTGCCTCTTTGGTTGGCAAAGAAAATCCCGGAAAAGCCACAACCCAATACCATGAATCTGGATTTGGCAAATTAATTACTGGAGCATCTTGATGCGGACTCATTAATTGCAATCCACCAAAATAACTTGGCGCTACATTATCATAATGCAAGTCACCACTTGCTCCGGCTTCTACTTCGCCCATCAATACCAACAACTCTTGGTCTGAATATGGAAAATCAAACAAACGATTTAACGCGGTTAAACTCGCCACTACAGAACAAGCACTCGACCCTAAACCACTACCAACGGGTAATGATTTAACTAATTCCATTTTTACCGCAGGATAACCCGACTCATCAGCGAGTTTTGAGCGGAAAAGCACATAAGCAATCCACGCTAAGTTTTGCATTTTGTCATCTGGACAAACGTGGGCAAACTCACCGGAATTTACCAGTTCATCTTGCTCGGTAAATTCTACATAGACACTGTCACCTAAGGGTTGCTTGTCTACACGAATTAGCGCTGCACCTAATAAGTCAAAACCTACACTTACATTACCAGTACTGGCGGGAGCATAAGCTGATGCTTTGCGCCCGATTAATTCATTTTTCACTACAGCATTCATGACTACAACATAACCTCTTGTTGCCAGCTTAATGTTCTCATTATGTCGCCAAATACACCGGCTGCAGTTACCGCAGCACCGGCACCATAACCTCGTAATACAATTGGTATTGGTTGGTAATAAGCACTATGTATAGCTAACGCATTTTCACCATTTTTAACTGCGTGTAATGCATTGTCAGGCCCTACTGATACCACCTTAACTTTACACTTACCGTCTTTGATTTCGCCAACGTAACGTAATACTTCACCATTTGATTTAGCATTTTGATTTAACGCTTCAAAGGTTGGATCTAATTCAGGCAAACGTGCAACAAACTCTTCAACTGTGCCAGACGCGTCAAACGCTTCGCCTAAAACTGACTCAATTTCTATATCAGACAACTCAAGCTCCATGCCTGACTCACGCGCCATAATAAGTAATTTACGTGCCACATCCATTCCGCTCAAATCATCACGTGGATCTGGTTCTGTGTAACCTAATTCTTTAGCTTCTATCGTCGCTTGAGATAACGTATGGCCTTCATCTAACTTACCAAATATATAAGATAACGAGCCTGACAAAATACCTTCAAAGGCAACCAGTTCATCACCTGCATTAAACAAACCTTGTAGCGTATCGATAACTGGCAAACCTGCACCTACAGTCGTTTCATATAAAAAACGACGCATTGTCGATTGAGCTGTTTCTCTCAGTTCAGAGTAATATGCCATACTGCCGGTATTGGCTTTTTTGTTTGGTGTTACTATGTGAAAACCAGCCGCTAAGAAATCAACATATTGACTTGCTACGATTTCAGAAGACGTACAATCGACTAATACAGGATTCACCAAATGATTATCTTGTACAAAGCGTTTGATATTCAGCAAACTAAATGCAGGCTCTGCTTGCTCTAACTGTTCACTGTAGTTTTCTAAATTAATCCCATCGGCGTTCAACAACAGCTTTCTGCTATTAGCAATGCCATACACGTTTAATCTGATATTACGGTTTTTTAGCCATTGTTGCTGACGCTTAATTTGCTCAATCAATTCAGCCCCAACCACACCACAACCTAAAATAAATAAGTCAATTGATGGGATACGAGTGAAGAAGTTTTCATGACAAACTTTTACCGCATCTGCACATTTACGGCGCTCTACCACTGACGATATTGAACTTTCTGTACTGTCTTGAGCAATGGCTAATATGTTAACTCTCGCTTGCGCTAACGAGGTAAAGAATTTAGCTGCGATTCCTTTATGCTGACGCATGCCTTCACCTATTAGTGAAACAATCGCCACCTCGTCATTCACTTTTGGTTGGTCTAACAAACCATTTTTAATTTCTAATTCAAATTCATTCTGTAGTGCATCTAACGCTTCTTTTTTATGTTCAGAGAAAATACAAAAGCTGATGCTAAATTCTGATGACGATTGGGTAATTAACACAACCGAAATATCTTTATCCGCCATCGCCTTAAATGTACGGCTAGCAATCCCCACAACCCCTTTCATACCAGGACCTATGACCGTCAACATACATACATCATTTAAGCTTGATATTGCTTTAATTGGTGTCGTGTTGTTCGCTTCTGTTGCGATAACTGTACCTTTAACACTTGGATTTAATGTGTTCTTTATCACACATGGAATTTTATAATGCGCTAAAGGGCCAATTGTTTTTGGGTGTAATACACTGGCACCAAAATACGATAATTCCATGGCTTCTGAATAAGACAGTTTATCAATTAAAGTGGCATCTTTTACTTGTCTTGGGTCCGCGCTATACACACCATCTACATCTGTCCATATTTCACATACATCGGCATGTAAACACGCAGCTACAATCGCCGCTGAATAATCACTGCCATTACGACCTAACGTGGTTAATTGACCATCTTCATTGGCTGCGGTAAAACCAGGTAATAAATACACCTCTTTACCACTTTGCATTTCATTCATGATGGCAGCGCGGCTTAGTTCAATGTTGGCCACGCCATTTAAGTAATCAAAACTACTTACAATGGATTTTGTTGGTTCTAATACTTGAGAACTCACACCCATGGCATTAAATACCTGTTGCATAAGCAATACACTAAACACTTCGCCTCGGCTGATCACAAATGCTTTTACGTGTGCAGGACAATGATTTAATAACTGAACCCCCGTAAGCTTGCTATCTAACCCAGAAATCAATGCGTCAATTTGAAACATCACTTCTTGCTCAGACTCACATTTAGATGTTTTTGTAATATGTTCAAGGTGAGATTTTAATTCAGCCAAACTTGTTTTAAAGTCAGCACCAGATTCGGCAATATCACACAAATCAACAAGTTGGTTGGTGACACCTTTGGGAGCAGAAAGCACAGCCGTTGTAATAGATGTTTGAGCTTGCTCTGCAATAATATTTGCCACTGCGGCAAAACGTTCATGACTGGCTAACGAGCTACCACCAAATTTAACAACTTTCATAAATACTTTCCTTTAATTAAAAACAAAAACCCGTGATATTAATCACGGGTTTTGCAAATATTGTGCGCACCAGTGATTACACTACCCCGTTAGGGTGGTGTTGGTAATAATAATGGTGTCGAAGATATTCTTTTTCATGTACGTAAAATCGGATTATTAGAGTAAAAAGTCAAGTGCTTTTTATGGCACTTATAATTGCATTGATTGCAATTTAACAAAAAAATGCTCATTGTTTATCCATAATTAGCATTATGGTTTTGTCATAGGTCGACTATATTGGTATAAATAGCCTGCTAATTTAAGTTTAGAGTACGATTTGCTTTACAACTTATTACAGATAATCATGAGTAATTAGTATAAATTGGCCATAACGTATAGCTTACAATTTAAGCTAATATTATAATAACTTAAGTTTTGTAGGGATCTCATACCAATGCAGCCAAGCAAAAGTATATCCAAACGCCTATTAGTGAGCGTCTTATCAGTATATTTTATCTTAACTTTTATCGTTACATGTGCCCAAATCTATGCGGATTACACGAATACTAAAGATTATATCTCTCACGAATTACGTAATTTAGAAAAAACATTCAGTGCAAGTTTAACCCGTGCTATATGGGAACTTAATACGCCTCAAGTTGTTTCAATCTCTGAAGGATTGTTAGAGATACCTATGGTGGAAGGTGTATTAATTAGAGACGACAATCGCGCCTTGCTCACCCAAATGGGCGGCATTGCCAACATTACCGATTTTCAAGGTACTGAATTAAGCGAAGTTGGTGCGGTTATATCTGATCAAGACGGATTATTTGGTTACACTTTTCCGCTTATTTTTGAATTCTCAGGGCGTACTACTCAAGTGGGCGATGTAACCCTATTTTCTAGCCGAGAAATTGTTTTCAGCCGTATTATGCTGACCATTCTATTTTTAATTGGTAGCGCAATATTAAAAACCATATGCTTGGTTGTATTATTTTCCCTAGCGTTTAAAAAATACCTGACCACTCCTCTTAGTGAACTGACTGAAAAAATTGAAAAAATTGATATGGAACATATTGATGACGCACAAATTGAAACAGATCAAGAAGAAGATAATGAACTGACTGTTATAAAACACTCCTTTAATGATCTAATGGCAAAAGTCTCTAGTTCACAAACAGAATTAAAGTTTGCACAAAAACAATTAGTAAAAAGTAACGATCGACTTGATCAACAGAACTTAATGCTAGAACAAGAAGTGGCGAAGAAAACCGCTAATTTAAGTCAAGCTATGATGGACTTACAAAAGCAAAAGTATCAATTAGAAACGCAACAAAAAACCTTAAAAGAAGAAATAGAAACTAGGCGTGGCACTGAGTCTCAACTGTTACATCAAACTACAGAATTAGAACATACCATTGATACATTAGGTATGGCACACGGAAAGCTAGTTGAATCAGAAAAATTAGCGGCGCTAGGCGGCTTAGTAGCGGGTATTACTCATGACGTAAATACGCCAATTGGTGTCGGGGTTACAGCAACAAGCTATCTTTCTGATAGATTAAAAGAATTAGGTAAAAAGTTTGACGCTAAATCATTAAATTCGAATGACATGAAAATCTTTATTGATGACGGTAAGCAAACCGTGGAGTTGTTAAACACAAATTTAAACCGTGCTAGTGAGTTAATTGCTAGCTTTAAACAAATAGCGGTAGACCAAGCTAGTGAAGCCATTAGAACAATTAACTTAAAAGAATATATACACGAAATAGTTACGTCATTAAAACCTAAATTAAAAAAAGTAAACCATGAGATAAACATCGATTGCCCTGACAATATAGAAATGAAAGTGCCAGCTGGAGCCATTTCACAAATATTCACCAATTTCCTTTTAAACAGTGTCATACATGGTTTTGATGGTAAGAAAAAAGGCAAGATAGACATTATTATTAAAGACGCAGATGACACAGTTAAAATTGACTATAAAGACAACGGTAACGGTATTAGTCCAGATAAACTCAGCCATTTATTTGACCCATTTTATACAACCAAGCGTGAAGAAGGTGGTTCCGGCTTAGGTACAAGTATCGCGTATAACTTAGTTAAACAAACCTTAAAAGGTGAAATCACCGCTGAGAGTGAGTTGAAAAAAGGTCTGACTTATCACTTAGAACTGCCAAAAACCAACAAGTAGCCTAGCACAGTCTAGTGGATGAACTCATAAATTAGGCTGCAAATGATGCAGCCTTTTTTGTTTTTGTTTGTTATTATCAGGCTCCTCTAAATACGGAACAAGAAAAACTTATGTGGTTTAACAACGCTTTTATTTATCAATTCACCAAACCATTCGACACTCCAAATGAAGAGTTAGAAACATCACTTAATGAGCATTTATTTCGCCCTTGTGGCAGTCAAGATCAGTTAAAACAAGGTTGGGTTGCTGCAATCCCTGGCACAAGTAACATGGTTCATGTCGCAGGAAAAAATGCCCTTGTATGTTTAAAAACTGAAGAGAAAGTATTACCAAGTTCAGTTGTAAAAGATGCGCTTGAAGAAAAAGTTCAGCTATTACAAAACGAGCGTGGCCAAAAAGTCGGTAAAAAAGAGAAACAAACTCTAAAAGAAGAAATTATTCAGCAATTATTGCCAAAGGCATTTACCAAAAGCAGTCGTTTATACGCCTATATAAATACTGAAAAACAAATTGTGGTCGTCAATACGAGTAGTGCAAATAAAGCTGAAAACTTATTAGCCTTTTTACGTCAGTCATTAGGTTCTTTACCTGTGCTTCCACACAAGCCTGACGGTGACTTAATTGTAACTATGACACATTGGGTTAAGAATAATAATTTACCTGCTCCTTTCGCTTTTGCTAACGATATAGAGCTAAAAGCACTAGACGAAGAAGCGGCTGCCGCTAAATTAAAAAATCACGATGTAACTGAAGAAGAAGTACAATTACATATTAGTAACGGCAAATATGTACACAAATTGGCATTAGTTTGGGCTGAGAAGATCAAATTCAATCTAAATGAAGATGCAGCCTTAAAACAGGTTAAATTCTTAGATATAGTTAAAGAACAAAATGACGATGTAGCCAGTGATGATCACCTTGCTAAATTTGACGCTGACTTTGCGTTAATGACAGGTGAGTTAAACGAGCTTATTGAAGAACTCGCAAAAACTTGGATCACCCCTGAAACTCATTAATCAATGAGGTTTAAGCCAAGTGAGTTAATCTTATTAATTTAGCTAGTTAAAATATTCGTTCATCGAAACCAGTTCATTTGAGCTGGTTTTTTTATACCTACAACGCCAGCTAAATTGCCTTTTTATGACAATAAAGGGCCACTCCAATTTATTTTACAGACGTCAAACTTTATTGGCATTGATCCTGCTATGTTCAAGCATTAAGAATATCCCGCAACAAATTTTTGGAGATCTATATGGAATGGGCGTTAGTTTTATTAGTGTTGTTAATTATTACCGTTTCACTTGTCGCTAGTCATTTTATGGACAACAGCAACCCGTATCCTTTTAAGAAGAAAACTCAACTTCTAACTAGTGTTGAACGTGGATTTTTAGCTCTGTTAGAAAAATCTGTTGGTGATGATTTCAGAATTGTTAACCGCGTAAAGCTCAACGATATTATTGATATTAAAAGCACAGTAAGTGAAAAAGCTAAACGTGCCGCTTTATTAAAAACCTCGGCAAAATATGTAGATTACGTATTATGTGATCCAAATACCTTTAGAATTGTTGCCGCTGTTGATTTAGTCAATCACGGTAAAGGTGGTCATAAATCCAAGCAAGATTGGTTTGTTAATGGCGCTTTGGAGGCCGCAGGTATTCCACACATTCGAATTAAAGTAAAAGCGGGTTACAAAGTGGAAGAGATCAGAAACGGCATTATGTACAAAATTGGTAAAAAAGAGCGTTCTAATCCACCAGAGCCAATCATTAAAGGAAATATTCCTCGACGTCCTGTTGGTGCTTTGTCTTCATCACAAATTAAAGCACAATTAGCATCTCCAACATTTGCTAAAGCGTCTTAACAACATTATATAAAACTAAAATTTAACACTTAGTTCACAAAAAAAGAGCTAAAAGAACACTAAGGAGGCTTGCCCTCCTTTTTTGTTGTTTTAATTTTAGATAAATCAGTTAGCTTTCAAACTTGTTTATTTTATACTGTGTCAAACTTTTGAATTAAGAATCTAATATAAGGTCTAACATGACTATCGCAATCATAGGTGCAATGGAACAAGAAGTTGCCATCTTAAAAGATAAAATAGAAAACCGAATTGAAACAAAAATAGCTGATTTCGTATTTTACTCAGGCGTACTGAACAACCAAAACGTTGTGCTTGTTCAGTCAGGGATTGGTAAAGTTTCTTCAACGATTGCAACCGCGTTAGTGATTGAAAGATACTCTCCTAAATATGTGATCAACACAGGATCTGCAGGTGGTTTTGATCCAGCGTTAAAAGTAGGTGACATCGCTGTTGGTAACGAGTTGGTTCACCATGATGTTGATGTGACTGCATTTAATTATGAATTTGGCCAAGTTCCGGGTATGCCAGCTACATTTAAAGCTGACGAAACGTTAATTTCAGTTGCACAAAAGTGTATTGCTAATCTAGATGGCATAACCAGTAAAGTTGGCTTGATTGCTACAGGAGACAGCTTTATGTGTGACCCTGATCGTATTAATCAAACTCGTGAGCGCTTCCCAACTATGCTTGCGGTTGAAATGGAAGGTGCGGCTATTGCGCAAACTTGTCACCAATTAAACACACCATTTTTAGTAATACGCTCTTTGTCTGATATTGCAGGCCAAGAATCACCAATGAGTTTTGATGCCTATTTAGAAGTCGCATCAAAAAATTCATCAGCATTAATGTTGGATATTTTAAACCAACTTTAATATGGAATTTTTAGACTCGGTTATTTCAACCTATCCAGAGTTAATGGCCTTAACTCTGGTGTTACTTGTGGAGTGGATATTTCCGCTGTCAGCTAAATTCACGCCTGCGTTTATGTTTAATGTACTAGCAACTTCTATCTCAAATAAAATAGTTCACTCTCCTCGCGCACAAAAACGACCTAGTACGACAAAACAACAAGTATTAGCTGGCTGGTTAGCACTAGGGACGTATTTATTTTTAATCGCCACCATTATTGGCTCTATATTATTTGCGGTTACCAACGACGTTTGGACACAAGCCATCTTGTTATATTTTGCCTTGGGTTATCAAACCGTAGCAAATCAAGCCAGCGCCGTACAAACCTGCATTAGTCAAAAACAAAAGTCTGCGGCTAAAACCATCTTGGCTCATATAACCGAATTTGATACGGATAAATTAACTGAATTAGGGGTAAATAAACTTACGTTAGAAAGTGTAATTAAACGATTTGTATCTTTTTGGTTATTGCCTATTATCTTATTTTTATTGTTTGATGGTTTTATTGCCATTATGTACCGCGCATTATTAGAAGCTTATATTGTATGGCAACCCAAAAACATTAAATTCAAACACTTTGGTCAAGCGGTATTTAAAGTCAAAAACACCATTGAATTATTACCAAGACTATTTATTGCCCCTATTTATTCTGTGTTTAAATCGAGTCCATCTTGGTCACATTATGTTAGCTCTGTCAAAGAACAATGGAAACAAGCACAAGCGTCATCCCATAATCAATTAATTTGGTTAAGTATTGTGTCTGCTGGGTGTAAGTCTGAATTGGCTGGGCCTTTAATGTTACAACAACAGAAAATAGCCCGCCCACGTATAAACCAAGGCGCTCCTCTTTTCCCATCGGCTATTGGAGAATTACTAAGCTGGAACAACCGATTTAGAGTAACTTTTATTATATTTAATATTGTAACTATCTCTTTATTAGTATTAACTAATGTAATCAGGTAATCTAATATTTTACTCCATGCTCATAATCACAAGGTGAAAAAAAATGAAATCATTACTCCTTTTAGTTATATCTCTATTCAGCTCTCTTGCAATGGCAAATTACGATGGCACAAACACGCTCATCAGCGCTACTGATTTACTACAACAAAAAGATAAATACGTTGTTTTAGATGTGCGCTCTGCGGATGAATTTAATCAAGGTCATATTGATGGCGCAATCAATATCCCTCATTATGCAGTATTAGATGAAATTAATACGTTAAAAGCATTAAACAAGCCGATTGTAGTTCATTGTCGCAGTGGTAAACGCGCATGGAAAGCTGAGAAAATGCTAATGAAGAATGGCGTTACCAACTTATTACACCTACAAGGCGACATGGTAAATTGGGTAGATAAAAAACTACCATTAACCGCAACTAAATAACATTATTCAATACCCTCTATAGAATATTCTGACTCAAGAGATAGATTTAATCGCAATAAAATCTATCTCTTGTATAAATTACTTTGCCAAAACTTAATTTACTCACATACTAAATAACTCACCTCATATAAAATATGTAACAAACTAAACGCACAATAACAAATACAACACCATATAAATTAAAGGGCATTAAATGACGGCATTATATATTGCAGGGATTGGCTTATGTGCGTTACTGGCACAGTGGTTGGCTTGGGTTGCACGTGTGCCCGCTATTTTATTTTTATTAGTCACAGGTTTATTGTTGGGGCCTGTTTTTTCGGTGGTGGATCCAGACGCTATTTTTGGCGATTTATTATTTCCAATTATTTCCTTATGTGTTGCTATTATTCTGTTTGAAGGTGCGATGACGTTGCACTTCAAAGAATTGAAAGGGATTGGCAACGTAGTACGCAACCTCTGTTCAATTGGCATGATATCTACAGCAATCATAATAGGTTACAGCTGCTATTGGCTATTAGGCGTCGACTGGCGTATTGCCGCCGTTGTTGGCGCAGTATTAGTGGTAACCGGTCCTACCGTTACTGCACCATTATTAAATGCCATGCGCCCAACTCAAGAAATTGACCGGATTTTACGCTGGGAAGGCATTGTTATTGACCCAATTGGCGCTTTATTTGCCGTATTAGTATTTGAAGCCGTTATGCTATCCGGTCAGTCTGGTGTCTTCAGCCATACTGCCATTGCATTCGTTAAAACCCTTGGATTAGGTTTGATCATAGGAGTTATCGCTGGGTATATTACCAACCTAGTAATTCAAAAAGAATGGTTGCCGTACAACTTACAAAAATTTGGCGTACTGTCTTTTGTATTAATTAGCTTCAGCGTTTCTAATGCAATAAGCCATGAATCGGGGCTGTTGGCTGTTACTGTATTTGGCATTTACTTAGCTAACCAAGACGACTTGGAACTTGATTCGATTTTAGAGTTTAAAGAAGATTTAGCCCAAATATTAATCTCTGTTTTATTTATTTTATTGGCCTCTCGATTACAACTATCTGAGTTATTATTGTTAGGTCCAAATGTCATTATTTTCATGCTAATAGTTTTGTTTGTTGCCCGTCCTATTTGTATTGGCTTATCAACTTACCGCTCAAACCTTAATTGGCGAGCCAAAACTATACTTGCTTGGATAGCACCTCGAGGCATAGTTGCCGCTGCCGTTGGTTCTGTATTTGCCCTAAGTATGAGTAAAGCTGGAATACAAGGTGCGGATAAAATGGTGCCTATTATATTCTTAGTGATCATTGTCACGGTGGTGTTGCAAAGTTTAACTGCTATTCCGTTGGCTAAGTTATTAAAAATCCGTCAAAAAAGGCCTTCAAGTGTGCTTATAATTGGCGCCAACCATATCGCCCGAGCAATAGCTAAAGTATTGCAAGATCAAAAGGTCGATGTATACCTTTCAGATCCTGCATGGGAAAACTGCCGCTTGGCACGTATGGAAGGATTAAAAAGTTACTTTGGCAATCCGCAGTCGGCACAAGCTGAACGTTTTTTACCTATGTCTACATTAAAAACCTTAATTGGCTTATCGCCAAACCGTCATCACAACGCTCTTGGCGTACAGTATTTCTCTCATATATTGAAAGAAAAAGATGTGTATTCGTTAAAGTCATCAAGCGCTCATTCAAAAGCCAATAACGACAGTTCAACCTTTTTATCTCGCCAAAACTTATTTGGTGAAAATGCATCGTATTCTGTCTTAACTGGCTTAATAGCCAAAGGTGGAAAAGTAAGTGCTACCAAACTGGCAGAAGCATTTACTTGGGACGATTACTTAGAAGTGAATAAAGAGGCAATTCCTCTATTTGTTTTGCAACACCTTGAGGATGAAGATTACATTCGTGTCATTCCATTTACGATAGGTGGCGAGTACGTGCCAGATGTGGGCGATATGATCATTGCAATGCAACCTCCTAAAGTGCCTGTATCAAAGTAATAACTAAACAACATAAGGTCGTATTTATACCATCTTACTAAACACTCTTTATGGATAAAAAAAGGAACACTTTATTTAATTAAAGGTTCCTCTTTTTGTTTTTAACGTTTAGTTGTATTCATATCGCGCTTTAACTGCCAGATACAATACCTTAACTTAATTTATTACTCGCCAGTTTTATGCGTACTAAATTAATTAATACGTTAATCAATACACCTGTGATAATAGTACCTATGACAATGGTAATAATACCAACCCAAGTTTTACTCCAATCCCACAAACTAAAAGGTCTTGCCATAACTTCAATGACTTCCGTTATGGTTTTATTCCCGCCGCTAGTTTGTAAGACAGTACCGTCTGGATTTTTTATATTTATTAAAGGCATGATGTTTAATAGTAAAGAATAACTACCTTCTTTTTTAGCCATCACAGACCACTTCCACTTTGGATTAATTGAGTCTGACACTGACTGTAATTCTTCACTAATCGGCGTGATAGTAAGATTACTTGAATTTGATGATTGGAGTTTTATTTTTACAAACTCACTCACTTTAAATTGCTCATCAAGCAGAGCCATGTCAGATGTACTTAATGAACTCCCTAACTGCATAACCACTTCAATTTCAGCTAAACCATCAACAAAGACTTCTCTTTTAGACTCAAAAGCATAATTAGCCCGAGCCAAGCGGCTTAATGCCTGTTCAATCTTTGCCTTACGAGCGCCTTCGTACTGCGCTAATAACTCGGCCTCTTGTTGTGCTAACAGCTCAGTTTCTTGCTCTGCTAATTGCTGTGCTAACTCTTCAGCTTCTGCTAATGCCTCCTGCTCCGTTAATGGCGGAGTTTGTTCTGCTTCAAGTTGCGCTAAACGCTTTTGCTCTTCTTGTTCTTCCAACATCAAAGCTTCTTGCTCTTGTAGTTGAGCCAAACGTTCAGCTTCTTCTCTTTGTGCATTCAATTTAGCTTGTTGTAGAACTAAGCGCTCCATCTCTTCTTGCTTTTGTAGCCTTTTTTTAGCTTGTTGAGCTAGTAATCGATCCGCTTTTTCTTTTTGGACTTTTCTTTGAGCTGCGAGCTTAGCTTGTTTAAGGGCTAAGCGATCGGCTTCTGCTTGTTGCGCTTTTTTCTCAGCGTCTATCTTTGCCTGTTCTTGTGCTTCACGTTCAGCTTCTTCTTGCTGAGCTTGTAACTCAGGACTTAGTTGTGCTTGTTCTGGCTGCTCTGGAGCTGGCTCTTGTGGCTGAGTTTGCTCTTGTGTTTCTGGCAACCCTTTTTCACTTGATTCTGATTCATTAGTTGTACAACCATTAAGTACTAATCCCAACATAGCGATTAACAGTACTTTTAATGACAGCGTATTTCTTACATTATTAGTTGCAAATTTCATAATATTTCCTAATAAAAACCTGTTCAAATACTATCCAATAAAAAACGAAAAGCAAGAGCTTAATACACGCATTAAAAT
>JAWUWS010000043.1:0-11559 GCA_034111705.1 Psychrosphaera sp.
GATGTAGGGTAAGGTGACAATGCAGGAGCATATTGTCTTTATTGATTTCAACAAGGGAACAACCATTCTCTTCAATCAATGCCTCACCTATGAACCTTTTAATTCTCGCTGAATAACTAATTCATTAATTCAATTGGTATAAACTAACCAGAAATTAATTCTACCGGTGACAGTTTTGACGCCCTGCTTGCTGGGTACAGCGTAGCAAAATAAGAGATCACAAACGCAGTCAATGACACTATAAACACTTGAGTCAAATCAAGCTCCGTTGGTAAATAATCGATAAAGTACACTTCGCTATCTAACGCTTTAACATTAAACAACTGCTCTAATAAGCTAAACAATTCAGGGATAGATAAGGTTAATACTAGGCCCCATACTAATCCCCAAACTATGCCTTTTATCGCAGTTAACATCCCCATCATTACAAACACACGTTTTACAATAATTGGAGTTAACCCCATGGTTTTTAATATGCCAATGTCCGTATGCTTTTCTTGGATTGCCATGGTCAATGACGACACGATATTAAAACAAGCAACAGACATGACTAACACCATCACCAAATACATGATGTCTTTGACCATTACAATGTCGTTATAAACATGTCCATTAGTTCTAAACCAATCTAAAACATAAACATACTCTTTTAAGGTTCCGCCTATTTGTCTGGCTAATACCTGGGCATTAAATGGTTCATCTATCGCAACTTTAATTCCTTCTGAATATTGCTCCAGCCAATCAAATTTTTGTTGGATAACACCTAACGACAAATAAACTTGGCCATAATCCATTTGCCCACCAATTTGATAAATACCCACAATATTGGCTTTAAGGTATTTAGGGGCTGCTAACTTTCCAGAAGATAATGTATTTGGGATCAACAGCTCAATATTGTCATGCAAGTTCAAACCTATTTTGTTAGCTAAGCCTTGCCCGATGACCGCTTCTACTGTTGTTGAAGATGGATCTGATTCATTTAACCA
This sequence comes from Psychrosphaera sp., assembly GCA_034111705.1. Classification (GTDB taxonomy): domain Bacteria; phylum Pseudomonadota; class Gammaproteobacteria; order Enterobacterales; family Alteromonadaceae; genus Psychrosphaera. Next base: position 987 of record JAWUWS010000043.1, read on the forward strand.
ACGCCCTACTTTTATATATTCATAGGTCGCGTTTACGTCTTTTTCTAATGTTGCTGACACGCCATGAATAAGCACAGCTTCTAAGTCATTTTTCTTTTGCAGCATCGCATTTACTTTTATATAAGGCGCTGCGCCTATTACATTTGGATGTTGTAAAATCGTTTCTTGGGTTTCATGCCAATTGTTTAAATGCCCTTCAACCGCTTCAAATTCAATATCTGGTACAACAGACAATAACGAGTTTTTTAATTCACGCTCAAAACCATTCATGATGGACAAGCCAAGAATTAACGCAGCAACGCCAATGCTAATACCTATTTTTGATGCTCGGTTTATAAACCGAATGTACTTATTTTGAAACGCTGCATGGTAATAACGCCGAGCAAACGTGGCCGCAAGCTTAAAAGATGGACTGATCAAGGATGAGCTTTTAATAGAAGCTTTTTTAATAGATGAAGAGCTTATAATTGACATAAATAACTTAACTTATTAATCCGTCGTCGAGTTTAATTACTCGGTTAAATCTACCTGCTAATTCTAAGTCGTGAGTCACCACCACTAAGCTGGTGCCAAGTTCTTGGTTAAGCTGCATAAACAACTTAAATACTTGCTCAGCATTTTGTTTATCCAAATTTCCCGTTGGTTCATCCGCTAATACTAATTTAGGTTTATTGACTAATGCTCTGGCAATGGCAACACGTTGGCGCTCACCACCTGATAATTGCGCAGGGTTATGGTTTAACCGATGTGACAAGCCAACCAATTCTAACAACTTGGTTGCTTCTGCATTGGCTTCTTGGTTACTTACCCCTTTTATTAAAAGCGGCATAGCAACATTTTCAAGCGCACTGAACTCCATTAACAAATGGTGAAATTGATAAATAAAGCCCATATTTTCATTTCTGAATTTTGCACGTTGATTTTCATTCAACTCAGTTACATCTTGGCCTAGAATTTTAACCACACCAGAAGTTGGCTCATCCAACATGCCTAAGATATGCAACAAGGTACTTTTACCAGAACCCGACTGACCTAAAATAGCAATTTGCTCACCTTGATGAATATCTAAATTAATGCCCTTAAGAACTTGAGTTAGTACAGCGGCTTCATTTGATTTTTCATCAATAACATCAGTGTATTGTTTTATTACGTTTTGGCATTCAACCAACTTTATTTCTGACATTTTGTTATTTACTCTTTCATTCAATTCTTTATTCAAAAAATGTTATTTAATTTTACGTAATTCATTATTCATTATTCATTATTCATAGCGCAGTACATCCGCTGGCATTAATTGCGCTGCTTTTCTTGCTGGGTAAATACTTGCCAGTAATGCCAATACAATTGCTAAGCTCACAATGTAAAATAACTTTATCCAACTAAAATCAATTGGTAAACCCACGCCTGCAACACCTAAAAAGTTAAGCCCTGTGGCACTCATAAAGCCGTTTAAGTTTATGGTTAATAAAGTCCCAACACAGCCACCGAGTAACGCGCCAAAAATGCCGTTGTAGGCACCTTGTACAATAAAAATATTAGAAATAGTGTTTTCTGTCATGCCTAAGGTTTTTAATATCGCCACTTCATTTTGTTTTTTGGTCACCATCATCACCAATGCCGACACTATATTAAACGCCGCAACCCCAATGATCAGGCTCAACATAAACCACATCATGGTTTTTTCCATTTTTACCGCATCAAATAATTTACCGTGAGTGTCATGCCAGTTTTCAATTTTGTAATCGCTTTGAGGATAATAAGATGCTAATTTTTGCGCAATATCATTCGCTAAAAACGCATCATCTAAAACTAACCTTATTCCAGAATTATCAGATGGTGCTTTTTTCATTAACCGGTTTAAATCTTGTGAGCGCACAAACACCAACTGTTCATCAATTTCACTTTCAGTATGAAACATATCAACTATGGTAAATGTACGTTGTGAAGGCATACGACCAATCGGCGTATAGTGGCTAGTGCCGCTGATCATCAACCTAATTTTGTCGCCAACGGCTAATCCATATTCCATCGCCATATATTGACCTACCACAATACCGTATTTAGTCTCTAAAAAATGAGACCAACCGTTAGCATCTAGGCTGTCCATAACCCCTAAAGGAATTGTGCTTTTATCACCAATACCTTGGGCCATAACGCCTTTTAAATCTGACGGTAATTGCATAATCGCCACAGACTGCACTAAAGGTAATACCTGAATAACATTATTAGTAAACTCAGCACCTTCAATCGTTTTATTAAATTGCGCTACCGTTAATTGATTTTTACCTTGACCAGGCTCAATGATCACATGAGGCACAGCACCTAAAATACGTTGCTTTAAAATGCCTTCAAACCCGTCCATTACCGACATAACCAAAATCAGCGCTAAAACGCCTAACGCAATCCCCGCCATAGAAAAAAAAGAAATAAAGCTAATGAATCTGCCATCTTTGGCAGCTTTTGAGTAACGTAAACCGATTTGTAAACTAATTGGAAGGTTCATTTAGAGTCTATTGAGTTGGTTAAAACTTGAATTTAGTTAAGTTGAATTTGCCTAAGCTGAGTAAATATTTAATATAATTACTACATTAACTAATTATTAAGCTTCGATAATATGGTTTTCATTGTTAAAGTACAAGTTATCACTTGTGCAAACTTGCTTAGATAAAACATAGAGTAAAACAATGACTGAACAAGATTTAGAACTATTTGAAGAGTACTTCCAACTAGAGCACCAAATTGCCGTTAATGTTAAAGATGGTGGTGATTGGGACTTAATTCCAAACATGGATGACTTTGACGCTATGATCCCTGCGGCGTATAAAATCGCCTCTGAAATGCAAGGCTTAGAACAAAGCATGTTGCGCCCGTTACGACAGTTAGGCGAGGCTATAGAGCCTTTGGCAGAATACTTAAAAGCCCAAAGTCGTAAAATAGATTTAATGATGAGTTATGTGTTACAAAGCCAAGATGAAGACGACTTAAAGTTCCAAGCTAACTCTTATGGCGGTGGTGGTTTTGTATTCCAATCTGAGCAGTCTTTTAAATTAAACAACTGGATACAATGTAAATTGTTTTTTAATGAAGACGCCGCTGCGGTTTTTTGCCTAGGTAAAGTAGTAGAAATACAAACCGTTACTCCAACCCAAGACGAATTAGACGGTAAAACAGAAGAGTATAAAACACCAACCACTTCATACATTTACAAAGTCGTTTTCCACCGCATCCGTGACGAAGACCGTGAAGTGGTAGTAAGAGCGTCATTACACCAACAATCTAAGATTTTATTGAACAAGACTAAGAAAAAAACGAATAAATAAGCTTTGGTTATTTGGGAGCATATTTAAACAAAATTACAGGTCTGCATTTTATTATTAACACACACAAATCAGACCTATTTTTTATATACTCATTTACTATTAATGTTTACTTCATTAAATCATTAACAAATTCATCTGCCGTGGTGTAGGTTCTGCCCCCTAAGTTGCCATGACCGCCATCTTTAGACCAATGTCCTACAACACCTTTAACTGGATCATCTTCACTAAAACTTAACGTTTTCTCGTAAGTATAAAAACGATAACCGCTTTCGCCCTTTTTAATTAATATAAAAAAGCAATTGGTAAAAGACGTAGGAGTCGGAAAAGTAATAAGAGCTGCTTTATGTTCAGAGTAATATTTACTCGTCATTTCACTAGCATAACTCTCTGATATTATTTCAGCGGCAACACTTTGCAGTTTTGTTAATTCGCCTTCCATTAAGTCAGTAAATAGTACGTCTGCGCTCGCACTATCAAAAGTCCATTCAGGTAATAATCTATGTTGAAAATAATAGACTCTCTTTGACTCTGGAGCCTCAGTACTTTGCTCTTCTGGTTTAGTTTGTTCTGACTTAGCTTGCTCTCGCTTAAGCAGCTCTTGGTTAGATGACGCTTTACTTGCTTGTGTTGGCTGCATACTACTACAAGCACTTAACGTAAGTGCTAAAATTAAAATAAATAACTTCAAAATCAAATCCTTGTATAAATACTAAATAACAACACACATAGTCATAACTGAACCAAAAAATTTACTTATTTAGCTTGATGGTGTTTCTTTCTTGAAAATAACCACGACGCCATCGTTAATAAAACGTAGAGGCCAATAATAAACACTAACTGCTCAGGCTGAATAGTATATTCATAATATAGAATTAATACAGTTCCACCTAAAAGGCCCAAAATAGAAAGAATAGTAATAAATATTGATGAATGAGTTAAATGGCGAATTTTAAAATTAGCAAACGCCATCAGTAAAGAAACTAATAAAAACGTGACACTGCCAAATTCAAGTATCACTTGTAAGCTGCCAGCCAATACAAGCAGGAATGCACATACCGCCATACTGATAATTGCAACTACAGGTATATTGTTAGACCGCTTAGCCAAAGCTTTCGGAAAAAATCCATCGCCAGCTATAACCGCCATTTGCCTTGATGCGCCAAATAGCGTTCCGCTTATAGCACTGCTGGTTGCCAATAAAGCACCTAATACCACAAGATCCGTTCCCCAATGGCCGAGTACTTTCCCAGTTCCAGCAGCAAGGGCATATTCTTTATTGTTAATAATTTCTTCAAACGGAATAGCCAATATGGCTCCTAATGAGATCACAAAATAGATTAACACAGCCAGAAAAAGAGAAGAGTAAATCGCTTTTGGAATGTTCTTTTCAGGTGTCTTCATTTCATTTACCGCATTGATAACCAATTGAAAACCCTCAAATGCAACAAAGGTAAGTGACGCCACAATTAAAATGCTTAATACACTGACATCCGTCTCACTAGATATCAATACAGGAAGTGTTGTTTGGCTGTTATTAATAAGCACAAATGAAATGATGATCAGAATAATTAACTTGGTATAAACCATAATATCTTCAATTTTCCCCATCCCTTTAACACTCCAGATATTGATCAGCATAAAGGTGAGAATGATAGCGCCGGCCACTATTTTTCTTGCCCACTCACTATCAGCAAAAGCAAAGCCACTAATAGCATAAGACGCGAATGTATAAGCATAAAGCGCAATAGTACTTATGTAACCAAATATCACCCACCAGCCAATGAGCGATGCAGCAAAAGGCGATTTGGGAAATGTTCTTTTATAAAAAGAATAAGTTGCCCCTTCATCTTTATAATAAACACCCAACTTTACATACGAATAAGCGGCAAGAGCGGCAATAAAACCACCAATGATCATCACCAATGGCGTATAAGCTCCGACCATTGCTACCGAAATACCAAGAATGGTAAAAATGCCACCACCAACCATACCACCAAGGGCGATAGCAATGAGTTCAGGAACACCTAGTGATTTATTTCGTTTTCTATGACAAGAACTATTTGGGTGACTCATAAATATTATTTATTTTCCTTAAGGTTTAGTTTTGAGTTTACTTTGGTGACTTAGTTAGCTGCGTGCTAGCGTAAATACCTGTTAAAGTTGAAGATATAAAAACTGTGAAATGAGTGTATAGAATAAATAGGCTTTTAAAAATATAATTTTATTCAATCAGGCACATGATGTTGATGTATAAATACATATCCATTACAAATGTCGTTCTAAAGACATAGCTAGCTTTTCAATACCGTGAGAAGGCGTAAACCTTTTAAACTCAATAAAACCGTGCTTTTCATATAAATTAATCGCGGGTTTATTTACTACTGCAGTTTCTACAACTGCATCAGAAAAGTCACTTTCCTTTAAAACAAAGCTAATTAATTTACCAGCAATACCTTTTCTAAAGTGGTTAGGATCAACGGTTAAACTACAAATATCTAATGTTTTATTTTTAATGCTTATTTCAATCACACCGCCAATACACTTGTTTTCACTACTGTCATTTACAGTACATGGATTTACAACAAAAGCATAAAATTGAGTATTTGAAGCCATAATATCTTCAACTGTACGGGACAAAGGTGGGAACTCCAACGTACCAATAAGATCAGCTTCAATTTTATAAGAGCGTTGAAAAACATCAAAAATTTGAAGAGCAGTATTTTCACTTACGTTATCAAGTCGTTTTATCATAATAGCCTCAATTAATACCTTAATGTATCACTCAATTTAACCGCGATATCTTACCATTTTGTAGTTAACACCTTCATTCAAAATTGCCTATTAACCACAAAATCAAACGAAGTTAATGGGTTTGGTTGACACTTAAATCGAGAAATCGCCGAGTTCTTAAAGTAATAATTTTTAAATTAAAAATAAAAATAGACAATGCACTATCCGTGAACGTCACCTAAAAACTTAGTAATGGGAAAATGATTATCATATGATACAGCCATAAAATTAAGATAATAAACAATCTATTACCTTTTATAATCAATATTGTGCCATTAGTTGTATGAATCAAAGCTCAATAGATGGAAATTCAATAGATTAAAATTGAAAAAACGGAGATTAAATAAATGAACTTTAACGTCATTAAGTTACTACTTTTATGCCTTGCATTAACATTGAGCACTGGCTGTTCATTAGTTTATAAAGAAAAGAACATTAACAAAAGCACAACAAAAATTACTAAAAAGATGCATTCGGCTGAAAAAATAGTTAGAGCGGATATTACAAGTTTAAGATCATTAACAAGTCAGTTAAAAACAACAAAGAAAATGAACCAGCCAGCTCAGAAATTATTAGAACAAGAGTTACCTGTTTTAATTAAGTTACATTCATCAATAAAAGAAAAAATAGCCAGCATCAATCGGTCACTCAGCAAACTACGTAGTTTAGCAAAAGGGCATAAAAAAATAATAACTGACTCCCCTTTAGGTGAAGAAATTAACCAAAAACAAGAAAGTGTTGAACAAGACCTTGAACGGCTAAATGAGACTAATGAACAATATTTTAATCAAAGAGAGGCGTTAACAGATAGCTTAACCAAGTATGAAGTAAGACAAGTTAATTTAGTTAGCTCTCAGAAACAAATATTAAAAAAGCTCCGCAAAAGCAAGAATAAAATAGTTAAAAAACAAAAGGAAATGATCAAGTACAAACAAAAGAAATTAAAGAGCAAAGGTGATTTAATTCCAGAGCAAAGGGCTAAAATTGAGAACAAAACAAAACAAATAAATGCCATTATTGATATAGCAATTAATAAAGTAACTACCGTTGATAAAAAATACAACACCTTGCTTAATAAGTATAAAAACAAAAAATCTACATGGATGTTCCCAAAAAACGATATATATAATTTTATGTCATTTATGGAAAAAACGAAGTCTGAATTCACCGAAATTCAAAATCAACTTAATAGCGAAGTTAAAGAATGGAATCAAATACTGAATTCTTTTTAACGTCCGTCGTGTTGTGTTTCGTTTCGTTGCTTCGTAAAATCAAGTTAAAGTAATTTGGCCATGGTTAAAGCTAGCTTGTAATTAAATCTATCTAAAACTCTGACAAACGGATTTTGCTGTCCGTTTATCAGAATTTTTAATGATCAATGCAAGATCAAAAAACAAACGAACAACTTTACATAGACTTAAAACATTTGAGTAAGAGTAAAATGTTTCTACGTTATTAATTCCATGTTATTTATTCCACGTTTGATACGTGCCTATTGAATACATAAGCCCTATAAATAAACAGATAGAAGAACTCACAATCCAAAACGTAATACTATTAGAGAAATATGGCATTAACACAAAAAATGAAAGCCCCCGTATTACATAAATACCAGAGATGACACACAACCCCAAACGTAACAGTGGAAGCTTAAAAATAACACCAGCACCAGAAAGTGCGTATAAAGCCCAAATAGCAATGATACTTGAGATAACTAAGGTCACTACCGTAGGATACCAATGACCTTGCTCTGCCAATTGTGCCATTTGCTCGCCAGCGCCAAAAAAGCGATACCAATCACCACCAAATACAATGCAGCCTAAATGAGCAAGAGATGCTAAAGCACTACAAATAGCACCTAGCAGTAAAAAATGATTCACAGGCTTTTTCATTTATTTGTTCCAAATATGTTGTGAACAAGGCAATACATTTGCCATTGAGCATTTACTTTATCTTGCCCACGTAGCATGGAATAAAAGTGTTCACAGCCAGATTCAAATACGAGTGGGTGGCCTTGTTATTTTATGAAGTAAAGCAGATTTATTGACATTGAGCCCACAGTTCAACAGTTTCTCTAACGCCCCTTTCAATCATAAGACCGCTTTCAAATGTACCAAGCTCTCCTTGCCTAGCCACTAATCCAACATAACCTATATTTTTATCCCAATATGGATACGCACCATATGCGCCAGGACTTGACACTCTAGTTCCTACTTCACAATCAAATACTGAACTCTCACACTCATGCCACAGCCCAAATCCATATCTCCAGTCTTCCATTAAAAAACTACTCACTATGGGAGAGTAAGAAATAGAAACACCCTCAGTATGATCAGCCAGTAAAATTGCCATTGAGTTTGAGTTCAAAAGATCACCATTTTTAAGAGCTGATAGAAACGCAATGTATTCTTCACCGCTCCAATGCATTCCACCAGCAAGCCTTGGGTTGCTACTTGAAGGTAAATCAAATTCTGAATTTAAAAAGAGACCAGTTTGCGTTTTGAAGTCTAAAAAAACATCTTGCCAGCTAGTTACATCAAATGCTTTAACTGCCATTAGGCCTGCAACCTGAAGGTGCGCACCACCATAATAAAAGGACTGTCCAGGCGTAATGCCATTATCAGCGTTTCTTGTCGCAATATTATTTACGCACGTTTCAAAATTGGAAGATCCTAAATTTAAGCAAAACGGCTCAACCTCCAAACCAGAGGTAAAACTAAGTAACTGAGTTAGGTTGAGATTGTATAAAGGATCTGTGCTGCTAATAGACCAACTACTAATATAATCCTGCGGTTTATCTGTAAGTGATAAATACCCCGCCTCAACAAGTCGTAAAATAACAACAGCAGCGACTAATTTGGAAGTAGATGCAGACTCATACGACGTTTGTAATGAAGCATCCCCCTTATTATAGGTATATTGACGTTCATCTTGCCGTTTTACTGTAAATGAAAAATTAACCTCTGATACCGTCAAAGCAAGTAATTCATCCATCTCAACTTCAAGCTCTTCTGTTGAACATAATGCATTTAATTGAGTTGAAGGGTCATCATTATTATCTGAACTACAACTGCTCATAAAAAAGCAACAAACTAACAAGATCATGAACCGCATAAATCACCTAATAATCCACTAGCACGTACGTTTACTTAAGTTATCAAGTACAGCTAGTTTTATAAATATTCTTATTTAATAACAATAATAACTTAGCAGTTGGTTTGGGTATAAACAATTGTTTTTAGTTTAACAGGTGTTCAATAATGTATTGATTGCCTGTTTTTTTGTATGCCAATTATGAGTTTATTTTATTGAAGATTACCCAAGTGCTATAGAGCAGCTAACAAATATGTTATTGCTTATTTGATAGGAAGGTCTATTTGTTAAGTGCAAATTCTAACATTGCCCTTTTAGCCACCTTTTTGCTGTTAGTTTTTCAAGCTTTCTTCTGTATTTCTTGGGCGAAAATTCTTTGGCATTCCCTTTCATAACATCAAAAATATCTTCTGATATTATTGCTCCAATAGCATGAATTGTTTCATGCCGACTCAAGCCTTGCCTTGTAAGTTTTGCAAACGTTTCAGGTATTAAATCAACTCCCATAGCCAATTGATTCTCAACTATCACATGGATTGATGAATGTAACCGCAAGGCATCTTCGGTTAATTCAAGATCTAACTTTAAATGGAAATCATGAACCAATTCAATTCGTATCCCTTCATCTATTGCTAACCAATTTTCAGCATCTACTATTTTATTGGGATTATATATATCCATTACTTCCTCCAATACATTTGGCCCCATGAAATAGGCTGTTTTTTTAAGAGATTGAAATTATACAACTTCAACTCCCACTTAAATTGTGTAAAAGTTGGCTTTGATTTTTGCACCGCAAAAAGCATGACAGCTTTTGGAGTCAAATTTAAAGTACTTGTTATAAGGTATCAATGTGCAGCCTGAACAGTAATTTGTAAGCCAAGTGCTTTTGTTACTTTTGCTATTGTTGCAAAAGTTGGATTGCCATCAGATGAAAAAGCTTTATATAGCCCATCACGAGTAAGGCCGGTATCTCTTGCAAGTTGACTCATGTTTTTTGCACGAGCAATAACACCTAATGCATGTACGATAAATGCCGGGTCATCGCCAGCGTCCTCAAGGCAAGCGTCAAGGTATAGTTGTATATCCTCATCAGTTTTGAGTGCCTCGGCAGAATCCCAGCGTGTAGTTTTAACAGTCATTAAATTAGTCCTCCAATTGCTTGGCTATATCTTTGGCTTTAGCGATATCGGCAGCTTGAGTACTCTTATCGCCACCAGATAGAAGTACAACTAACACATTGCCTTTATGTACATAATAAACCCGATAACCTGGGCCATAAAATATACGTAATTCACTGACACCCGATCCGACTGGTGCAGTGTCTCCAAAATTCCCTAGCTCTAATCTATCAATCCTTACCTGGATAC
>JAWUWS010000044.1:0-9126 GCA_034111705.1 Psychrosphaera sp.
ACAGCGCAAAGCTTAATTAAACAAGGCGCTATTAAATTATAAGTGTCAGTGTAATTTTGAATTAAACATATAAGCAAAAACCATACACCACCTGAATATAAATAATATATCTAGGTGAGTATGGTTTTTTTGTTTAAGTAATACTTAATAAAATTGGTATAACCCTATTAATACAATAAGGTTAACTATTGTTCGTTAGGTTCTAATTATGTAATTGAGCTAACTTACGGTTTATAAGCTGTTCATAGTACCAACCTGCAAAAAATATCAAGCCAATGCCGAACAAGACATACCAAATTGTGTAGTCGTCTTCTGTCGAATCATTTGATTGTTTTTGCTCTTCTAATTTTTGCCCACTGACTTGTTCAGCAGGCGCGTTAGCTGGATTTGCGGCTGACGCTTCCATTGCCATTTGGTTTGCTGTTACTGAAAACTTAGGCGCTGATAAACCAAAACCTTTAGCTAATTCGGTTACGTTTTCTTTTAGTTTTTCGTTGTCGACAAACAGGTTATATTTTTCAACAAATTCACTGTAAGTTTCCACGAGTTTTTGTAAACGTTCTGGAGATGCATCCCAGTATTCTTTGCGCTGTGCTTCTAACATACGTTGCATCATACGCGCTAAGGCTTCTGGGTTGGTTTTTTCAAACCATTCATCTAGCCCCAATTCCAGCTTGTCGTCTACATATACATCAAAGAATTCATCCCATTGATCACTTCTAACAATGTTAGGGTCTACTACTTGCCAGCCAAAGAAGTTATCCATATTGCTGCTCATAGTTACGGCACCGGAATACCCTTCTTTCTGCATTTCTGTAATCCAACGAGGGTGGAAGTTTCGTGTTCTAAGTTCGGTAGACATGAAACTAGCTGCATCTTGAGTCTTCATATTATTGGTGTCTCTGAGGTTTGATATTCTCATTTCTGGGCTTTTTCCATCTAATGCTCTTACTGCAAGCGCTATTGAACCAAAGTATTCAAATGGGTCGTCTGAGGTGATCATACCGTAAAGGTTAGATGAACGAGAAAACAACGCGACGTCAGTACCAGAAAGCTGTTTACCGTATAAGTTAATCGCTTTTCCTTGGTTATCTGTTATTTTTTTACCCCAACGGCTACGGTCTGCACCAAAGTAGTAACCCATTTTTTTCATGTAGTTTTCAGCAATGATTTTATCGTCATCCCACTTGTCACTGGCCCATGCTAACGCGTCAGTACCAGAACCATAATCACCAGACTGATTTGAAAATACTCTTACGGTTGATAAGTATTCGGCATCGTCTTCAGATACACCTTCAGCTAATAACTCCTGTTTAACACGTTGGCTATTTTTCCAAATAGGGTTGGAGTCTTCTTTTAACTTGGCAATGTCTTTAACGGCTTTAGCCAGCATTTGCATAACATTAGGAAATGCATCGCGGTATAAACCCGTTGCTGATAATACAACGTCTATTCGTGGGCGCTTTAATTCAGAATACGGAATTATTTCTGTCCCTGTAATTCTTCCAGAAGGTGTCCAAGTTGGTTTAACGCCCATTGCATACATGGCTTGTGCTTCTAATACACCGTAATGACGCATTGTTTCAATTGACCACAAAGAAAACGCTAATTTATCTGGGTATTGACCATGCTTTTTATAGTGATCTGCAACCAGTTGATCTATTAACTCTTTGCCTTGTTCATACGCAGCTTTTGTTGGCACTTTTGATGGGTCAAAACCAATTAAATTGTAACCTGTAGGTACAGCGTCTGGATGTCGAATAGGATCGCCACCATTTTTTACTGGAATGTACTTGCCAGCTAAAAAGTCCGTCATACTTTTAAATTCACGAATGTTACTAATACCGGTAAATTGCGTTTTACCTTTTTTAATTAATTCTTGTAATTCAGTGTCTAATTCTTGTAAAGGAACAGGTTGATTAACGTCCTTTATTTGCAGTATAGGTTTTACAATGTAGTTAACAGCAGTGATGTAACCCACTAACTTATCAATATCTTTTGCTTCCTTTTTGACATCTGCAGAGGCGTTTATGTCAGTGTCATAATACGAGTGTGAGTCATGAGTTTTACCTTCCGACTCTGAATATTTTTCGCTGCTATCTAATTTGTAATATTTGCGTTCAAACTCACCCGCATATTGGACAAAATCTTTGCCTAACATTTGAATAACCGTAGAGGTTAGTAGTTTTTGCTCTGATAATTCGCCAAAGGTATGTAAACCAAGTGGCTGATTAGCACTGGCTAATGTATGCATGTGTTCATGCAATTCATCAAAGAAAGTAGGGAAGTCTGCATTTATTGCATCTTGTTCCCAACCAATATCTTTACATAAGTTTTCAGTTATACACTTTTCTACAATATGTTTGGCGGTTTTGTCTTTAACACCACCTTCATCTAATGACTTATATTGATGCATTAATTCATGCAGTATGGCAATTTCACCGTGTAGACCAGCGGCGGAAAATGGCGGTGTCATATGAGATATTGTAGTTGCGCGTCCACGACGTTTGGTTTGCATGGCTTCACCCACGTCATCTACAATAAACGGGTAAACAATTGGTGTATCCCATACCGCCAAGTTACCTTGATCAAACATGGATAATCCACGTTCTTTACCGCCCAACCATTCTTGAGAACCATGTGTACCCAAGTGAATTATTGCATCACTATTCCAATAAGAACGGGCGTAATAATAAGCCGCTAGATAAAAGTGATTAATTGGCGTTATGCCATTATGGAACATGCCAGACTCATCATTCTTGTCGTCAGAGCGTGGCGGTTGGCGCATGACTAACATATTGCCGTTACGAAATCGTGGTAATACAAAGTAGTCTGTGCCGTCACGTTTGATTGCCATAAAGTTATCTTGTGGCTGACCCCAACGCTCATTAACTTGGGTTTGTAATGTTTGTGGGAGTGTTTTAAACCAATTTAAATAATCGGCAATTGGCATAAGTTCAGCCAAGTCTTCATCTAATAATTCATTTAGCTCATAATCACGATAAAACGGGTCGAGGATTTTGTTTATTCTTGCAATGAAGTGATCCGCATCGTGCGGTTGTAATGAGTAGTCTTGTTTGATTAATACTTGGGTAATGCTTGCAACGCTTTCAGGTACATTCATAAATGATGCACCTACATCTTGGTCGCCCCAAACAAACATAGTTAACTTTTTATCACGGTTAGGCTTATATTTTAATTGAGTTAGGTTAAATGCTTTATTTACTAAATGCTGTAACTGGTAATCAATCACTTCTACTTTTGCGGTACGTCTGTCCATTGCTGCAACAATCATAGGGTCGGTAACACCAGCCGTTTCTGGTAGCACTAAAGTGAATGCCATCATTCCAGCAGCAATGCCTTGCTCGTCTGCTTCCCATGCTTCTTTATTACCACTGTAATAGGTTAGAGCTTGTAATACGGGAACACCAAATTGTTCAAATTCGAGTTTACGTTGATTGGCCCAGTGGATATTTCTAAAGTTAATAATTAGATCAACCGCTGGTGTTTCTGAATTTTCAGCTGTGTATAACAATTCGTTGTAGTTATGCTCACCAGGGCTTAATTTAAAGAAAAACGGAACAACGTGAACACCTTTTTCTTCAAAACGCTTAATCGTTTCATCAATTAATGTGGTTTGTTCTATTTCGATATTGGCGCGTTGAAATAATAAAGCGACTTTAGGTTGATTTTCTTTTGGCGTTTTCCATGCAAAATATTTATCTAAATCATCCACAATCAGGTTAGGTTGCTGCGGATGATAAATACCTTTTAATGGGAATATAATTGGTTTTGCAATATCTAAAGCTGACTGTGTTTTTGAGCTATCTTTGTTTGAGCTAGCTGCTACCAACACCTTAGCGCTAATATAACTCAGCATATTGGTTAAGTTGATTCGCCCTGCATTTTTCCAATAATCTCGTAATGTATTTTGCTGTTCGTTGGTTATGCCTTTTTGCGCGGCTTGTTGCGATAACCAGCTTGGGGTGAAAAAGACATTTTTACTGTTAGCAATTAGTTCTAAATAACTTTGATAACTTTTCTCTGATTCATTTTTTGAAACACCATCCAATACAATAAATTCATGTTGATTAAATAACTGTTTTACTTGTTCTAAGTCTTTCAATTCACGGGTTGATTTATGCGTAATACTCCATTCTACACTGTGAGTTTCTGCTACTTTTTTTAACAGAGATACCTTGGCGCGGTTACTATGTGCTGCACTAATAAATAGGACTTTTGTTGCTGTTGCCGATTCATTTTTAGATGCCACTGAATCTACGGAATGAGCGAATAATGAAATGAATGCCAGCAAAGCAACAAACATGTTTAATGGAGTTTTGTTCATAATTAACTGTCTTTTATACCTAAAAATTAAATAAAACTAATAACGGTTAAACGCAAAAAGAGACAACCACTTATGTGGCTGACTCTTACTGCAATCTAACGTTGAATATAGTTATTCAGAAACTAACTCGTCAGCACGTAGGCTATAATTACCTGATGTACCTTCTGAATCGTAGTAACTAGTGATCTGAACTTTGAAATACTGCGTGTCCACTTTTACGATATACACACCATATTGTGACCATAATTTATGACCACCTTGTAGGTTGTACGCGTACCATTTGTTTTCAGCAAAGGCTAACTCTGAATATTCATTTGATTTAAAGCCGTAATAACTCGCTGATTCTACTGGAATACCTGCATAGCTATTTTCAAAATCTTGAATGGCGGTTGCGTCATCAACTAAATCAATAGCAAAGTCTGCATATGCATCTAAACATGGGATAGTAAGATCAAATGCATCTGCTGAGGTAACAACAGATTGAGTGTCTAGGTCGATATAAACTGACTCACCTGATACACATGAAGTTAAATCCACTTCAACCTCAACTTCATCACCAAATGTTTCTGTTGTGTTATCTTGTAAGGCAACAGCAAGAGTAATTGCACTCATCCCATAGCCATCTTGAGTTAAACTAGTTGCACGGTATTTGGTAAATAACTCGTCAGATTGCACAATAAAATATTTATCATCTGCCGCTGTAACCGCGTGAGTTGTTGAGTCGTAATTATAAAAACCATCTAAAATACGCTCAGTTACATCTGGTACAAATTCATTTTCATCTGCTGGAATATCAGCAAATGTCACCGCTGTGTAATCTTCAAGTTCATCATCTGGATTCGCCTCTACAAATGTATTAACAACAGCATCGCCATTTTCGTCATAAAAGTCAGCGTTATTACCAGTAAAGTAAACAGATACAGGCGTATCTTGAGCTTCATTTAGATAAACACCTGTACGCTTAAATGCGATATCCCACTGAGTATCAGTAGCAGCCTCTTCATCTGTTAATGTCACTAATGATTGTGTATTTAAATCAAAATATGCAAATGACGGTTCTGAACTGGTGCCAGTCGTAAATGGACCAAATATTTCACCTTGGACAACTTCTTCAATTGGATCGTCAATTATTTCTTCTTCAATCGTTTTGTCATCATCGTCACAGCCAGCCAATACGATTGCCAAAGATAGTAGAGAAAGTTTAAATATATTGTTCATTGCAAATTCCTTAAAGTGCGTAAAAAGTTAATGTTTTTATTCTAAAATTGATAACGCACACCAAACACTAACTCTCGGCTAGATATTGGACGTGGGTCGAATTGGTTGTTATTAACAGCGTTAATATCTTTATGTTCATCAAATAAATTATTGATGGAGTAACGCAGTGAAAGTTGTTGGGTTAAGGTATGTGAAACGCTAAATTTAACTATGGTGTAGTCGGTTACAACAGCACTGTCGTACGAGCTTGGTATTGCTTCATCCGCTTGATAAACCGCATATAAAATGGCGTTAATGGTAGGTTGTTCAAATTGGTAATTGAGGCTCATTTTTGTTTGATGACGTGGGCGTCCTTGCAGACGTTGGTTATCGTCATCTTCGCTGTCGGTATAAGCATAGTTAACTTGCCAACTCCATTTATCTAGAGTCAGCTCTGAACTTACATTAAAGCCAGAAATAGTAGTCTGATCTATATTGCTGTATTCAGAGATATCTAATCCTGTTTCAGCTGATAACTCGGCGTTGTGAACTGTGTTTATTAAATCTTGAGTTTCAGAGTAATGAGCTGATACTTCAAATGACACATCAGCAAAATGGTCAAATATACTGGTGCGTAATGACACGCTGGTATTCAAACTTGTTGCCGTTTCAGGTGTTAACTCTTCATTACCTAAAACCATGTAACCTAGATTACTGTGGTCAAATACATAAAAACGTTCTTTTAGAACAGGTACTCTATATGCTTGACCTAGTCCTGCACGCCACTTAATTGCAGTGTTATTATTACCTAGGTCCAGCATTGAACTAACTCTAAATGCGGTATGAGTACCAAAGTCTGAATCTTGTTGCGCTCTAAATCCTGCTAAGTACTGAGCATTGTTATAAATAAAATTATGTTGGCCGTAAGCTTCTATGCTGTTGCGAGATTCATCGTTAATTTCCACGCTGTTTGTAGCTGGTTTTATTTGGTCTAGTTGGTCTTGATGTAACAACCAGCCAAATACAGTTTCTGAACCTGACTCGCCTGAATTCTTTGGATTAACATTGCCGTGTTGCCATACTTTTTGTCCGTCAATTTCAGTTAGAGTAATTGATGTATCTCTTATGCTATTTGACTGTCCGCTGGTTTCTTGGTGATTAATATAACGTGCGTTGGTATGCCAGTTTTGCTCTAGACTTGGATCACTAAGCGCTAAATCAAATTGGTGTTGTGTTACATCAGAGGAGTAAAAAATAATGCCTGATTGACCCGGAACAACAGATGCATCTCGTTGTTTATATTCATCAAAATATTGATATTTGAATTGAGTAATTAAATTATTAATTTCTTTACTAGCAGAGTAGTTTACAAAAATTTTATCTAATTCAGCCGCATCTTCAGAGACACTACTTATGTCATAATCAAAACCAGCATCGCTTATTTTTTGAATGTTTACTTTATGAACCCATCCTAAAAGATCAGCACTTGTATTAAATTTAACTGTCTTAGAAAAAGGTGCTTCACCTTCATAATCACGGTCAATATATTGAGAGATTTGATAGCTTATTGATGTGTTACCTGAAGCCCCTTTCTTGGTGATAATATTTATTACACCGCCTAATGCGGCACTGCCATACATAACGGATGCAGCACCTTTCATTACCTCTATTTGAGCAATATCATTGGCGCTTATCTGGTCTAAATCGACTGATGATCCTGTGGGCGATATAACAGGTAAATTATCGATTAATATCAATACATGTTTGCTCTCAAAGCCTTGCATTTGAATGTTGTAACCATCTTTAGCACTGCGAGTAATGACAACACCAGGGATAAAATCCAGTACGCTAGCGAGCGTTCCTTGGCTTAATAACTCGATAGTTGCCCCTTCAATGACCTCAACAGAAACTGGAGAGTCACTTAATAGCTTTGCAGTACGCGTTCCTGTAACCACCATTTTTTCTATATTTGCATTAGATGACGTTTCAGCTGGATTATTTTCTTGCATGGAAATCGCAGGTGCTGCGATTGCAGCTAGGAATATAGAGCTTATATAAGATTTACGACAAGTTTTAATCATTGTGGTTTACGTTTTCTAAATGAGAATTATTTGTATTTGTGACAACATAATACAAGAAGGATTTGACCTGTCAATGCTAATGATAATAATTCTCATTTACTTTTGGTGAAAATTAACTACAATGGCGCCAAATAATCTAAATCAAAAACTAGTTAATTTTAGGAGTTATACATGTCTTTTATGGCAATAGAGCAGTTAATGGCTGTGGTATCAGAGCTATTCATTTTCCCAGTTATTTTGGCCATTTTAGGTATGTTTATTTATGCCTTATTTGCATTAGGAAAGTTTATTAGCCAAAGCATAATGCGCCGTAATGCAGGTATGGCTTACTATCAACAAATAAAAGCAGGACAGTTAAAGATCAACGCCGGATATCAATTACATAATTATTATGTTCAAAACCAAACGGCGACGGATGATGAGTTGGAAGTGTTCGCACTTAAACATCTTGAAACACTACGTATTGTCACTCGACTAAGTCCAATGCTTGGGTTAATCGCTACGATGATCCCAATGGGACCTGCTTTGAAATCTTTAGCTGACGGAAATATACAAGGGATTAGTGAAAACCTGATCATTGCCTTTGCTGCGGTTATTTGGGGATTGATGGTTTCAATTTTAACGTTCTGGCCCGCAAGTGTGAAAAAACGTTGGTTTGCTGATGAAATGATAAATGTACGTAAAATCAGAAATATAAATGAAACTGACAAAGACGAAAGTTTGAAGGATGCAGCCTAATGAAGTTTTTGGACGATGATGAAGAATTAAACCCAATCATTAGTGCAGTAAACTTAGTGGATGTATTTTTGGTGATCATTGCGGCATTATTGATTGCGATTGCTCAAAATCCATTAAATACTTTTAATGCAGAGAATGTCACAGTAATAAAAAATGCAGGGCAACCTAATATGGAAATTATTGTTAAAGAAGGCAAAGAAATAAAACAGTATAAATCCAATGGAGACATTGGCTCTGGTGAAGGAACTAAAGCTGGCGTGGCTTATAAAATGGCTGATGGCTCAATGGTATATGTACCAGATGACAGTGAAAATAAAAAATAGAAGTTGATTACAGAAGGATGTTTAGGTCTCAAACAATGAGACCTAAACTAAGATGCTTTACTTAAGTAAGAGTCACAAACTCTTCCGCAGATGTTGGGTGAATAGCCACACAAGAATCAAAGTCTGCTTTGGTTGCGCCCATTTTCATAGCAACGCCAAACCCTTGTAGGATTTCATCCATACCAAGACCAATACCGTGAATACCAACAACTTTTTCATTGTCACCAGCACATACCAATTTCATTTTAGTCATTTGACGATGTGACGTAACGGCTGTGTACATAGCCGCAAAGCTTGATGTGTAAACTTTTACGTTCTCTGCACCATATTCAGCAATTGCTTCTGGTTCAGACAAGCCCATAGTACCAATAGCAGGATGGCTAAATACCACTGTTGGTACGTTGGTGTAATCCATAACCACGTTAGTAATTCCACCAAA
>JAWUWS010000045.1:0-18415 GCA_034111705.1 Psychrosphaera sp.
ACGTTTAAAAAGGCAGACGGCGCACCTTGGCGTTTATTTGGTAAAGACATTACATTACCAGAAGGCGCAACCGACGTAGTGCGCAGAACAACCGCTTCAAGTGTTGAAACCTTTATTAGTGTTAATAAACCAACGTTAACCGCTGTTAACCCAACGGGAAAAGGCTTAGAGTTAGTTGGTCAAACACACCCAAATGATTTATTCGCGGGTGAAACTGCTAGTTTTCAATTATTATTTAATGGTAAACCGGTAAGCAAAGGTACACACGTAAAAGCGATAAAAGCGGGCACTCGTCATCGCAACAATCGTAATGAACAAGTTCTTACCTTAAATGACAAAGGTGAATTTACTTTTACGCCACAAAGCAGTGGTTTTTATTTCCTTGCGGCCGAGTCAGCTGTGAAAATAGAACAACCAGCAGATGTGGATGTAAAACACTTTAGCTTGTACTTAACACTAGAAGTGTTTCCTGAGTAGATAAATAACCTGAACTCAGGATAAATAGTTTAATCAGTTACCAATAAAAACCACGATGAAAATATATTTTATCGTGGTTTTTTCTGTTTTATTTATTGATCCTTAATCCATTAATGCCAATGTACAGGATCAACTTTGTAATACAATTTAAGTTGCTCATAAAGCTTGGGATATGAGTGATGAAGTGCATGTGCTTGTTCAAAGAACACTTCGCTTGCCACTGCAAAAAACTCCGCAGGATTAGTTGCCCCGTAATAATCAAATAAAGAAGGTATTCCGGCGTTGGCTTGTTTTTTTAGTTTGTCATATTGGCTAGACAGTACCTCAGACCAGACTTGATAATTTTGATCTTTACCTAGTATTGGCGCACCATTAGCACTGCCATCTTCTTGATCTAACTGATGAGCAAATTCATGGATCACCACATTACGTCCGTCATCAGGAATATCGGCACCGTCAATAGTATCTTGCCAAGACAAAACTACTTTACCAAATCCCCAAGATTCCCCAGCTAGAGCTGTTCTTTGGCTGCTTAATACCCCACCAGACTGCAAACTTTGATGTTCTTTAATAAATGCACTTGGATAAACCAAGATTGTTCTTAGTTTTGGATAATAATCAGTATTACGATTAAGCAATAACAAACAGGCTTGCGCCGCTACCGTTATTCTAATTTCATCGGTGATCTCAACACCATTACAACCAACAAACTTTTTCTCAGCTAAAAATACCTGAATATGTTGCTTTAGTTGCAACTGTAGATCTGTAGGCATTTGTCTAAAGTAAGGCATGCGCTGCTGAATAATACTACGCCACTCTTTTTTAAATGGTAATGCCTTGATTTTAGTTCTTTGACGTTCACGCCAAAGCGGCTTAGAAACAATGTAACCAATAGGAACAATGGCTATAACAATAAGTAATAAATAATGAAGCATAGAAGACTTAAATGGTTGGCTTTGTACTGAAATGAGTGCAACAGGAGTAAATATCAAGCTCTAGGTAAGAATAGTTTCATCTAGGTGTTAATTTTTACACCTTTAATACAATTCAAAACATTGTTCCCTATTTCACAAGTGATCTCTATAAAATTAATTCGCATAACATCTAATAAGAGTATTCCCAAATAAACGACCTTGTAATCAAGTAAACTCAAGGGCTGGGTGATTAACGATCAACTTGAGTATGTTTTTTATACCAATATAATATCACTTAAGCATTTTATTGCTTTCACCTTGCGTATCTCTAATTCTTTTCTATAGTTCAATTGCTTAGACTACAAAATAAGCAGCGTCATAATTTGTAATTTATTAGCTAATTTAATAGCTAATTTAATAAACAATGAAATTGCGCCACTGTGGGATGTCACTATCCCCTTTTATAGTCTGGCTTGTATGTACAGAACAGCATGTTCTTATATTTCGTCTGTAATACACAGAATGAAATACAGATTTTAACAGTATTTTTTTGTTCACAACTAAGTATGAATTTACATACTAAACTCAGTTGTACAATCAAGTTATTACTGCTTAATACTGACTATTAATACATTTTAAGAAAACTTAAATTTCCAGGTTTTAGTTACTAAAATCATAATAAGAGTAAATATCGTTTTCTTTATCAACAAATACAAGGGTCGTTAATATGCACAAAAAAACATTAGCCAAGGCTTTGTTTGGAGCCGTAATAGGCTGCACAATTTCTTTTCAGAGTATTGCGGGATTAGTTCTCATAGTTCATCCATCTAACGATGCTGCACTTGATGCTAAAGCTGCTGGACGTATTTTTCTTGGAAAAGAAAAGAAATTCTCTAACGGTAAAGAAGTATTACCTATTAATCAAGTTGCGGCTTCTCCTAGTCGTGCATCTTTTGACACTAACGCATTAGGGCGGAGTTCAACACAAGTCTCATCTTACTGGTCAAAGCTGGTTTTTACTGGTAAAGGGATCCCCCCAAAAGAGGTAGACAATGATGCAGCTGTTATCGCTATTGTAGCAAGTAATGAAAATGCTATTGGCTATGTTGATAGCGCGTCGGTTTCAGGCACTGTAAAAGCAATCCCATTGAATTAATTAGGAAGACTAAATATGAAAAAATTTATTGCGTTAAGTGCTATTACACTTGCTAGTTTTGCATCCCATGCTGATGTGCGTGTTAACGGCTTTGCTAACTTAGTTAGTGGTATAACTACAGCCTCAGATGAAACTGTATTTGGTTATGATGATTCCATTAGCTTTTTAGATGAAAGTGTTTTTGCTATTCAAATTAGTGGTGATATCAATAGTAAAATGACAGCAACAGGCCAAATCGTTGCCCGTGGAACTAACGATTACGAAGCTGAGTTTGAATGGGCTTACATGGCCTACCAAGCTACCGATAAGCTTACTGTCTCGGCTGGTCGTCTACGAGTTCCGCTATTTCGTTATTCAGCATCTTCAGATGTTGGCTATTCATATCATTGGGTGACTGCACCACGATCTGTTTATGATGTTGGTTTTAGTAATATTGATGGTGCAAAACTTGATTACTCTAGTTATGCCGGTGATTGGGAATATAACTTACAAGGTGTTTTTGGTACTAACAAATCTGAATTTGCCGATGGTATTTTAAGTGGTAAAGACTTATTACTTTTTTCAGCTGAAGCAACTTATGAATGGTTTAAAGCTCGTGGTGTTTATGGAACTAATGTGTCTACTTATGCTCGTGATGATATTGATGAAACAATAGAAATCCTTAATACATTGGGACTTTCAGATTTAGCTGACGATATGTACATGCGAGACGACCGTGGTACATTCATTGGGCTAGGCCTAGAAATTGATACCTTTACATATTTTGCAAGTGCAGAAATAACCGTAACTGAAAATGAAAATACATTTACAGCTAAAAGTACTGCTTTTTATGCCACTGCAGGTATGAGAGTTGGTAAATTTACTCCGTCAGTTACTTTTGAAAGATTAGAGGATGACGATGAAATTAAATACACAGATCAACTCGTTGGTTTATCTGCTGCAATTCTGCCTACGGCTACCGCTATTGTTACTGGAATACAACAAAGTGCAAAGAGTCAATATGACCTTGTTACTTTTGGTGTTCGTTATGAACTTGACCCTAGTATCGCTTTAAAAGCTGATGTTAGCACTTATACTGACAACATAAATGACGACTCAGATGGTACTTTAATACGTTTCGCAGTTAACTACGTATTCTAATACTTAACTAAACATTAAGTTAATGTTAAGTATTTATAATGTAATTTAAAGGCCGCATTTTTTGCGGCCTTTTTTATACATGAAAACTATACAATTTATTTTTTAAAACTATCCCAAGGTCCGGTTATTGCGACAGTTTTAGTTGGAGATTGTATATTTACAAACATGCTTTTTCCGTCAGGTGAAAAACAGGCACCTGCGAGCTCAGTTTGTAGAATAAGTCGAGCAAAGTTATAAACTTCTCCTGCAGGAGTAACCCCACGTAAATGGTTATCGACAACATCCGTGTATTGATCTTCACACACAATTAAATGCCCATTAGGTGCAACGGTTAAATTATCACCAAAATTAAAAAATGACTCATCCGTACTTTCTACAAATAACTGAATTTGTCCTGGATTGAGGCTTTCTTGTTCCGTACCTTCAAACTCTGAAGGTTGATATTTCATGACTTGCCCTAGTTGCTTTTTTCCACCATTGGTACAGCAGAAATACAGTTCTTTTTCACCCCAATGTATTCCTTCACCACGAGCGAATAGCGCAGCACCCTCTTTATAACCTCGAAGTCTTAGATCATCTTTAGGGCTTTCCGGCTCATCCAAATCGACCCATTCTACCGACATGTTGTCGTGTAACGACATTGTACTTTCATTCCAATTACGAGAGTCAAATTGAGATTTACCTTTGATCACCATAGCTTGTAATTGACCACCTCTATTTAGTTGACCAGGTTTATTTGGAATAAAGCGATAAAATAAACTGTCACCTCTGTCTTCCGTGAGGTAAACAATACCAGTACGAGGATCTACTGCGGCAGCTTCATGATTAAATCGTCCCATCGCAATTAATGGCTCAGGCTCAATTAATCCTTTAGATGTTGCTGGCACTTCAAAGATATAACCATGCGATTTACCTAAACCATCACGTTCATCTAATACGGTTTCTTCACATGTTAACCAGCTCCCCCAAGGAGTAACTCCGCCAGAGCAGTTCCTTATGGTGCCGCACAGTGACAAGTATTCCTGTTCTCGTTTATTGTGCTTCACGTTATAAATGATATGGCTAGTTCCACCAGGTAAGGCAACACCGTTATCAAATACATCATAAGCTAATTCAGTTTTATGCGATTGGATACTTGCAGATTCTTTTTCAATACTTTTAGGGGATAATTCATGATTACGGATAAGTACAACACGTTCATCGTCTAACTCAATACAGCCCATACCATCAGCTTTATCTGGTACAGTTAATCCATCATCCATTTTGTCACCAAACTCAGAGATGATTTGATAACTAAAACCAGCTGGTAAATTCAAAATTTCATTAGGATCTGGCAGTAACGGACCGTACGCAACAATTTCACTTGGCACATCAGGAATAGATAACTTACCAAAAGCACTACGCGCAAAACCTGAAAAAGCAAGTGTTCCAGCACCCAATAGAAATTTTCTTCTAGAATTCATAGTAAGCCCAATATGTTAATAACATTATCCCCCATAATAAACGAAAACCTGATACAAAATATGACAAATTGAAAATTTCACATAACGGTAACATTTACATAAAAAGCAAAAAAAAGCCCATCACTAAAATGATGGACTTTTATTAAATTAATAAACTGATGATAAAGCAGTTGGCGGTTAAACCAATTTTGACTGGAAAAACTTAATAGTTCTTGACCATGCTAACTCAGCATTGTCTTTATCAAAACGCCCTGTTGAGTCATTATGGAAACCATGTTTTGCACCTTTATACGAATGCATTTCGTATTCAACGTTACTTGCTTTTAAGTCTTCTTCGTATTCTGGCCAAGACGCATTCACTCGTTTATCTAGTTCACCCAATTGGATCATCAACGGTGCTTTGATATTCTTACGTAACTCTTTGCTAGCAGGTGTACCGTAGAATGGCACCCCAGCATCAATAAGCTTACTATCAACCGCTGCTAAGTAATTAACTATATATCCACCAAAACAAAATCCAACAGCACCGAGGTTACCATTTGATAGTTCATGAGATTTTATAAATGAAGCCGCTGCAACAAAGTCCTGTTCAATCTTACTTCTATCTAAAGAGCGTTGCATAGAACGACCTTCGTCATCATTCCCTGGATAGCCACCTAACGGAAATAGCGCATCTGGAGCAAAAGCAATAAACCCAGCTTTTGCTAATCGACGGGCAACATCTTTCACATAAGGGTTTAAACCTCTATTTTCATGTATAACAAGTACTACAGGCGCTTTATTTGCAGTTTCACCGGCAGTTAATTGCTTTGGCAGCACTAAGTAACCTCTACCTTCTCCATGCCCTTTAGGTGATGGGAAATTTAGATAGCTGGCAGTGATCTCTGCATCATTAAATGAAACCTGCTCTGCCAATGCATAATTAGGTAATAGTGCACCAGTCAATGTTGCCATTGAATAACCTAACGCGACTAATCCCGTTAGTTTTTTCATAAAAGTACGACGGTCCATACCACCATGAGCATATGAGTCATACCAATCAAATGCTTCTTCCGGAATATTATTCTTATCAATGTTCATATCTAGCCTCTGTTTCATCCATAGTTGAGATAATCGTTGTTAATCAATATCTGACAGATAACAAAACAAATATGCGTGATTTAATCATTTTTTGCAAAAACTATTAAATGACATAACTGACAGTGGCTGTATAAATTATCGACAAAAATGACATAAAAACACTAAAAATTTACACAAAAACAAATATAAACGCTCTATTTAATTGATTTTAAAAGTAAAAATATTAAAGCAAGCCATGGCACATTAATTGTACTTACCTAGATGAAATAACAGGCTAAATAAGGGGAGACCCTTACCAACAACAATAATAAGAAGGAAGGATCATGGCTAAAATCGTTGTATTAGGAGCAGGAACCGGTGGCATGCCAGCTGCTTATGAAGTTAAAGAAATTTTAGGGAAAGGACATGAAGTGGTCATGGTTAATGAACGTCCTTTATTTAGATTTGTACCATCTAATCCTTGGGTAGCTGTAGGTTGGCGTGAGCCCGATGCGATAACTCTGCCGATTGAAAAGTATTTAACTAAAAAAAAGATTGGTTTTGTTTGTGCGCGAGTCGATAAAATTGATGCTGAAAATAATCAATTGATCACTAGTGACAATGAAACCATTGATTACGATTATTTGATCATTGCTACCGGCCCAAAATTAGCATTTGCCAATATCAAAGGCTCAGGCCCAGAAGGTTTTACCCAATCAATCTGTACACTTGATCATGCCCAACAATGCTTTACTAATTTTGAAGAATTAATGGCTAACCCGGGCCCTGTTGTCGTTGGCGCATTTCAAGGCGCTAGCTGTTTTGGCCCTGCTTATGAATATGCATTTATTCTTGATAAAGCACTACGTGATGCCAAAATACGTAATAAAGTGCCGATTCACTTTGTCACTTCAGAACCTTACATTGGTCATATGGGATTAGGTGGTGTAGGTGATTCAAAGTCCATGCTTGAGTCGGAACTGCGACAATGCGATATAAAATGGATTTGTAATGCCCAAGTTGATGAAGTACAGGATGGTAAGCTACTTATTTCTGAACTGAATAGGAAAGCAGAAGTTGAGTTTTCCCACGAACTTCCGTTTAAACATTCAATGTTTATTCCACCGTTTAGTGGTGTAGACGCCGTCGCTAATGTTGAAGGATTATGTAATCCAAAAGGTTTTGTCATTACGGACGAATACCAACGTTCACCTAAGTATCCAAATATATTCTCTGGCGGCGTGTGTGTAGCACTTCCTCCTGTGGAAGAGACACCCGTACCTACAGGTACACCAAAAACGGGTTATATGATTGAAACTATGATGACCGCCATAGCCCATAACCTTAAAGCTATTATTATTGATAATAAAGAACCAGAAGCTAAAGGAACAATGAACGCTATTTGTCTAGCTGATATGGGAGATACTGGTGCCGCATTTGTAGCTATGCCACAGATCCCACCGCGCAATGTTGCATGGTTTAAAAAAGGAAAGTGGGTACATTATGCAAAAATAGCGTTTGAGAAATATTTTATGCGTAAAATGAGAACGGGAACCAGTGAACCTGTGTATGAAAAATATGTACTTAAAGCGCTTGGGATTGAACGATTAGAGGACGATAATAAGTAATATAAATTCTAATATTTACAGGTATACCCCCTAATAATTAAGGCCTTGTTTGATTTTATTGATGTCATAGTCAACAAAATCAAACAAGGCCTTTCATTATTTATAACAAAATAAGATGAGTCAAAACTAATGACTCATAAAATCTATTTTGTTAACAAACCATAAGCTAAATATTAATAGAAAATTATTATTAATATTCAACAGCTCCTATCGATGGGGTATTAGGATCTCTAGGATTACCGTAATAGTCCGTTGTAATCCAAGGTACTGATACACCAGCCTCAATAGCTGGAGACGTTGGGTTTAATGAAAAGTCACTATTGTCTGGGTCAACAAATTGAGGATCTGATGGGCTTGGACTATTACTGTCATATCCATAACCTTCAAAGTCAATCCAAGAGAAGAAACTATCCATGCTCCAAACTTCATCAACGGCACCATAATTACTGTCACTACTAGGGCTATAAATATTTACCAGCCTTTCGTTAGAATCTGAAGTGGCGTAGTAAAGGTTATAATCAATACTTTCTGCATCATAGAACAAGCGCGTTTTATAGAATAAAGGCGTTGCATATTGTGGATTATCAGGGTTCGAATCATTATAAAAAATATTATTAACAACTGAAGATTTATAATCATCCGATATAGCATAAGATCCGAGAATATTATCAGTTATATGAACCATATTTAGTACTGTTGATATGGTGATATTTTGGGCCATTCCATAAAACGTGTTATTAAATATGTTCGCATTTTTCACACCATCAAGTGCGACTTGCTTCCCTTTACCGTTTTTGAAAATATTATTATAAATGTAAACATCTTCATGCACATAACCAGGATCCGCAGTAAGGTACAAAAAGTTACTCGTATATTTCTTATATTCACCGCCATTATCATCATCAATAACGACATACTTATCATCTTCAAAGAAATTATTATAAATATACATATTTCTTAGTTCATGATCACCAGAAATAATAGCATCTACACCTGTAGTATGATGGCCCTCATGTAAGTAATTCCCTCTAATAACAATGTCTTCCATATAAATTTTTGTAGTATCAGAAGCATATAAATTAATAGAGATATTACGTCTTCCTGAGTCGTGAATATTATTATTCTCAATCAGCATTTGTGCACGTTTAAGTGACAAACCAAACCCTGCCCCACTAGCAACTTTACCAATATGGTGAATATAGTTATTGGCAACTCGAATACCATAATTAGTACCCGGATTACCTGCTTCATAAACCCCCATATCTGTTGAATAAGCTAATTCTAGCCCCTCAATTTCAATATAATCCATATTATTGAGTAATATAAGCTTTGGTGTATATTCCGATTCAATAGATTCAAATGCATCATCTGGATCTGTTTCTGAATAAAGGTAAAGAGCATTATTGCTGTACATCCATTCAAGTTTTTCAGTCAGTTCCGTCAACTCTGTACGATACAAGCCCCAATCATACGAATCATCTGCATATTCAAATATGAGTGCCCCCCCCATACCTTTTGCGTAAGTATTATAATCAATGCTAGCAGTCCAAACATTCTCAGTATCTGTTTCTGTCCAACCTTCTATTCGATCAGAACCTAGTATACGTGGCTTTTCATCACTTTCTCCATATGCACCTAGGGTAATATAGCTATCAAAATTTTCATTTTCAAAGCCACTTCCTGTTGGTGTACCTGAATCATAAAGTACAATTGGTTGATC
Source organism: Psychrosphaera sp. (assembly GCA_034111705.1). Lineage (GTDB taxonomy): Bacteria > Pseudomonadota > Gammaproteobacteria > Enterobacterales > Alteromonadaceae > Psychrosphaera. Next base: position 9,558 of record JAWUWS010000045.1, read on the forward strand.
ATCCGGTGTACGCCATGTATCCCCTTTTTTAAATAGTACGGCATCACCAGGTTCTAAATCTGCTTGGTTCACCTTATAAATTGTTTTCCAAGCTGTATCTGAAGAAGTACCATTATTACCATCACTACCTTCACTAGAAGATACGTAATAAACTGTGCCAGTGTAATCACTATCGCTTGCTTCTACTCCAGTAATATTATCGAGGCCTGAACCATCACTACTACCACCTTCGTTATCTCCAGCGTCACTACCTCCAGAATCATCTGTGCTTCCAGAATCATCTGTGCTGCCAGAATCATCTGTGCTGCCAGAATCATCTGTGCTTCCAGAATCATCTGTGCTTCCCGTGTCTTCACTGATCTCAGTCTCATCGGTAGCAACTATCGTTAATGTAATATCACATGCGGTTAGTAATAACAGCGAGCTAATACATAATGTTTTTATTAATGACTTTCTCATATTTTCATCCCCCGTGTTTTTAGTAAGTAAGCTGCCCTGCCTAATATTGAAACGCTACTTCTAAAATATTAAATGGACAGTAACTATCACAAATTAAAATCGTAGGATCGTTCTTCTAGGGCGAATCGTACAAAAAAAAACCATAAACAATCAAAATAATTATTCATGGTTTCTTTGTTTAATGAATAAAGATGTAATTAATCTTCTACTGGCATCATGTCTTGATAATTGATTTTAAGAGATGATGCGTCTGCATAGCCAGTAGCACCTTCATAGTCACGATGAAATGTGACCGGATACATTCTGTAATTTGACTCACCAGACTTTTTGAACAAAAGGTAGCCGCTACGATACTTATTTATGATAATACCCAAGCCGTTTTTATATACACCCCAATCTGATTTTTTCGCATATCCACCTTTTATAAGTTTAAGGTTTTCTCTCTGCGCATATCCTTTTTCTGCACTCGGTTCAAAACCATCATGCATTTCCTCATCAACAAAGTCATCCCAATCATTCTTTTTAAATGCGACTTCTAATGCATCTTCAAAAGCATCATGAAGATCATCAAATTGTTTCGTCGGAAAATCAACAAATGGAGTCTCTTGAATCATCTGTTTCTTATCATTCTCAAAATTTAAAAAATCACTATAAAGACCTGAATATATTTTCCCGGTACCTTTTAGTCTACTAACCGTTTTTGAACGTGAATTTATAAATCCATCGAGATATAATTTACCTGTATTCGTCTTATATCGAGTTAGGTATTTATCAAAGTTACCCATCAGTTCACATTCGTCTTTTATCTCTTTTACTTTAGATTTGGACAACTTAAATGAACCTTCACAGTTCTTTTTGAATTCATCAATTTCATTACTCAACTTCTGAATATTACCTAGTTGGCTAAGAGAGGTGTCTCCGGTATTATTTTTGCCTTTCCTTAACATCTCTATTACTTTATAAGTTTTTCTATGTAAATCTGTATACAGCTCGCTTGCCGCGATGGATGCTTTAAATTTCTTTTTATCGCCTTTTGCTTCATTTTCAAGCTCTTTGTTTTTTGCAAGAAGTTGCTTAATTTCTTTCATTTTATTTTTTACAGTTTTACTATCTTTAATTTCAGAAGGAAAGTTTTCATACTCACTAAGAGCAACATCAGCCCTCTTTAAACAATAATTTTGCTCCCCTTTAGTCGTACAATTAATTGCCATATTATAAAGAGCCTGATCAAATGTATTCGTTACCTCTTTAATTTCAATTTGCTCTCTAATTCCTGCTAATTTTTCATTTAACTGATCGTGGCGGTTTCTAAGTGGCGCTATATTATTATGCTGTTTAACAAAATCTTTATATCTGTCATATCTCTTATCAAGAGATTTAAGAGCTTTAGAGCAAAACTTTTCTGTTGTCTTTAGTGAGCTTTTGTCTTTACAGTCTTTTGTTTCTATTTTTACAATCGCTTTTTCATAGCTAGCAACTTTTTTAGCTACTTTTTTTTCACATTTAGCATCGCATGCATATGCGGCTTGGAAAGTTCCTGACATTATTATTAACAATAATGCCTTTACAGGAATTGAAAATACTTTACTCATTTATTACTCCAAAAATATTTAAATATTATTTAAAAAAAACCGTCTAAAATCTTTTTTGATTTACTTGAGCTCATTTTCTTTATAGCTTCTGCAGTAGCCAATGTTTCAATACGGCTCAATGTGTTGTGAAGTTCTAAGTGACGCTCTCTAATCTCCTTTATTTTAGGATTACTTTTTACTAAAACTGAATACCCATCATATCGAACATCTAAATATCTCACGGCCTTTTGGCATGATTTAGCTATAATTTTAATCTTTCTAGGTCTAATTAAATCAACCTTACAACTACTCTCCTCGGCTTTTACTACCTTGTTACCATAAGCTTTCACCGCTCTAGAAGAGGCTTTTTTACAACGCTCATCGCAAGCAATCGCAGGCTTTATTAATAAAGCCATGATAGTGAGTGCAAATAATAATTTGCAAATCGCACTTAATTTCATCATTTCAAAATCCCTAATAAATGCATGTACAAAAATAGCTAAAGAATTAACACTCTAACGTTTTCACTTTTCTATTTTGAAATAGTCAAAGCCATAGCAAAAACTAATTTAACGCCTCTACATTTAAGGTTAAATATTTACCCTTTGAAGCTTAGATTCCACTTACTTTATGATTTTACGTATTAGCTTAAACAAAAGCGTTCGAATAGGCCGACTCGAACACATTTGTTATTACGTTCATGTAATAATTGGCCCTTCAGTGCTATGAGCACTTGAATATTTACAAAGACAATAAAGGTATTTGAAATTGGATTACGTAGAAGGTTGTTTTGCTTTTATAGGCTTTACCCTAAGTTTTATTTTTGTGATTCTATCTATTAAATGGATTTTAAAATCATCAAGCACTGAAAAGACGTTATATTGGCTAGGCACTTTCTCATTTATTGCCAGCATTCAATATCTTGATTTTTTGTACGTCTCATTTCAGCTATTTTATAAGTGGCATATTTTATATTACATTGCGGATTCAGTGACTGTATTACTACCTTTATTCGCATACGGGTATATGCGATCACATCAAGGTCATAATATTTTGATGGATAATAAATACATTCCAATGCATTTAATTCCATCATTTATCATACTCACCGCTGAATCAGATTCATGGCTTCCATTACTTTCAAATTCAATAGAAAACAACACTAACTGGATCCCATCAACGGACAACTCTCTGCTTTACTGGTGTATGTTCGGTACATCTAGCTTATTTTACTGGTGTTGCCAAAGACGTTATGGCCACTCGCCTCATACAAAAATGTGGGTAGAACTAATGCAAAGCATATTATTAGTGACTGGTTTATCTGTATTTATTAAAGTAATCGCTACTAACATATTCACAACTTCTATATCCATGGTTTACACCGAAAGCTTCATCTCTATTTATTTTGTTTATATCGCTTTAAGTTCCTCAACATTCTCGCAATCCTCAGAACTTAATGAACAAACTAATCTTATAGTAGAGTCAGATGAAAATAAGAATATCGAGAATAGAGCGAGCACGAGTAAACAATTAACTACGGCTGAACTTACTATTTACCAAGAGATGTTTAACAAGCTCGAACAATCACTTAAAGACGGAACATATCAAGACAATGAACTTTCTATTGGGAAACTTGCTGAAATGTGCAATTTAACTAAGCATCAAGCATCAATCGCTATCAATCATTTCTCAGGTACCAACTTTTACGAATGGGTAAGGCAATACCGAATTACAATATCCAAAGACGTTCTTGCAAAAACAACCTTGCCTGTTTCAACTATTTATTATGATGTGGGATTTAATTCTAAATCGAGCTTCTATACCGCATTCAAAAAACTTATAGGCTGTACTCCTACTGAATATAGGAAATCACAAAACAATAAGTAAATATAATGTATGGTACTTGGTTATTATTTTAACTAGCTTACTTTAAGTTAATCGTAGTCAAAAATAGGTTTGGGTTTTCAATTTTTTCAAGTAATGACGGAGTCGGTAAACAATCATCATCAACATAATCTGCAAAATCAGATTTAGGATCAAACACTAAAATATCAAATGCTAATCGGTCCATTCCGTATAAACCACGATGGATCATGTCTGCCGAGAATACCAAAACATCTCCAGCTGATAATCTAATTTGTTTACCGTTAGGCAGACTTTCATTACTAAGCCTGCCATTTTCTTCATTTCTTACATCAAACTCTTCCTGAGTATCCCAACGTCTGTGAGTTTCTGGCACAAGCTCCATTCCAAGTTCATCAAATAAAGGTACTCGTAAGTGCATAACTTGAGTTTCTTGGATAACTTTTTTTTGCGTTTCAATATCGTGATCATATTGACAATCTCGGTGCCAAAAGTCTTTTAACTCATCGTTGTACGGGTTAAAAAATAATTGCGTGTTCATAAAGGCAGGTGTCGTAGGTATTACAGCATTAACTAACGCCATTATCTTGGCAGAGCTAATAAAATTAAATAGCTTTAGTCTGTTATCTTCAGATAAATACTGACTACCTGTGATCAAAGAAGAATTAAACGCTATCTCCTGATAAAACGCTAAATTGTCCAGTTTCCATGCCTCGTGAAACGTTAATATTACATCCCTTAGTGACACCATTTCTGCAGGAGTAAAATAGTCCCTAACAACAAAATAACCTTGATCATTATACTGGTCTTTGTACTGCCTTTTGCTCTCAGCTTCATACTGCTCACTATGCTTTTTGTTAAACCGATGAGCACAGTTGGGATTTAATTGATTTACAGTATCTAACATTAACTAATATTCGCCTTAATAGCTTTTTTGAAAAATATGTTTATAAAAAACAAGTAGCAACCCCCGTATTCTAGCAACAAGTTAAAGACCAAGCCTCTAGTTTTTTTGCGTTATTTTTAAAGCTGTACGTTAGTCTACAACAATAACAAGTCAACTTGCGGTAATAAAATCAGCTGTTCAAGCACTTGTAATTAAATAAGTGTATAGTGTAATAAACCGTATCTTATGTCTTTTTTGGTAAATTATTTCCTTAATTATTATTTAATCTAAAGTATACAAATAATTATAGAAATCCCGGCTAAAGTGGGAGTAACTAAAAATATTTATGAGTATTATTAATTTCAAGGTGTATTTTTGATTTCTGAAATAAAAAAAACGGTTACCATTGGTGTAGATATAAAAATCACTTTCAAAGTAATGGCTGTTTAATGATTATATTCACACCATTTATACACAACACTCTCTTATTAGTAGATATCTAATGCGTATTTTATTTTTTATTATTTTTACACTTTCTACCTTCATTAATGCACAGGTAAAAAAACCAACTGAAAGTGTTGAAGTTAAAAACATAACCCTTCACACATCTAATGTGAACGAACGTTCTCTTGAAGAAACATCAGAAACTAAAATTTTAAATAAAGCTAAATCCCTTAGGCACAAAAATCAAAAAGCCAGCGCAAAACTAGCTACTGAAGCACAAGAATTAGCAACAAAAAATAATAATCGTCCTGTTGTTGCACAAGCTCATACTCTGCTGGGAAAACTGAGTCACAAACGCAAAGAGATTAACTCGGCATTTGATCATTTTTTACAAGCCTCTCTAATATATAAAAATATAAATGACCAACAAGCCTATATCATGTCATCCTTAGACTATGTCAATTTATTAGTCGATGAAAAACGTTATGCTGAGGCAGAAAATGACGTTGATGATCTGATTTTTATTGCTCAGCAGTATGAAGAAAAGTCGGAAAATGAATATAAAGAGAAGCACGGGAAAAATTGGACGATAGGATCAGCCTTGTATGTAAAAGGAAATACCTATTACCAACAAAACAAATACAAGCGTGCAATTACACAATTTTTAAACGCATCAGAATACTTTTCAGCTCCTGGTAAAATCACACAAAAAAAACTAGGTGAGACTTACAAAAAAATTGCCCAGTCATACAAACGATTACAAAATATAGAGCAAACTTCCTTCTATTATATAAAAGCACTAGAGCAATTTACGGCTATAGAAGACCTAAGAAGTATGGCTCTAGTATTAAATACCCTAGCCGATACTGAGCGCTCTATGGATAACTTAGTCAGCGCACTTGATTATTCAAATCGTGGTTTAGAGATATATAGAAAGATTGATGAGCCTTTAGGTAAAGCCAAAGCACTTATGGGAGCGGGAATAATTTATCGCCATATAGGTCGTTATGAAAAATCCCTCACATACCTTTTAGAAGCACAGTCATACTTTAAAGAAGTTAACGATACCAATCGCGTTGCTGATAGTTCAAATCAATTAGGGTTTATATACACACGACTAAAGCAGTTTGATCTAGCAAGATCATTTTATCAACTCACCATCGACTTACCTAAAGACAAAATAAAAGCTAAAACCCTTGCTTCCGCATTAAGAGAAATGGCCGTTATTTATTTGGATTATCAAGATTATGATGCGGCCATGGAAATGGCAAAACAAGCTTTTCAAATTTATCAAACACTAAATGATAAATATAAAGGTTCCACCACCGCCAGAGTTATTGCAAATATTTATAGAGATAATGAGAATGTCCCTAAATCTATAAGCTATTATAGAGAGTCTCTACTTTTAGCTACACAATCTGGCAATATAGAATCTCAAATAAAAGCAATGACGCCATTAGCTTGGAGCCTAATAGATATAAATATTGATGAAGCAGCAGAGCTACTTGAACAGTCACTAGAGCTATCCATCCAAATAAATAATAAAAAACTAACGCTTTATAATTACATAAAATTACGAAAAGTAGAGAAGTTGCGAGGCAATATCGTTGAATCGTTACATTATGCAGAAGAAGAAATTAAATTAAATAAAATAATTCAAAATGAAAAAGACAAGAACGAACTTATCTTAGCAAAAGCTAATTTATATTCGCATAAAATGGAAATTGAGTTGGAGTCATTAAGAGAAAAAGCAAAACTTGACCAACTTGAATTAGCAAAGAAAAGTCACGAAATCGAAATTGCAAAAAAAACAAAGATCATTACAGACCTAGAACTGATAAAAAATCAATATGCCAATACAATCTTAACATTGCTGTTAGCTGGAGCTGGGTTATTAGTCATATTTATATATCGACGATTTATCGTTTCAAAAAAACAAAATCGCGAACTCGATTATCTAGCCGCCCGCGATCCGCTAACAAACTGTTACAACCGCAGAATTTTAATTGACAAAATGGATCTTGATTTTGAACATCCAGAGACGTTGGATGAATATTGTATTGTTATGGCCGATATTGATAACTTTAAAGACGTTAACGATACACATGGACATAATGTAGGTGACGCTGTCATTTGTGGTGTCGCTAATACTCTGCAAGAATGTGTTCGTCAAAACGATATCGTAGCGCGATTTGGTGGTGAAGAGTTTTGTATTATTTTGCATAATGTCCCTGAAAACCAAGCTTTGCATATAGCCGAAAGCATGCGTGAAAAAGTAGAAAGTAGCCGTTTTAATGATATAGCCACAACCTGTAGCTTTGGTGTCACATCCATTAATTTTAAGGCGACATCATCAGCTGAATTAATTAGTCAAGCTGACTTAGCTCTATATAAGTCAAAATCTTTAGGTCGTAATAGAGTTACTATGTGGAATGATACGTTGGAAAAACGTAAATAGTTAAATAAGCCACCCCGCTGCTTTTGACACCATTAATATAGAGGCATAAACGCAATCAATCACTTACCACTTTGTTCAGCAACCTCAAATTTGCAGCTTAAAATTGCAACATTCAACTTGTTTAACTACCTTGAACCACCGAATGCCTATTATGAATTTGAGCGTATTTATAGCGCAGAGCAATGGCGCAAAAAACAAAAATGGATTAGTGATTATTTAACCGAGCATCAGCCAGACATTATTGGTTTTCAAGAAGTATTTAGCCCAGAATCTCTGCAAGCATTGGTTAAAAGCCAAGGTTACCCATATTTTTCAGTAATAGACTCTCCAGAGGTTATTGACGACTTTATTTACAGAAGTCCCGTAGTTGCCATTGCATCACGTTATCCGATTGTAGAAGCCCTTGCAGTAACACCAAATACTGAGCTGATGGAAACCTTAGCGATAGACAAAGACTTCTCCTTTAGCCGTAAAGTATTAAGAGCAACAATAGACGCACCGCACATAGGTAATTGTGACTGTTACGTTGTGCACTTTAAATCTAAACGTTCAATGATTGAATTTGATGATAAAAACTCAGGTCTCGCGCCAGAGAAAAATATAATCGAAAGCTTAAAAGCCCAAGTTGCCGGTAGTTGGGGCTCAACGGTACAACGCGGTAATGAAGCAAGCTTGTTAATGATTGCTATGATTGAGCGACGAGAAGCAACAAACAATCCAATGGTATTAATGGGTGACTTTAATAACACCTTACAAGATGGCGTATTAAGCCACTTACTCACCAACTCACTACGCTTTGTCTCCACCTTCGACCAAGAAGCTTATCTAGCTAAATATACTTTAAATGATGCATGGGATTTATTTGAAAGCGTTATCAAAAATGAAGTAGTGGATGATCTTGCGGATGATCTTGTAAATGCTCTTGTAGATGATGAAAAATCAGAAATCCAACGCGCACCAACCCATTACTTTGGCGGTAGTGGCTCAGTATTAGATTACATATTATTATCCTGTGAATTCGACGCCAGTTATCACAGCAGTCTTTACCAAGTAAGCCATTATGAAACTTATGATAATCACCTGATCAATCCTATTTTTGAACACGACGGAGAAAGTACCGATCACGGCATAGTTATGGTGACGTTGGCACTCAGGACATGAGTGCGGGGTGTTTTTT
>JAWUWS010000046.1:0-14820 GCA_034111705.1 Psychrosphaera sp.
AGCCAATGAATAATCAAGTCTGCTTTGTAATGCTTTACCTTTTATTCCTGTTTCGTAATTCCAGATGATCTCTGCTGGCACTTCCGTCACAGATATAACCGCATCACCTTGAGTGTCAGTAGTTGAACTCACTTCTAGTACTTCAGAGCGTCTTCCCTTTGAGATTGTTGCATAAATGTTTGTTGCTGCATCAATTTCATATAGCGCATTAAAGCGAGGTAACCAATCGTCATAATCAGCTTCTGCGTAGAATATTTCACCGCCAGTATCTACGGTAAATAGAGCCGCTTGAGTTAATACACTGTTTGGTGCATCTGAGCTATACCCACTGCGTTTTTCTTCTTTAATGTAACGTAAGCCAGCGGTTAATTCTAATGCATCTGTTACTTTGTAACTTACATCAGCAAACGCAGAGTAGGCGGTATTTTCACCATAGTTAGTAAACTCAAGTGAGTAAGGCAGTATTGTTGCAAGACCACCGGTTAATACAGGCGTTAACACATTCACACTGCCATCGCTGTTTATACAAGGTACGCCGCTACCTAGAGCACCTAAACAATTTAAGAAGATAGATTCTTCCGTGCTAAACGGCACAGCTTGGCTGCCATCTTCACTAAAGTAGCTAGCACCAAAAATACTGGTTAGTTTGTCTTGTGTATAAACCGCACGGATTTCTTGGCTGAATTGGTCACCTTCGGCTTCTTCAGCAAATTCTAAGAACCACGCTTGAGTACCGTCTGCATCAAACACTTCTAATGACTCAAAACTACGTTGAGCCGTAATAGACGTGATAGTTAAGTTGTCACTTACGTTCCAGTTAGCCGTTAAGTTAACATCATTAACCGTACGCTCTACACCTAAGTCTTCTTTACCAAACACTTCTTCAGAGTAAGGGCTGCCAGACATTTCAACAAAACTATAAGGGCTAGTATCGCCACCAGTTGGAGCGTATAAACCATTTTTGAATGACGTACCAGAGTCGTCATTTTTTTCATAGGTGTAAATCAAATCAATCGTGACGTCATTGTTAGGGGTAATACGTAAAGAAGGGCGGTAAGAAACATGATCTAGTGCATGCATATCATCTTGAACAAATCCGCCTGCACTTTGTGAATTATCATCACCAGCAATGTTTTCAATAAAACCATCACGTTTACGATAAGTAAAAGCAACACGGCCTTGTACCATATCGTTACCACCGGTAACAAAACCACTTACATTGTTTGCATTAAAGTTACCAACAGATGCTTTTATTTGAGCAGAGAAGTCTTGCTCAGGCTTGCGAGTTGCAACGCTAATAGCACCTACTGATGCAGCTGTACCAAATAATGTGGCTTGCGGACCTTTTACAACTTCAATACCTTCAACATCAAATAATTCAAAATAAGAACCACGAGAGCGAGATACATCCACACCATTATAATAAACAGACACGCGAGAAGATGATTGAGAAGAACCACTGTCTGAGGTAATACCACGAATAACAAATCCTGGATTGTTTGGACTTTGTTCCTGTATAACCAAACCTGGAGTTATGTCAGATAATGCATCTAACTCGCCAATCCCTACGCTTTCAAGGAAATCGCCATCATAAGCACTAATTGTCACAGGTACATCTTGAATCGACTGCGCACGCTTTTGTGCAACCACTACGATTTCCACTAATTCTTTTAACTCTTTATCTTTCGTGTCATCTGCATAACTGTTTACTGTCGTCGCACACAATACAGCGAGTGATAATTTTGTTAATTTGGTAAGAGGAGTGGAAGTTAATTTACTACTTATCATTTTTGAGATCCGATTAATTGATTAATTAAAACTTCAAGAATAGTAATGAATAAATACGAATTTTTTGCGTCTTTAAAATGACAAATTGATTAAACTACATTTCATAATTGTGAAATTATTGAAAACTTAATCGTATTGATGTAACTAGAGATAGATGATGGTGCTTTTAATGTAATTAATGATTTTTAGTGAAAGTTAACGCTTGGTGGCGACAGGCTAAAATGAGAAATACTTGTGGATTAATTCTAATTAGTAAAAATCATGTAAAGGTCGCAGAAAGCATCAGCCTTAAGCTATTAATTTCTCATGTTAATGGTTGTGTTAAATATGTTTTAATTTACTCTATATTACATAAAAGGCTATTTGGGCTAATACAAACTACTCTCAAGCCGGATGAAGAGGTATTAATGAATTTAAATCAAGTCACATTACCAGTGAAAAATATGGATGCAGCCACTGAGTTTTATCTACAGCTCGGTTTTACTCAAATTGTCGATACACCTCATTATGCTCGTTTTGAATGCCCAGAAGGCAATGCAACTTTTTCACTTTCATTAGACGACGATGATTATTCAAATGGTGCGGTTATCTACTTTGAGCATGAAGCGCTTGATGAATGGGTGAGACTGATCAAATCTAAAGGAATCGAGTTTGACCAAGATCCAACAGACGAAAGTTATTTATGGCGTGAAGCTGTATTACTTGACCCATCAGGTAATAAAATCAAATTATATTGGGCTGGTGAAAACAGACTTAATCCACCTTGGCGGGTAGAGAAGCTCGCTAAATAAAAGGGAAAAAATAATGATAAAAATACACAGCAAAAGCACAGTTTCCAAGAACACCGCTTCCAAAAATACAAAGCGAATAGGTCTACAAACCGTTTTAGCTATCTGTGCAGGGCTAATACTTTCAAGCTGCGTGAGTTGGATAACGCCAAATGTTAAGTCTGAATTAATAGAGTTACAAGCCGGCGAATATAAGCTCGACAGTCAACATGCTGCATTAATATTTAAAATCCAACATTTAGGTTTATCAACCTACGTAGGGCGTTTTAACCAATTTGATGCACAGCTTAACTTTGATCCCAAGAATATGGCCAGTGCGTCATTAAATGCGATGGTGGAAATAAACTCTGTTGATATCAATAATGCAGAGTTAGCAGAAACCTTACAAAATGACACTTGGTTTAACAGCGAACGTTTCCCGCAAGCATCATTTACGAGCGACACGGTTACTGTAATATCCGACACCAGCTTTAACTTTTCAGGTGACTTAACACTAAAAGGCGTTACAAAGCCTGCAACGTTTAAAGCCACATTTCACGGTGGGGCAGACAACTGGATGACAGGAAAATACACCATTGGTTTTAGCGCCGTAGGTCAAATCAAACGCTCAGACTTTGGCATGGACAGTTATATACCCATTGTTGGGGATGAAATTGAGCTGGAAGTTTATGCGGAGTTTTTAAATGTAGGTGACAAATAGAATAAAGTCGGTGCCCTTAAATTACTACTATCAACTCTTCACAATTTGTTAATAATTAGTTATCTTTCATGTTCAAAATTATTAAAGAAGCTATTGTATGTATTAGGAGTACCAAACATTGTTGAATAAATTAACTTCAATATCGCTGATTGTTTTGTTATCAGCTTGTAGTGCCGTTCAAACACCATCATATCAAAAAGACAGAGCGCCTGAAGATAGAGACCAATATAGTGGTGCTGAAGGAATGGCTCAGTATCAAAAAGATCAAAATTATCTTGTTAGCAAAGAGTTATCTGATAAATGCACAAAAGCTAAAATTGACTTGCTTATTGCACAAAAGGATAAAAACACCAGTGAGATAAAAAAGCAAAAAGCACTAATTAGTAGTACGTGCATATAGCAAAAACATTTGAATTTTTGCTACTTTTTTAACATAGCGTTAAATTCATCTAAGTACTGTTGATGTTTATTTTGGTGCCACAGTATCATCGACTTAGACTTTTCTACAGCAACGGATTGAGCATCAATCGCTTTTTGAATATCACCTTGGGCAGCATAGGCTTTAGCCAATGATGAATATGCATAGGCTGAGTCAGGATAAAGTTCTGTTGTTTTTATGTATATCCCCAGAGCTTTAGCTGGTTCGGTTTTAACAAATGATTTAGCCAATGCGCTAAGTGAGCCTTCAGCAGATACAATAAAACCATACTTTTGTTTTGATAATTTTGCGTAATAAGCAACGATAGCATCTACACCTTGCTTTGAAACCTCAGAGTCGGCTAACAAGTCGTTATGAATATCATCAAATAATGCCTCAATGCCATCAAGCAGGGTTATTACAGGGCGTGACATGAAATAGTGTTTTTCATCACTATGACTAAACCATTGTATTTTATTCTTCGGTAGCTTTTGTAGTTCACGTTCAAACTGCTTGAAAGGAGCGATGCCTGACTTCTCGTACTTATGGTTACCAATCGTCATGTACAAAAACTTCAAGCTATCGTGCTTTGTTTGCAGTTTCTGGGCTGCATCTGACACCACGTTGGCAAACTTGTTATCTAGTGTGGGACTTGCGATAAGGTAAGCGTTAAACATTTCTGGTCTATTTAACAAGGTATATAGGCCTAATGCACCGTTGCCTCTAAAACCACTGTATATTTTGAAACCGTTGGTTCTGTATTTCTTATCTACTTCTTTTAAAATACCATTTTGGATAATGTCTAAGATATTTTGATCCGTAGGGGTTTTCACAAAGTGCTCAAATACGGCTGCAAACTCTGGATTATAATCAGCAGGTGTAACAACAATGGTTTTTAACCAAGGCCATTCACCATTGTGGCTAAGCCAATCTTGCATACCAGTAATATAGGTTTGACTTCTAGGGTGTAAGTCAAAAAGTACAAAATACGCTTTGCTTTCATCTTCTGTATATTTATGAGGAAGGGTAACGTTATACTTTACTGGCGCTTTAAATCCCTCAGGTAATATTTCAATGGTTTCAATAGGGTTCAATGTTTTAATTTCAACGGCATAACTAAATGTTGATACAGCAAGTAAAAAACACAATAAAATAGACTTCATATTTCTTCTTTCTTATTAAAAGTTATTCGGTATATGATCTTCACTGTAGAAGGAAAATATAAAGTGCTGAGCTAAACTAAAGGCGTGTTATTTATTACGCTTAAAGAATTTATTTTTACTGGCGTATAGCCAAGTTATTGTAAATAACAATAGCGTAACTACAACCGCAACAGGCTCAAATGCATTGCCTAAAACGTCACGGTATTTTTTTGCCCAAAACAAAGCAAAAAAGCAATGACAAGTAAGTATAAAACCAAACCAAAAATTTAAGTGCTGAGCCCATTTAACTTGCTTAAACCCATACCAAGCCAAGTTGCTCAACAAGATAGTAATCACTAACAGTACTGTTGGAATAATAAAGTGCTTCCCAATAATAAAAGTCTGTAACACCCCAGCCAATGCAAATACTGCAAAAGTAGCTATTAACCAATCTAGCCCATGACGTAAGTTGAGTTTATTCATTGTTTTATCCACACGGTATATTTATATGTTTTAATTTAATTAATTGTGTTGCTCGTAAAATATATCTATTTGTAAAGTATAGGTAAATTAGACTTTTAGCAAATGCATCGTTTGTGGCTTTAATTAAAGTAACAAGTGTAATTAAATGGATGTCTCCGTTATCTGTCCGTTATCTTAATTTTTTTAAATCTGGGCGGATAGATTAATGACTATAACAATGACCGAACTCATCAAGGAAAAATGTACTGTGGCCGAACGGTATTTTAAACATTAATCTAGGGGAAAATGATTTGGGCGAAAAAATTAGCTCAAACCTTAACTGACAGCCACCATTAGAAAAATGGATAACTGTCAAATCAAGTCTGAGCTAGTACCGTTAAAGATAACTTGAACAACAAACACCTAATTTACAAACTCAAGAGTCTTAAATGTAAAATAGGAAGTGTTTATAAATTATAGGTTCACTACAGCTCTTTAATTTCTAGTTCAAAAACAGTCCAACCACAATCTTCTTCACTGGTTGTACAGCTTTTTTCTGAACCTTCGACACTGCTTCCGTCTGCATCGACTTCACCGCTAAGTTTTGATTGCCAATACAGATCATTGCTCGCTTTGATTGTTATCAAATCACCGGTGACTAACTCTTTATAGTCTTTTGCAATGTTTTCTATGATGAAGGTTTCTGAGTCTTCTACATCGCTGGAGCTGGCATGAAGGTCAGTACCATCACGAGCAACATAGGTGCCTAAGTAGTGACTCTGAAGACGGACTTTATCACCGCTCATTAAACCGCCTTCGTTTAAATCGATGATAGAGAACTCCTTTAATGAACCCAAGAGGCCATTATTGGCTTGAATGTCATTTTCGAGTGTATTCAATGTTTCAACACGCTTACCTTTTGTTGTTTTAAAATAGGTAACTTGTGGCAGTACAACGAGTTCAAACACACTTGATTGGCATTCCGAGTCTAAGCAGCTTCTTTCAGTACCTTCAACCACATTAGCATCGGCATTAAGATAGCCGTTAGATTCTGTCTGCCAATACAAACCATTGCTTGCCTTAATAGAAATAGAGCTGCCATTGCCAATAGTTTGAGCATCGGTTGTTGATGTTTCAATAGTAAAGGTTTCGGCGTCAGCCACGTCGCTAGAGCGCGCATAAATTTCAGTGTCGCTACGAGAAATGTAATTGCCATACGCATTCAAAAAATTCACTTCATCGCCGCTGACGAGCAGTCCCCCATTCAAATCAACCATTTTAAGTCGATCCCAATTATTCAGGTTGGTACGAACGGCACGAACATCGCCTAATAGATAACCATCGGCTTTTTCAGAGACCACGTATTTATCGTTATCGGCTTTAAATGTGAGGTTTTTGTAGGTGACAGGTTCAGCATCGATGTAGGCTGCACAATGACTACGCATATAATCAGAGGCATCTTTGGCTTGCACTAGACCGTGACCATAAGCGGCATCCCAACCATCGTCACCTAAGTCTTTTGCTGACTCATTAAGTGCGGTACGTACTTCGGCTGCCGTACATTCTAGGTTATTACTCCATGCCAGCGCGGCTGCGCCTGCTACATAAGGCGTCGCCATTGAGGTGCCGTTTGAAAGGCTATAACCATCAGCTCCTTTATTAATATTGATCTCTAATGTAACGGTCTCTCCTTCTAGTGCTTTTAGTTGGTCACTGTAGGCGAGAGGAAGAGTAGGGTCAGTTAAGTTGCCTACATCATCAGAATCAAAATCCCTTAATACCACTATTTCTGCTGCTGATAGTGGTGAGATATTACCATTGTCATCTCTTTTAATTTTGTTCAAACCAGTATCAGGATCAAGTTCAAATTCATAAGTGCAATAGCCGTTTGTATTTATCGATAGACAGATACTATCTTCGACATCCTCAAAACTAGGTAAGCAATAACCTAGGCCACAAACAGTAAACTTGGCGGTTATATTAATGCTAGTACTTTCATTAGCTAATGCTATTAGATGCGTGTAGGCTTCGCCGTTTATGCGTAACTCAGTACTAATATTTGTATAGTATTCCTTCCCAATCGGCATGGTGGAATAAATACCACCACCAGGGGCGACCAGTTCGGTTTCAGCTAATTGATTCGAAAAACCACTGATTTCATTATTGATATTAATCGAGCCTGTGCCGATAACGGAAGAAAATGATGCTGGATAAGCTTTTGTCTCAGTTGGCGCGGCCAAACCATGATTACCGTTGGCTGCGACCACGAGCACATTGTTGTCATATACCGCTTGAAAAACATCAGAAGCGTATTGGGGAATAATACTAGATATTCCTGTAACAGAGAGTGAGATAATATTTGCGCCTTCTTCAGCGCAGTCATAGACGTTATCAGCCAGATAACTCATTACTGAGTAGCCCGAAAGTTCAGCGAGCGCATTATTTTCATCTAACACCCGTTTAATATGCAAATTCACCTTGCCATTGGGCAATACGCCCTTGCTGCCATATTGGTTGTCCAATGCGGCAATGATGCCAGCAATATGAGTACCGTGCCCTTGTTCATCGTTGTCCCAAGCCCCTAGCACTTCTGTATCGGTCCCTGTTACTCTGTCATGGGGTAAGTCTTCATGTGAGGTATCGTAACCGGAATCAATAATACACACTGTTAGGTTATCCGCCGCCGCATCAGACAATTGATCAGCCTGAACCCGTTGATAGCCCCAAGATTCAAATTGTGGCTGGGCTACCCCCTCTTGGCCCGGCTCGACCGTTGTTCCATAGGGTATGATAGTCTCGGTCATGGTCCAGTTGGTAACTCTACTGGTCCTGTTTATAAGGGTTAAGTTATATTCAGAAGCGAGACGATTGGCGTCATCTTGCAAAGATTGCAGTGCATTAACCGATAAATACGGGTCAGGCTCGGCATAGTTAATGATGCTAAGCGTGTTTAATGTGCTGTCTAAGCGGTTGTTTAATTCATCCAGCTCGACCATATCACTGAGTTTAAGTACCACGGCACCTAAGCGTGCAATACGGGCGATAGTGAGCTCAGCGCCATACGAACTGCTCAGAGTATCCAGTAAAGTTTGTGCTTGGGCGTATTGCTCGGCCGATATGTAGTCACCTTTAGTTTGTGAAGCATGGTACGCCGTTAACATTTCTATATAACTGGCATCGTGAAAGGTGACGATAATCAAGTCAGATTTAGCGGTGATGGTTTCAGTGCTGTCTGTTACTTGTGACGTAGTGTCATCTAACAGATCATTGGCCAGTGTCGTCATGCTATACGTACTTAAGCCAAATAATGCGCTAAGTAACAGTATTGTGGGTTTAATTACCATTTATCGTTGATCCTTACATTATTATTATACTTTTTAAGCACCTAAAACCTATTGGCGGTTTTCTGTGGATGCTTATTAAAAAATGACTACCAAAACTTAAACTCATTTAAGTTATGGATAACCATTTGAGCAGGATAGTAATATGAGGGATAAATCAGTTCGTCCTAAATCATGATATGGGACGTTAAAAATAAAACCATTTCTAAACTTATGATGCGGGCATTGAAATACCTTGGCTAGGATTAATTTAATGATTTTCGGTAAAGAGTAGGTGTAGTGTCAAAATGCTCTTTAAATAATCGATTGAAATTACTTTTAGAGTTAAATCCACATTCTAAGGCTATGTTTATAATGTTTTTATTCGGGTTATCTTTAAGTAAATTAGCGGCCATGTTTAGTCGTTTAATATTGATCAGGGTTGGAAAAGAAGTGCTGAGTTCAGAGTTTATTAAAGTCGATAATTGGTCTGAACGTACGTTTATAACTGAAGCTACCTTCTCAAGACTAAGGTGGGGTTCTAAAAATGGTTTTTCTTTATCAAGGTATTGAACCAATTTAATGATGGTTGTGTGAGGGTTAATATTATTGAGACGATTCTTTAGCTCTTGCTGATTGATATTATCTGATAATGACTGTTCCGAAGAAACATCATTATACTGCTTTGAAATATTCTCTAATTTTACTAATAATTCGTCACGTTCATGGTGCAAGGCATAATGCCTGAATATTACACTTAACGTTATCAATATTGCATCAAAAGGCACAGACCATAAGACTAGTTTGGATGTGATTGTTGTATAAGATAACAATTCAAGAAAGGTACCAACGTAAATAAATAGAGCTATAATTGTAAAAATAAGTGGAGTCGAAAGCCATAAGCTCCAGTAATTATTTTGTTGAATGGCCCTAACAGTCCCGATAAAGGTAAATAAAAATAAGCCAGTCCCCGCTAATAAGACCAATATAACACGTACAAAATTACCTACGGAAAACAAGGTAATTATTATGCTTATAAAGACCAAAATTATGTATCCATTTAATAAAGTATGTAAAACAGGCATAGATACAGAGCTACTCAAATATTTTTGTAAAAATAAAGAAAAAAAGATGCAGAAAAACAGAGCGAAAATAAAGATGTCCAAATTTTTTATTACACTATTGTCGGGCCAAAATAATAAGTTGCCTTCTCCGAAGTAAAATAAACAGTAGGCAAATCCAAAACAAATACCGATGGTGTAATATATGTTGATTTTATTGGCTATTTGTTTAGTTAAGATTATTTGTAAAGCTATAAAAAAGACTAGGATAAATATGTAGAGAACATGAATTGTTATCACTAATGAATGGTATTGCCCGTAAACGAAGCTGCTTCGTATTTGCGGTAAAAAAGCAACTTGTGACTCTGACTGTATGCGTAAATATAGTTGTGCCGATTTTTTTGAAGGTAAGTGAAATTTAAATGTTGGATTAGAAGACAGTTGTCCTGAAAGTGGACGTTGATCACCAGAAGATAGATGTTGTAGGACACCATCACTGATTAAATAAAAATCTACAAAATCAAGCCGGGTATTGTCTAAGGTTAAAAACCACTCTTTGTTCTCAGTAGTATTTTCCAGCTCTTGCTTAAGCCAATAGACCTTAGGTGAAAAACCAGCATTGAACATAGTGGAGGTTACATTTTTCCAACCATCCGAATATTGTATTATTTCATCAAAAGTCAAATCCGTTGATTGATATTGAATATTAGAAAAAAAATTGGTTTGCTCAGCGTTCAATATTACTTTATTTGATGAGAGGTCAGTGGCTTTCACAACAAATGAGAATGATACTAAAAATAGATAAAATACTACTCCCACAGAACTCCATTGGAACATTTGTCACCTTGTTAATTAGAGATTAGATGGTTTATTTTAAGACTCAAAATCACTCACTACTAATTCGTAACAAGCTAAACTATATAAATGTGATTTTATATAGGGGATAACCTATTGTTATTTTTAATAAATTATATATACCTACATATAAAATATTGAAAGGAACGTAAGTATGTACTTAATATAGTGTAACTTTCATATTACCTCCAAATTTCATCGTATTGGAAATATAGCTTGCGTATTTTAGGTGGTAATATGATACGAAGAATATTAGCCGATTGGCCGCAAATAATTGCACAACAGCAAAATAGTGAATTATCAATTATTGCGCTTTGCAAAGAAAACCAATTACCAGCATTGGATTTCTATAAATATCAAGCTCGTTTACAAGACAAGTAACCCGAGCCTAAATTTATAAAAGCTAACTCAATTATAAAGCCAACGTTGAATCCAAAAATGACCAATTCTACGATAACCAAAGGTGAGTTAAATACCAAGTTCTGCGCAATAGTGTTAGACCGTTTGGGGGACAATATGACTATTTAGAGTTGTATTTCATCTGACCCTAAACATCTAATTTAGCTAGCCTTTTACTTGTGGTTAGCGCTTAAACCGCTTTAATAAGTACCAGCCAATCGCAGTTAATACAACTATCAGAATTATTATTTCGCTAGATATACCAACAGATGCATTTTTAGCAAATTTTATGACTATGCGATAAATTCGCGCTAGCATATCAATATTCATAAGCAGTACCGTCAGAGTCGCTATTAGGCTTACAACAAAAGCAGAAAATGCCACTTTTCTCCATATAGATGTAGCTATTTTAAACAGCTGATATGCTAACAACGCAAGTGTGACTCCACCAACAACGTCTATAATCAGATGTTGTTTTACCAATAGGGTAGAGGCAATAATGAGTATTGGCAGAGGTAAAACAGCCCAAAATAACTTTTTAGTATTATGGGTGAATATAAAAAATGCGAATAGGTTTAATGACACGTGCAAACTCGGAAAATTGTTAAACTTAGTATCGGCTTTTTGTTGAAATTGTGTGAGTTGGGAGAACCCATCGCTACTTGTTGCAATTGTTTTTTCCATCACAACAGGAAAGTGTTTAAAGATTAAAAAACTGATGCTAAGAATTAAAAAGAAAATAGCCGTTCCCCAATAAAAATCCACTTTATTTTTGAGTGTAAAACACGGCGAAAACACAAACAAATAACCGAGCATATAGAAAACAATAAAAAAGGGAACCAGAGGCAATACACTATCAAGCCAAATAGCTCCATCGTATGCGTAACTTGATACATCACGAGCCGACCAAATGTAGCCAATTTCAAAATAGATAAACATTAATAACGCAACGATAAAACGCAAAGAAACCGATGGCGGTTGAAGTTGTTCAGGCGAAGAGAGTTGTGCAGCCGAAGTTGATTGCAGAGAAGAAAAGTATTTGAGCATTAAAAGCGTCCTAGCAATGTTAAAGTAATATATTGAATTGAATAACTATTTTAAAGGATACCGTAACGTCATAACGAATACCATTGTGAATCTAGCAAGGAGTATTAATGGAAGCAAAGCCCGTAGGTACCACTCAAATGAACAATAGAAGCAACTCAAATAAAGATGTGTGTCTTCGCTAACGTTTGTTTCTCTATATAAACATTTATAAAAACATATCTACAGTCTACAAAGTCAGTTGGTTTTAATTTAAAGTGGGTCTCTCAGTTGTCGTTGTTGTTTGTGGGGATGTAATGATAGAGCTAGTGAATTTTATACACGCTAAGTTAGAAATCAAAAGCTGGCAAGTTGTAGCCGGTGATAGTTACACGGTATTAGGTCGAAATGGCTCTGGAAAACAATTTATAGATCAGTTGTTATTAGGCAAGATTCACGCATTTAAGGCTGATAAATATGTACTACCAAAAACCGATGAAATAAGAGTTGTTTCTTTTGAAGCGCTGCAAGCTGTGTATGAGAATGAGCTTAAAATAGATGAAACTGATATTACTGATGAAATAGATTTTGGCACAAAGGTAAGAGAATTTTTACCAGAAGCGTCGCTTGATCATCCATTATTATCTCTATGTAATTTGACTCACAGGTTAGACACCGGCTATCGTTTACTCAGCTCTGGAGAGTCCAAAAAATTACTTATAGTTAAAGCTATTTTAGAAGGGTGTAAGTTCTTAATTTTAGATAATCCATTTGATGATTTAGATCAGTTCTCCAGAAAAGAACTGTCATTATTCCTTTCTACTTTATCTCAACAAAAAGTGTCGGTGATCTTTTTGATCAGTAATACTCAAGACATTCCTTTGTGGGAAACAAATCTAGCACTTATAAATGACAATCAATTTATTGATCTCAAATCTTTGAATAAAAATGATGCGATGGATAACATTTCAGAGGTGTTTTCATTAGAGACGTTTAATGACGAGTTATTAT
This sequence comes from Psychrosphaera sp., assembly GCA_034111705.1. Taxonomy (GTDB): domain Bacteria; phylum Pseudomonadota; class Gammaproteobacteria; order Enterobacterales; family Alteromonadaceae; genus Psychrosphaera. The sequence goes on from JAWUWS010000046.1 coordinate 12,968, forward strand.
CATCAACCTTGGTTAAGGAAAAGGAGGATAGTGACGGGCTTTTAGTCGATGTAAAACGTGCCTCTGTTATTTATGGAGGAAAACCCATATTCGAAAACATAAATCTGAAAGTATCTCAATTTCAACATACTTTAATAACTGGTCCAAATGGTTGTGGTAAATCAACCTTACTGCATTTAGTTACAGGGGATTGTCCACAAACCTTTAGTAATGATGTATCTGTGATTGGTTATCGTCGAGGTAATGGAGAATCAATTTGGGATGTGAAAAAACACTTAGGGATTGTGAGTCCTGATTTACACCGAAACTACAGGGTAAACTGTTCAGTATTGACGGTTGTTGCGTCAGGTTTCTTTGACTCTATTGGGTTATATAGTCCAATTAATTATACTCACAAGCAGATATGTCTAGATTGGCTAACGTTATTTAATATTGATGATAAAGCTGATGTTATGTTCCAACAACTTAGCTATGGAGAGCAAAGACTTGTACTTATTGCTCGGGCTATGGTGAAAAAGCCTCTGTTATTAATTTTAGATGAACCAACGCAAGGGTTAGATGAGATAAATCGGAATTTAGTATTAACCCTTCTCAAAAAAGTAGCTTATTTGCAAGTATCAACAATATTAATGGTGAGTCACAGACTTGATGAGCATTCAGAAATTTTTAAGCAAAAAATCAACTTTGATTAAGTAAAATAAACGATTCTGGGTTCTGCTGTACTTTATAATATAAAGTGGGCGATGAGATGCACGCTCCCCTAACGGCGTCAATGCGCCAGACTGGTAATTTAAATGAATGCATCTGTTATTTGTTGTTATTTTTCATTACTCAAAAACAGCGTTAACTCCCTTAAAAAGAAAAACATTAATTAACAAAGAGGTAACTTGAGTGATTGTACTTAGAGATTTCATAGCAAACGAAACAGAAACATTGGTTACCGTGTTAAACGACGAGTTTGTTACTCAGTATCTTTCAACCAAAATCCCTTCACCATACACTCAAGAAGACGCACGCTGGTGGATAGAAGAGGGCAGTCAGAGTGACCTTGTTAAAGCAATTATTTTTAACGGTGTTTTAGTTGGTTGTATTGGCGTTAACCGTGGTGAGTTTGAATACCAAAAATCCGGTGAAATTGGTTACTGGTTAGCAAAAGAATATTGGCGACAAGGAATAACATCCGTAGCTATTAAGCAAATGACAGAGCAGGTATTTGCAAACACAGACATTATCCGCATATTCGCCAGCGTCTTCTCTGGCAATACCGCCTCCATGCAATTACTACTAAAATCTGGTTTTAAACAAGAAGCTATATTAAAAAACGCCATCTTCAAAAATGACCAACTTTACGATAACCACATATTCGCAAAACTTAAGTAGGCTCTGAATTAAGCTAGTTTGAATAAGAAAGTGAGCAGAAAGAGTGCGTGAAAGTATTAGCAGAAAGAGTGCGTGAAACAAACTCATATAAACATGTATGCCTTTGTTACTTAGCTCTTTTGTTATTTTCCCGTTATTACCCTGTTATGTCTTCATTTTTTTTAGAAAAATATCTAATAAAAAATCCATAATGTTTACACATTGTATCTGTAGTATTTAGGGTTATAGTTAATTCAATTGATTCACATGTGAAATAAGGCTCTACTTACTATGCAATTATTAAATCGTATCAACAAAGGTTTATTGCTGTGCACTAGCGTTTTCACCTTAGTGGTATTAGAAGTGTGTGAGAATGTGCCAAAGTTAGACGATAGTCAGCTAAATGCAGGTACAGCCAATACTCAAGCTGGACTGGACATTTCCTTATTTAAAGATGGTGCGTTTATTCTACCCCCTAAAATTGTTGACTGTGA
>JAWUWS010000047.1:0-19268 GCA_034111705.1 Psychrosphaera sp.
AACAATAAAACCTTCTACTAATTCGCTAATGTTCTTTCCTGCTACCGTAGCAACATGAAGTAACCACTCACCTTTATCGGTTTTAACGCGAGTCGCTTCTGTAACATCAATCCCACAGCCACGAGCCCCACCTTGAGCAGCTTTAGTTGCCTTACCATCAGCATCAAATGCCGAAGATACTGCCGGACCACGTTTCTCAACTTGCTTATCCGCTTGTTGTTCATCTAAGTTATGTATTTTTAGCGCGAGTCTTCTAGGAGCTGCAAACCATTCAATAGAATCAAACTGTAAGTTTGCACTATTAAGTTGAGCTTCAAAATTTTCACAAAAAGAAACGGCTAATTTTTTTAGCGACTTTGGCGGTAACTCTTCTGTACCAAGCTAGATTAATAAATTTTGTTTAATCATTTTTATGCCTTATCAGAAGAATTAGTTTTACAAAGTGGGAAGCCTAATTTCTCTCTAGCATCATAATAAGCTTGCGCACATGCTTTTGATAATGAACGCACACGTAGAATATAACGTTGACGTTCTGTTACTGAAATTGCATGGCGCGCATCTAACATATTAAATGCATGAGATGCTTTCATTACTTGCTCATAAGCAGGTAATGGTAAATTTGCTTCAATTAGTTTTTGGCTTTCTTTTTCAGCTTGGTCAAACTCAGCAAATAATGCATCTACGTCTGCATGTTCAAAGTTATATGTTGACTGCTCAACTTCGTTTTGATGAAAAACATCGCCATAAGTAACTTTACCTAATGGCCCATCAGTCCAAACTAAGTCATAAATACTATAAACACCTTGCAAATACATAGCTAACCGTACAAGACCGTAAGTGATTTCTCCGGTTACAGCTGAACATTCAATCCCTCCAACCTGTTGGAAATAAGTAAAATGAGTTACTTCCATGCCATTAAGCCAAACTTCCCAACCTAAGCCCCATGCGCCCAACGTAGGAGATTCCCAGTTGTCTTCAACAAAAAGTATGTCGTTAACCAATGTATCCAAACCTAGCTCTTCTAGAGAGCCTAAATATAGCTCTTGAATATTCTTTGGCGATGGTTTCAACATTACTTGGAATTGATAATAATGTTGTAGACGATTTGGGTTTTCGCCATAACGGCCATCGGTAGGACGACGACACGGTTGAACATAAGCACTGCTCATAGGCTCAGGACCTAACGAACGTAAGAACGTCATTGGATGAAAAGTACCAGCACCAACTTGCATATCTAGCGGTTGAATGATGACACAGCCTTGTCTAGCCCAATAATCTTGTAACGCTAAGATTAAGCCTTGAAATGTATTACTATTATATTTGCTCATAACTCTGTTCTATTGAACCTTATAAGTTAATCTATTCGTTAATTTTCGGAATTATTAAAATATTGTGATTTAAATGCAGTTGCTTAAACGCTATTAATTAAATTTAGTTGCTTAAACGTAATAAAGCCTAGCAGCTGTTAGCTGATAGGCTTTATTAATAAATGTAATTAACTTATACGTCTAAGTTAGCCACTTTCAGTGCATTTTTCTCGATGAAGTCACGACGTGGTTCTACATGATCTCCCATTAAGGTTGTAAATAATTGATCACATGCAATCGCATCTTCAATTCTTACTTGTAGCATACGACGTTGTTCTGGATCCATTGTAGTTTCCCACAATTGCTCAGGGTTCATTTCACCCAATCCTTTATAACGCTGTATGTATAAACCACGTTTAGATTCTTTCATTAACCATTCTACTGCTTGAGCAAAATGTTCAATTGGGAAGCGTTTTTCGCCACGGCTCACATAAGCACCTTCTTCAAGAAGGTCCATATTAATGTTGGCTATTTCTATTACATTTTTATATTCATTTGAATCAATGAAGTCTTTAGTGAATGTATAGTCACGGTCAACACCATGTTGTCTAACTCTAATTTTTGGAAGAGTTAATTTACGTTCTTCATCAAAAACGGTTAAAGGTGTGTAATTTACACCTTCCGTTTCATTTTCATTTAAGTATTTAGTGAAACTTTCAATCCAGTTTACAACATTAGCTTCATTGTCTAACTGTGATGATAATAAAGACTTTTGGAACATTAACCCTGACAATATTTTAGGGTTAATCTTCTTCGATAAACGATTAAGGCTAGATTCCGCTAAATGGAACTGCCTTAATAATTTTTCTAACTCAAGGCCATGTACCGCAGGTGCTTCAGTACTTAAATGTAACGTACTACCTTCAAGCGCTAATGTGGTTAAGTATTCAGTTAATACTTCATCATCTTTAATATAACGTTCTTGCTTACCTTTCTTAACTTTATATAAAGGTGGTTGTGCTATATAAATATAACCACGCTCTACAAGTTCCGGCATTTGACGATAAAAGAATGTTAGCAACAATGTACGGATATGAGATCCATCCACGTCGGCATCGGTCATGATAATAATATTATGATAACGAAGTTTCTCTGGGTCGTATTCGTCACGTCCAATACCACAACCTAATGCAGTGATTAGCGTACCTACTTCCTGAGAAGATATCATCTTATCAAAACGCGCTTTTTCTACGTTCAAAATCTTACCTTTAAGAGGCAAAATTGCTTGGTTCTTCCGGTTTCGTCCCTGCTTGGCTGAACCGCCAGCAGAGTCCCCTTCCACTATATATAGTTCTGACTTACCAGGATCTTTTTCCTGACAATCAGCAAGCTTACCAGGCAAGCCTGCAATATCTAATGCACTTTTACGTCTAGTCATTTCACGTGCTTTACGAGCCGCTTCACGAGCTCTAGCTGCATCTATAATCTTCATTACAATTAGTTTTGCAATAGTTGGGTTCTCTACAAGATAATCTTGTAATTTTTCACCCATAGCTTGTTCTACTGCACTTTTAACTTCAGAAGAAACTAACTTATCTTTAGTTTGTGAAGAAAATTTAGGATCTGGTACTTTTACAGAAACAACAGCGGTTAAACCTTCACGAGCATCGTCACCACTAGCAGATACTTCTAATGCACCTTTACTCTTACCTTTGCCTTTATTAAGGCCTTCAGAACTAATGTAATTATTAAGTGTACGAGTTAATGCTCCTCTAAAACCACTTAAGTGAGTTCCACCATCGCGTTGAGGTATATTATTAGTAAAACAAAGAATGTTTTCTTGGAATGAATCATTCCACTGCATGGCAACTTCAACCATGATGCCATCATCTTTTTCTAGATTGAAATAGAAAATTTCTTGATTTACTGGTGTTTTGTTCATATTTAAATAATCAACAAACGCTTTGACACCAGCATCAAAGTAAAAGTGCTCACTTTTATCTTCTTCACGCTCATCAATAATACGAATAGATACGCCTGAGTTTAAGAAAGATAGTTCTCTAATTCTCTTAACTAGAATATCAAAATGGAATTGTATGTTAGAAAAAGTTGTTGGGCTTGGCCAAAAACGAACTTCAGTACCATTTTCTGTTGCATCACCAATAGCAGCTAATGGCGCTACTGGCTCACCTAATTTATATTCTTGTTCGTATAACTTACCGTTACGACGAATGTTAAGAAGTAATTTGTCGCTTAATGCATTTACAACTGAAATACCAACACCGTGCAAACCACCAGATACTTTATAACCTGAATCTTCACCACCAAACTTACCGCCGGCATGAAGAACGGTCATGATAACTTCTGCTGCAGAAACACCTTCTTCTGGATGAATTTCTGTTGGAATACCACGTCCGTTATCTCGAACAGATACAGAACCATCTAAATGAATCTTTACAACGATTTCACTACAATGACCAGCTAAAGCTTCATCTATAGAGTTATCAAGTACTTCGAAAACCATATGGTGTAAACCTGAGCCATCGTCAGTGTCACCAATATACATTCCCGGACGTTTACGAACAGCATCAAGGCCTTTTAATACCTTAATACTAGCCGAATCATAATCATTTTCTACGGACATATCTGCTCCATACTTTCTTGTCTGACGGTTCCATGTTCCACGTGGAACACGTTGACAGAATCTGTGTAATTCATAAATTCCATTGCAATATTATTCTCTATCCCTGTAACGAAAATTTGTGCTTGAGAATGCAAAAGCATTTCCAGCATCGTTTGTCTTGTTTGTTGATCTACCTCTGACGGTAAATCATCAACCAACAACAAAATATTTTTCTTAGTTGTTTGTTTTATGATGTTCACCATAGCAACAACTAATAGATAAAAAAGCATTTTTGCCTGTCCTCTTGATAGACGACTAGACATATCTTCTCCATCTTTTATAAACATGTAATCAGCTCGATTAGGACCAAACCCCACTTGTTTATATCGGATGTCTTTGTCAATTTGCTTCAACAACATTTCATCAGATACTTCTTGCTCAAGTGCTTTCTTTTTGTAACGTATGGCTAAATTTTTCAATAAGTCAGTTCGTTCGTTACTCTCTAGCTCTACCGCTAATCCGCTGATTGCTTTCGAAAAATGTTTTTCTAAAAACAACTCTCGAAAATCATCAATTTTTTGAGCTAAATCAACTAAACCCCTGTACCAAAAAAGTAGCTCTCTTTCGTTCGTACCACCACGTCTTAACAGTGCATTGGTTTGTTTTAATGTTTTATTATAAGCAATCCAATCATTTTGAAATTCATGTTCCACGTGGAACAAACCAAAATCAAAAAAGCTTCTACGTGCTTTTGGTGAACTCCAAAACACATCAAAGCTCTCAGGTGTAATCAATTGAGTAGGGAACAGAATAGACGCTTGCGACAACTTGGTTACCACATCGCCATCAAGCTTTAACTTAGACGTTCCATTCCCTTGTAACCCAATCCCCAACTTATGGGTGTTAGACTGCTGTTCCAAATCTGCACTAACGGCCAACATAGAACAACCATCTTTTAACAATTCACTTTTTTTACTGGTTCTGAACGACTTAGCTCTACTCAGAAAAAACAAAGATTCTAATATACTTGTTTTTCCACTGCCATTTTTACCATAAAAAACATTAACTTGTTTATCTGTTATTAAACATGCTGTTTCTATATTACGAAACCCGAATATCTTTAATTGGGATATCAGCATTAAAAATGATTAACTAAAGTTTCATCGGCATAACAACATACAAACTTGAACCGTCATCATAGCCTTCTATTAACGCACTGCTATTTGAGTCCGCTAACATTATTTTAACTGTGTCTGTTTTAATATTATTTAACACATCAATCATATAAGACACGTTAAAGCCTATTTCTAATGAATCCCCCGTATAATCTACAACTGCAGATTCTTCCGCTTGCTCTTGCTCTGGGTTATTAGCAGAAACTAATAATTCGCCATTAGAAAGGTTTAAACGAACACCTTTGAATTTTTCATTAGATAAGATTGAAACGCGCTGGAATACCTCTTTCAACATAGATTTATCTGCGATAATGGTTTTATCACCACCTTGCGGAAGTACTCTACGATAGTCAGGAAAACGGCCATCTACTAATTTTGTAGTGAATATAAAATTCTGTTCTTTTATACGAATATGATTAGAGCCAATATGCAATTGAATAACCGCATCATCATCTTCTAATAAACGAATAATCTCCAGTACGGCTTTACGCGGCACGATAACTTGTCTTTGCTCCGTAAGCCCATTAACAATAGGTTGTTGCGCTAAGGCCAATCTGTGACCATCTGTAGAGACAGTTCTAATCAAATTAGGTTCTAACTCAAAAGACATTCCATTTAAGTAGTAACGAACGTCTTGGTTAGCCATTGAGAAGTGAGTGCTCTCTATAAGTGCTCTCAACGCATGACGTGTTAATTCAATCTGTTCCGAACTCGACCACTCTTCAAGGTTTGGATAATCACTTGCTGGTAATGTAGAAAGACTAAATTTACTTTTGCCCGACTTAACAACAGCTGAATGACCATCTACTTTAAATTCAATTTCAGAGTTATCAGGTAATGAACGACATATATCAAATAACTTTTTAGCCGGTACAGTAATAGCACCAGCTTGAATAACATTACCAGGTACAGCAGAAGCGATTAACTCAACTTCCATATCGGTTCCTGTAAACTTAACTTCCTCTAATGAAGTTTCAATCAAAACGTTAGACAGTATTGGTAACGTATGTTTACGTTCAATTGCACCAGATACTAAAGTTAACGGTCTTAATAATGCTTCTTTTCTGATTATTATATGCATTTGTTTATTCCCAGCTTACGACGATAAGATTCTGTTCAGGTTTTGAACATCTTCTTTTATTTCGTGGCTTTCTTCTTTTAATTCTTTGATCTTCCTACACGCATGTAGAACGGTTGTATGGTCTCTGCCACCAAAAGCATCACCAATTTCTGGCAAGCTATGGTTAGTTAATTCTTTTGCCAATGACATAGCAATTTGTCTTGGTCTTGCAACTGAACGACTACGACGTTTAGACAATATATCAGCAACTCTAATTTTAAAATATTCAGCCACTGTTTTTTGGATATTATCAATTGTAACTAGTTTATCTTGTAGTGCTAATAAATCTCTTAACGCGTCTTTAACAAAATCAATTGTGATTGGCCTTCCAGTGAAGTTAGCGTTCGCTATCACCCTATTAAGTGCCCCCTCTAACTCTCTTACATTAGAGCGTAATCTTTTCGCTATAAAAAAGGCTACTTCTTCAGGGATTTTAACTTTACTTTGATGGGCTTTTTTCATCAAAATAGCCACTCGAGTTTCTAACTCAGGAGGCTCAATTGGAACATTTAAGCCCCAGCCAAATCGACTTTTTAGTCTATCTTCAACACCATCAATTTCTTTTGGATATCTGTCTGATGTTAAAATTATCTGTTTGTTACCTTCTAGCAAAGCATTAAAGGTATGGAAAAACTCTTCTTGTGATCTGTCTTTTTTAGCGAAAAATTGAATATCATCTATTAATAGTGCATCTAAACCACGGTAATAACGTTTGAATTCTTCAATTGCATTATTCTGGAGAGCTTTAACCATGTCTTGTACAAAACGTTCAGAATGCATATAGACCACTTTGGCATCTTTCTTTTTAGCCATGATGCCATTACCAACAGCGTGTAATAAGTGAGTTTTACCTAACCCAGTCCCACCATATAAAAACAGTGGGTTATAAGCATTACCTGGATTATCGGCCACTTGCATAGCTGCTGCACGAGCTAATTGGTTACTATTACCTTCTACAAAACTATCAAAGGTATAAGATTCATTAATATTCGATTTATGGTTGGTGCGTATTGGTGCGTTATTGACTGGCGCAACTCTAGAAGGAGAAGATTGAGTCGTAATATTATTAGACGCTGGTTGTTGTGCTGGAGCTAAATTGCTCGGTGCATTAACAATTTTTGAACCTACATCAAAATTAATACTGGGGATATTTTCAGGATCACCAAATTGATTTAACAATTCTGAGATGCGTACCATGTATTTGTCTCGTACCCAATCCAATACGAATCGATTGGGCGCATACAGAGTTATTAGCTTTTCTGAGCTATGTAACTGCAGCGGACGGATCCACATATTGAACTGTTGCAAAGTTAATTCTTGCTCTAGTACTTGCAAGCAACTTTGCCAAAGAGATGTATACACTGATTATCCTAATATGATGTACGGTTATAATTATTTATAAGCGAAAAAGCATTGGCTATTATGCCTTAGATTTATCCACAAACTCAACAAAGAATATGAATAAACGTCAATTAAAATATCAGCTACTACTTATTAGGTAAAACACGTGTAATATTTGAGTTGCACCTGCTATTTTACCGATAGATATTAGATATTCATTTATGAACAAAATACGCTAAAAAAGGCAAAGTTATACACAATAGTTGGTTTTATTTGGCTAAAATTGTGTATATCTTACTAACTTAGTTTTTTTTGGATCATTGTGTTGACTATTATTCCATCTATCTATATTATTCGGCGTCCTTTTTTGGGACCCTGCAGGGGTCGCGACCTGCGGAATATTTACATTAATTAGTTAAACCGATCGGATGGATTTAATATGAAACGTACATTTCAACCTAGCGTTCTAAAACGTAAACGTAGTCACGGTTTCCGTGCTCGTATGGCAACAAAAAACGGCCGTGCTGTATTAGCTCGTCGTCGTGCTAAAGGACGTTCTAGTCTTTCTGCATAAAAGTGAAAAGTAATACTTTTCCAAGGGAGTTACGCCTTGTAACTCCCTCTCAATTTTCCCGCGTTTTTGACCACCCAGTTAAAGCAGTTTCTGATCACATCACAATATTAGCTAAATTTAATGATCTAGAAAATCCCCGTATTGGATTAACGATTGCTAAGAAAAAAGAAAAGACTGCCGTGGGTAGAAATAGAATTAAACGAATAATTCGCGATAGCTTCCGTTTAAATCAACATAATTTGCCCAATATTGATATAGTAGTCATTGCCAGAAACCAAATAGGTGAAGCAGACAATAAACATCTGCACAAACAACTGAATAAATTATGGAAAAAAATAACTCTACGCTGCGAACAATCCTTAAAATAATAATAAGGTTTTACCAAAAGGCCATCAGCCCTTGGTTTCCAGCTAAATGTCGGTTTTATCCAAGTTGTTCAGAATATGCAATAGATGCACTTGATCAGCATGGTTCTATAAAAGGTAGTTGGCTAAGTTTAAAACGTATTTTAAGATGTCACCCATTCAGTCAAGGTGGATTTGATCCTGTACCAAGTTCATCTCAATTAAACATAGATAAAAAAGAGAATTAAGCTCTATGGAATCGCAACGTTCATTTTTAGTTATTGGTTTAGTATTAGTAAGCTTCTTGTTATATCAACAATGGCTCGTTGACTATTCCCCAGCTCCACAAGTTCCGGCTCAAACAGAACAAACTGTTAATAATACCGTTGGTTCAGCTTTACCGGTTTCGAATGAAATGAATGATGACTTACCATCATCTTCTAATTCACCAATCGTTGAAGCTCCAAAACAAGAACAACATTTAGTTACTGTTACCACAGATACATTTGAGGTGAAAATTGATACTAAAGGTGGTGATGTTGTTCAAACTGTTTTATTAAAACATGATGCAGAACATCAATCTGACGATAAGTTTGTATTGCTATCTCAACAGCCAACAGTTTATGTAGCCCAATCTGGGTTGATAGGACGTAATGGTCCAGATGCATCTGGTGAAGGTCGCCCTCTTTATAATATAGCGAAAACAGAATGGGTAATGGACAATAATACTCTTGTTGTTCCTATGACATATATATCTAAAGAAGGGTTAGAAGTAACAAAGACGTTTTACTTTGAACCTAATAAACACTCAATTGAAGTTTCATTTAATGTAAAAAACACCACTTCATTACCATTAGAAATCCAACCTTTTTATCAGTTAAAGCAAGATTTCTCAGGTGATGATGGCAGTATGATGATGCCAACCTATCGTGGCGGTGCTTACTCTACTGCTGATGAGTCATATGAACATTATGACTTTGATGACATGACTGATAAATCTCTTAATACAAACACACTTGGTGGTTGGGTAGGTATGATCCAACATTACTTTGTAAGTGCTTGGGTACCAGCCAAAGACCAACAAAATAATATTTACTCTAGAGTATTAGGTAATAGCCAATCTGCAATAATAGGTGTTAAATCTCCAGTTATTGTTGTTAATTCAGGCGAGATAATAGAAGCTAGAGCCACATTATTCTCTGGTCCTAAAAACCAAGAAGAGCTTGGTAACATCCATGAAACCTTAGATTTAACAGTTGATTACGGTATCTTATGGTTTATCAGTCAAATCTTATTCTCATTACTTATCACTATATATGGTGTTGTTGGTAACTGGGGTATCGCTATTATATTGATCACTGTATTTGTTAAAATGTTGATGTTTCCATTAACAAAGAAACAATACGAATCAATGGCTAAAATGCGTGCTCTACAACCAAAAATGGAACAATTAAAACAACGCTTTGGTGATGACCGTCAGAAGTTCGGTCAAGCAACCATGGAGCTATATAAGAAAGAAAAAGTAAATCCAATGGGTGGCTGTTTACCTCTACTTTTACAAATGCCAATTTTCTTAGCGTTATATTGGGTATTCTTAGAAAGTGTTGAGTTACGTCATGCACCATTTGGTTTATGGATATCTGACCTTTCAGCTGCTGACCCATATTATATTTTACCAGCCTTGTTTGGTGCTTCTATGTTCTTAATGCAGAAGTTGTCTCCATCACCAACCACAGATCCTATGCAACGTAAAATGATGTTATGGATGCCAGTAGTATTCTCGGTATTCTTTATCATGTTTCCTGCCGGTCTGGTTTTATATTGGTTTGTTTCAAATGTAATATCTATCATTCAAATGTTAGTTATTTACCGCAATATCGATAAAAAAAACGCAGCTAAAAAATAATTCATATAAAACGGTTTAGTAAAAGTGCTGAACTGTTTTTTAAAATTGAGTTAAAATCAAAGGTGACTATTAAGTCGCCTTTTTTATTGCATTAAATTCAAAGAGATTCTCAAATGACCCTATTATCCTCCTCAAATGACACTATAGCTGCACAAGCAACAGCCCCAGGAAAAGGAGGTGTCGGTATAATAAGAGTATCCGGCCCACATGCTGAATCAGTAGCAAATAAGATTTTAGGTAAATGTCCAAAAACTCGGTATGCAGACTATCTACCATTTAAAGCATTAGATGGTGAATTATTGGACCAAGGCATCGCACTCTTTTTTAAAGGTCCAAATTCATTTACCGGTGAAGATGTGTTAGAACTTCAAGGTCATGGCGGTCCAATAATTGTTGATATGTTATTACAACAAATTACTAAAATTGAAGGTATTCGTTTAGCCCGTGCTGGCGAGTTTTCAGAACGTGCTTTTTTAAATGACAAAATTGATTTAGCTCAAGCAGAAGCAATCGCTGATTTAATAGAAAGTAATTCAGTACAAGCTGCAAAATCAGCAATGCTATCGCTACAAGGTGAGTTTTCAAAGAAGATTAATCACCTTGTTGAACAAATGATCCGCTTACGAATATATGTAGAAGCTGCTATAGATTTCCCAGATGAAGAAATCGACTTTTTATCTGACGGAAAGGTAGAAAAAGACTTACTAGACATCATTAATTATTTAGTAACAGTACAAAGCCAAGCAAAACAAGGCGCAATCATACGTGAAGGTATGAAAGTGGTTATTGCCGGTAAACCTAACGCTGGTAAATCATCTTTATTAAATGCCTTATCCGGTAAAGAATCTGCAATCGTAACAGAGATAGCAGGAACTACCCGTGATGTATTGAAAGAACATATACACATTGATGGCATGCCATTACATATTATAGACACAGCAGGACTTAGAGAAAGCACAGACAAAGTAGAACAAATAGGTATTGAGCGAGCTTGGAAAGAAATAAACACGGCTGATCAAGTGTTATTACTTGTTGATGCCAGTGAAAATACAAGTTTAGACCCAAGCCTGATTTGGCCTGAATTTATGGCTAAATTACCAAAAGATATGCCCGTCACTATCATTCGCAATAAAATTGATTTAGTAAAACTAGACCAACAAAAAATATACATAGATGGTGACATACCTGTTTTATCAATTTCTGCTCAGCATGACATTGGGATCTCAGAGCTTAAAGCTCACCTTAAAAAAGCAATGGGATTCCAAGGCACAACAGAAGGTACCTTTATGGCAAGACGTCGACATTTAGATGCATTAGACGCAGCCTATGCCCATCTATTAACAGGTAAAGAACAGCTACAATCATATATTGCTGGTGAGATTTTGGCTGAAGAATTAAGAATAGCGCAACAACACTTGAATGAAATAACCGGTGAGTTTAGTTCTGATGACTTATTAGGGCGCATCTTTAGTTCGTTTTGTATTGGTAAATAATATTCATTAACTTATTAGAAAGAAAAGTATGATTGACTTAATTATAGGAACAGAGACAGGTACTGCTGAATATGTAGCTGATGAAGTACTAGAGCTATTAGCTGCTAATAATATCCAAGCTAAAGCAAGCCTAGAGCCAAAATTAGAGGAATTAAAGGCCTCTACTTTATGGATGGTAATAACATCAACACATGGAGCTGGAGAAATCCCTCCTAACTTACAACCTTTCATACAATCACTTAGCAAAGAAGATGTAAACCTAAGTGGTCAAAAGTTGATAATAATTGCACTTGGTGATTCTAATTACGACACATTTTGCCAGGCAGGTATATCTATTAGTGAACAACTTACAAAGTTAAATAGTGAACTAATAGCACCTATTTTAAAAGTAGATGCAATGGAAGATGAAATGCCGGAAGACATAGTAATAAGATGGTTAACTGATTATTTACCTAAAATTATAGATCTTGATACCCTGTAATTAAGTTTTAGTAACAAATAATTAAGATCCAATGAAAATTTTGGATCTTAATTGTTATTAACACAACATCGCCTATCTTGAACAACAAATAACCTTTTCACACTATGTACTCAGCTTATCCACATTATCAACACAAGGTTAGTCTATTTAATATCACCTGTGTATAAGATCGTTAAGATCCTTTGATCTAACTGAAGATATCCAGAATATAACTATTGAAAATAAAGTGCATGTGGATAACCCTAGTTTTTATGTTCAGGTTAAACCCTATTAGATCAAAGAATGATCACAAGATATGCTCGAGCTAAGTCTATGTAATAATATAAAAAATAGAACTTACTAACAAAATAAGATTAGTTAATAATTAAAATAATAAAAGATCTTTAAAAAGATCTTATATATATAAGAGCAGACACTCTAGGAAAATAGAGATGTTATGAATAAAAAATAACCATTTCATTAAAGTAAAAAGAAAGATAGAATACGCGCCCTTTTTTAGAGGATCTTTATTTTAATCCCTATTGAAAATTGGTTAAAAGTAATTCGAGGTATAAATGATTTTTGCTGAACAATTTGATGTAATCGTAGTTGGTGGTGGCCACGCAGGAACAGAAGCTGCACTTGCATCTGCAAGAATGGGTCAAAGTACACTTTTGTTAACCCATAACATTGATACATTAGGTCAAATGTCATGTAATCCAGCAATTGGTGGTATAGGAAAAGGTCATTTAGTAAAAGAAATTGATGCACTTGGTGGGTTAATGGCACTTGCCGCAGATACAGCTGGTATACAGTTTAGAACCTTAAATTCATCAAAAGGACCAGCTGTCAGAGCAACTAGAGCGCAAACAGATCGAATTTTATATAAAGCGTTTGTTAGAGAAACACTCGAAAATCAGCCAAACCTAAAAATATTTCAACAGTCATGTGATGATTTAATTGTTGAAAACGAAACCGTTGTCGGTGTAGTAACACAAATGGGGTTAAAATTTAAAGCCCAATCTATAGTACTAACCGTAGGGACCTTTCTTGGTGGAAAAATCCATATTGGCTTAGAAAACCACTCTGGTGGTAGAGCTGGCGATCCTCCATCAATTGCGCTTGCTGATAGATTAAGAGAATTACCATTTAGAGTTGACCGTTTAAAGACTGGAACTCCACCTAGAATAGACGCAAGAAGCATTGATTTCTCAGTAATGCAAGAACAACCTGGTGATACACCAACACCATACTTTTCTTACATAAGTGAAAAAAATACACATCCTAATCAGGTACCTTGTTTTATAACTTATACCAATGAAAACACCCATAATATTATACGTGGTGGATTAGATAGATCACCTATGTACTCAGGCGTAATCGAAGGAATTGGTCCACGTTATTGTCCATCAATTGAAGATAAAATTGTTCGCTTTGCAGATAAAGATCAGCATCAAATATTTGTTGAACCAGAAGGGCTAACAACACACGAAATTTATCCAAACGGAATATCTACAAGTTTGCCTTTTGACGTACAAATTGAATTAGTACGTTCTATCAAAGGTTTTGAAAATGCGCATATAACAAGACCTGGTTATGCAATTGAATATGATTATTTTGATCCTAGAGATTTAAAACAAACTTTAGAAACTAAATTTATTAATGGTTTATATTTCGCTGGCCAAATAAATGGCACAACCGGTTACGAAGAAGCTGCTGCTCAAGGTTTAGTAGCTGGAACAAATGCAGCTTTACGTTCACAAGAAAAAGACCAGTGGACACCAACAAGAGATAAAGCTTATATCGGTGTATTAATTGATGATTTGGCTACATTAGGTACCAAAGAACCATACCGAATGTTCACAAGTCGTGCTGAATATAGATTAATGCTTAGAGAAGATAATGCTGATATTCGTTTAACTGAAAAAGGCCGTGAACTTGGATTAGTTTGTGATAAACGCTGGCAGTTATTTAACGCAAAAATGGAAAAAATTGCTACTGAAAAACAACGTTTAAAATCAACATGGATCCATCCAGATCATATAGCGCTCAAACAAGTTAACGCTTTATTAAAAAGTCCAATGACACGTGAAGCAAGTTTGGAAGAATTAGTTAGGCGACCAGAGGTCAGATACAACGACCTTATGGCTATTGAAGGAATAGGTCCTGCTTGTGATAACGTTCAAGCTGGTGAACAAGCTGAGATACAAATAAAATACCAAGGTTATATAGACCGTCAGTTACTTGAAATAGAGAAACTACAACGTCATGAACAAACCATACTGCCTGCTGACTTTGAATATTCAACAGTTAGTGGTTTATCAAACGAAGTTATAGCAAAACTAAAAGATGCTAGTCCGGAAACCATCGGTCAGGCATCAAGAATTTCAGGAATAACACCTGCCGCAATATCATTATTACTGGTTTATCTTAAAAAACAGGGCGCATTACGCAAATCAGCGTAATGTGTTTGTTTATAGGGGATAAAAAAGTTTTTCAAATTAACGCTAGGTATGACAGATTTAGATAGTTATACTTTTAAGATAATTGAATAAATCTTGAATCTACTATTTTATGTTAAAAGCTAAATTAGCTAAGTTAATTGCTAAAACAGACCTGCAAGTAAGTGATCAACAAATAGATAAGTTGGTCGCTTATGTTGAGATGTTGAATAAATGGAATAAAGCATATAACTTAACGTCTGTTCGCCAACCTGAACAAATGTTAGTTAAACATATAGTAGATAGCTTGGTAGTAAGTCCTCACTTATCTGAAGTATCAAATATTAATAACAAGTTTATAGATGTTGGAACAGGTCCTGGTTTACCGGGTATTCCATTATCAATAGTAAATCCGGATTATGAGTTCACCTTATTAGATTCTCTAGGGAAACGAATTCGATTTATTACTCAAGCAAAACACGAATTAAAGTTAGACAATATCACGCCATTACAAAGCCGAGTTGAAGATCACCAAGGTCAATATGCAGGGGTGTTAAGTAGAGCCTTTGCATCTATTTCAGATATGGTAAATTGGAGTCATCATT
The DNA here is from genome assembly GCA_034111705.1 of Psychrosphaera sp. Lineage (GTDB taxonomy): Bacteria > Pseudomonadota > Gammaproteobacteria > Enterobacterales > Alteromonadaceae > Psychrosphaera. The sequence goes on from JAWUWS010000047.1 coordinate 15,390, forward strand.
TAGTTGCTGAAGATGGATTGTTTTTCGCTCTAAAAGGTCAATTAGATCAACAAGAGCTTGATGAACTACCTAATTTTGTAGAAGTTAAACAAGTTCATAATTTAGTTATTCCTGAATTGGATGGTGAAAGACATCTCGTTTTACTAAAAAACATTAGTTAGTACTGAGGATATCGTGGCAAAAATAATAGCAATAGCCAATCAAAAAGGCGGTGTTGGAAAAACAACATCAGCAGTTAATCTTGCAGCATCAATGGCTGCAACGAAACGTAAAATATTGTTAGTTGACCTAGATCCTCAAGGTAATGCAACGATGGGATCTGGTGTTGATAAATATGATGTTGAATACAGCACCTATGATTTATTAGTCAATGACACTCCACTTGATAAAATTATTATTAAAGAAACTTCAGGTGGATTTGATTTAATTGCAGGTAACGGAGACATTACTGCTGCTGAAGTTAAAATGATGGAAATGTACGGTCGCGAATTACGCCTTAAAAATGCATTAGCTAAAATCCAAGATCAATATGATTATATTTTTATAGACTGCCCGCCATCATTAAATATGTTAACAGTAAATGCGATGGCGGCAGCTGACTCTGTTATTGTGCCAATGCAATGTGAATATTATGCATTGGAGGGTTTAACTGCGTTAATGGATACTATTTCGCAATTAGCGACAGTGGTGAATCCAAATTTAAAGATTGAAGGGATATTACGTACAATGTATGACCCAAGAAATCGATTAGCAAATGATGTATCAGAACAATTAAAACATCATTTTGGTGATAAAGTTTATCGAACGGTGATCCCAAGAAATGTCAGATTAGCAGAAGCACCGAGCTTTGGTGCGCCTGTTATGTATTACGATAAATCATCATCTGGTGCAAAAGCATATTTAGCATTAGCTGGTGAGATGTTAAGACGTTCGAATAAAATAAAAGCCGCATAACAAAATTCAAAGGAACAATAATGTCTACTCGTAAACGTGGATTAGGTAGAGGCTTAGATGCCTTACTCTCAACTCAATCTAATCACAACGCCAACGCTGTAAATTCACAGGACAATTTAGCCGTCAGTGAAATTAAAAGTGATTTATCTAAATTACCCATAGAAAAACTTATCCCTGGTAAGTATCAGCCTAGACAAGATATGTCACCTGAAGCATTGGACGACTTAGCGTCATCTATACGTTCTCAAGGTATAATACAGCCGATTGTCGTACGCCCTCTTTCAAATGAAACGTACGAAATAATTGCTGGAGAACGTCGCTGGCGTGCTGCTCAGTTAGCTGAGCTAGACTTAGTTCCGTGTATAATAAAAGATGTGCCAGATGAAGCAGCCGTTGCCATTGCATTAATAGAAAATATCCAACGTGAAGATTTAAATGCGATGGAAGAAGCTATCGCATTACAACGTTTGCAAGATGAATTTGAATTAACCCATCAAGAAGTTGCCGACGCCGTTGGTAAATCTAGAACTTCAATTACTAATTACTTAAGACTTAATAAATTAGAACCAGACGTCAAAACATTAATGGAACATGGTGATTTAGAGTTTGGTCATGCCAAAGTATTGTTAGGATTAACAGGTGATGAGCAAGTATTAGCTGCTAGAAAAGTAGTAGCAAAAGAACTAACAGTAAGAGATACCGAAAAGTTAGTGAATACGATTACCGAAGGCGTAAAAGATAAAGAGATTGTAGATAAAGACCCAGATGTTAAATTGTTGGAACAGCAACTAATTGAAAGACTAGGTGCTAAAGTCGATATATCTTACAACCGTAAAGGTAAAGGTAAGCTTGTTATTTCCTATTCTTCGTTAGATGAATTAGACGGAATTATTTCTCAATTCAATCCAGATTAAAGTTAATAACTAATTAAGCCAACGATGTTGGCTTTTTTTATACCTGTTGGTTCAAACGCCTTCATAAACTTGTACGTATTTGTATATAAAATATCAACTTAGATGAATAACCAGGGACATTTTATTGGAGTGATAGATGAGGTTGATTAATTCATAAGCTAACGTAGGGGAATACCTTACTTTTAAAGCGCTAAATAGTTGCAAATTGATTACATAAACGTATAATTTCGCGAGTTTTAGCCTAAGAAAAGGTGATAAGTTAAAATTTGTCACTTATGTGAATTCAGTTTAGGCGCTGTGAAAACAGTTTTTAGCGTGAAAATATATTTAGGAAATTGATTTTTGGTCGAACACATAACAAAAACAAATCGGCAAAAAGCCTTCAAGTTTTTATTGTGGCAATTGTTATTTGGCCTACTAATATCCATTTTTATAGGAATTACTTGGGATAACTTAACTGGCAAATCATTTATGATTGGTGTCTTGTTAGATGTTATTCCTTCTTTTGTATTTACGTTATATGCTTTTCGCTTTACCGGAGCGCGCAAGTTACAAATGGTAGCTGCATCATTTTACCGGGGCGAAACAGTAAAAATAATGTTAACTGGCGCCATGTTTATAGCTGTTATTAAAACCGTACCTGTGTCATTTCCGGTGCTATTTATAGGGTTTTTAATCGCAAAAATAAGCCAGTTTTTACAATCGATACTTTTTTAATAACTTTAAACTTTTGGGAAATTAAACAATGGCTGGTGAACTCAGTACTCAGGGTTACATCAAGCACCATCTGACTAATGCGTCAGTGGGTGAAGGCTTTTGGACATGGCACGTTGATACGTTGGCATGGTCAATTCTTCTAGGCTTGGTATTTATCATTTCGTTTTATGCTGTCGCTAGAAAAGCAACAGTTGGTGTTCCAGGAAAATTTCAATGTTTCGTTGAAATGATAGTGGAATTTGTTGGGAACAGCGTTAAAGACACTTTTCACGGCAAAAATCCATTAATAGCGCCATTAGCACTAACCATCTTTGTATGGGTATTGTTAATGAACTTTATGGACATCATTCCTGTTGATTGGTTGCCTTCAGTTGCAGCATTGATAGGTGGCGAGTCATGGGAAACTATAGCTTCTGGTAATTCTCATATTTATATGAAAGTTGTTCCTACTACAGACTTAAATATGACAGCGGCATTAGCGCTGGGTGTATTTATCTTAATGATTTTCTATTCGATAAAAATCAAAGGTTTTGGCGGGTTTATGAAAGAGCTTTATGCTCATCCGTTCAATACACCATGGTTATATTGGTTTAACTTTATTTTGGAAGTAATTGCATTAATTGCTAAACCAATGTCATTAGCATTACGTTTATTCGGTAACTTATACGCTGGTGAACTTATCTTTATATTGATTGCTGGCCTTATGGGCGTATGGCAATTGCCTGCCCACTTTATTTGGGCGGCTTTCCACTTATTAGTTATTCCTCTACAAGCATTTATTTTCATGATGTTAACCATCGTGTACTTAAGCTTGGCACATGAAGATCACTAATTAGTAATACAGATTTACAAAGATTTAATTATCCATATTGGATATGGGCAGGGAGCCCTATAAAAATTTACTTTTAACTTTAAACATTAACCATAAAAATTGGAGATACATATGTTATTTATTGCTGTTGCTCTACTGATCGGCCTAGGCGCACTTGGTACTGCTATCGGTTTCGGTTTACTAGGTGGCAAATTCCTAGAATCTGCAGCACGTCAACCTGAATTAGCACCTCAGCTACAAGTAAAAATGTTCATCGTAGCGGGTCTTATTGACGCTATTGCGATGATCGGTGTAGCTATCGCGTTATACATGTTATTCGTACTTGCTTAATCACTCATTTTCATTCGAACAATAGTATTAAATAAGTAAGGAGAGCGGTAATGAATCTAAATGCCACTCTATTAGGCGAAACAATTGCATTTATCGTTTTTGTTTGGTTCACAATGAAATTTGTGTGGCCAC
>JAWUWS010000048.1:0-18806 GCA_034111705.1 Psychrosphaera sp.
GCTCTTCATAGCCTAAAATATCTTTTAACTCACCTTCAGACGCGGTTTTTAACATGGCGTTTACTTGTTCTACGCTTGTGCTTTTTTCTAGTTCAAACACACAATCGGTGATTGACGCATTGGTTAACGGAACACGTATCGCATGACCATTCAATTTACCTTTAAGCTCTGGGAATATATGAGTAATGGCAGTGGCTGAACCTGTGGTAGTTGGGATTAAACTGGTACCACAAGAACGTGCACGGCGTAAGTCTTTGTGTGGTGCGTCAATAATGGTTTGAGTATTAGTGATGTCATGAATGGTTGTCATGGAACCGTGTTTAATACCAATATTCTCATGGATAACTTTAACCACAGGTGCCAAGCAGTTTGTGGTACAAGACGCTGCTGTAACAATTGGGTGTTCAGCTTTATTGTATAAATTGTCATTAACGCCCATGACGATATTTAATACGCCATCTTCTTTAACTGGGGCGGTAACCACAACACGCTTAACGCCTTGGTCTAAATAAGCTTGCAACAGTGCTTTGGTTTTGATTTTACCTGAAGCTTCAATCACCACGTCGCATTGTGACCAGTCAGTATCTTGAGTAGCTGTGTTTTGAGTGCAAGGAATAGCATGACCATTTATAATAAGATTGTTGTGATCAGCCTCCACTTCGTGGTGCCATTTACCATGTACAGAATCAAACATCATTAAGTGCGCTAAAGTGGTAGCATCGCCTGCGGGATCGTTAATTTGTACTATTTCAATATCATCCCAATCATACGCAGCGCGCATTGATAAACGGCCCATGCGGCCAAAACCATTAATACCTATTTTGATTTTCATTAGTTTGTCCTATTGGTTGCTTGGCTATAAATAAGAGTTAAAGTAGTTTAATTGTGTTGGATTAAGTAAAGCTTTAGGGCGAATGTTCTGCACCTCTTTAATTACCTTTTCGCCAGAGTAACCAAAAGCCAAAAGAATAAGGCCAATAACTAATCCAGTTCTACCAGAACCACCTTTACAGTGAACGGCGATCGTCCCTTGTTTATTAATAACATTGAGAATATTCACTTTATGTTTATTCCACTGAGACTCAAATTCTTGGCTTGGTGCAGCATCATCTAAAATAGGTAATTGTAGCCAAGTTATTCCTTGCTTTTCGCATTCTGTTGGTAAAGAAAGAACGTCGTTTCTTTTCATTTCATCATCGAACATCAAAGTCAGTAACATGCTAGCGCCAGCTTGTTTTAGCGTGCCTAACGAGCCTTCTAACCCTTGTGTTTTTGTACCTGGGCAAGGAGTGAAAATAAGTTTTGCACCGTTTTCCAGTGTTAAAACGTCATAAGGGTGTGTTTGCATACATTTATTCTCTCATCTTTACTTTTGTTCAGTTATTTACAGAAACTTGCTCGGTCAGGTCTATTTTGCATGTCAGCTAAGCGTTGAAGTTCTGTTTCTATCAGTGGAATATTGTTTTCTGTTGTCTGTGCGATAACCAACTTAGCCCATAATGGAAGTTCTGAATTAATACGATAAAACACCCACTGACCGTGTTTTCTGTCGGTAAGGACTTGGGCTTTTTTCAATACGGCAAGGTTACGAGATACCTTAGGTTGGCTGTCTACGTCCATTGCTTCCATTAACTCACAAACACACAGTTCACCGTGATAATGCGTTAACATTAAGGTTTTTAAGCGAATATCATCGGTTAGCGTTTTATAAAAAGGTATTGGAGTGAAATCAACAAGTTGTTTAGTTGAGTCCTCGAGTGAGTCGTTTTTAGCTTTAGTTTCTGCGCTATTCTTATTATTAGCGCTGTTATCATTAGCACTTTTCTCTTCAACTAGCAGAAACATAGAAATACGATTACTTATCTCGTTCAATGTTGTGGAGAATGGATGGCTACCTGCACGAGTTTTAGGGTCTGGAAAATCCCACGCTAGTTGTTTACCTGCATTAGGGTAACTTCTACATTCATTATTAGCTTTGTCGCATAGGGTTATAACGTAATCAAAAGCTTGTCCTGCAAAAGTGTTGATATGCTTAGAGACTAAATTAGCTGAGTCTAAACCAAATTTACTTATTGCTTTAATAGTGCGTGGGTCAATTGTGTCAGGTTGAGTGCCTGCGCTGAAGACATCAAACTTATCTTCCGCTTTATGTCTTAATAAAGCTTCTGCCATTTGTGAACGGGCTGAGTTGCCTGTACATAAAAATAAAACACTGAGCTTATTAGATGAGTTTTTCATAATGCGCATGTAAGTATTTAATATATGATTTATTGTATATATGGTTTTTTATATGTAAAGAGCTTAAGTCAAAGCTTTTCAATATTATGTGGGTGAAGGAAGTGGAGCTTTGGTAAGCGAACTAAGTTATAAACCCAGCTCGGTAATAAGATTGTCTAATTTCTGGTTGTGTTCAAACATCATACCTAAAGACACGGAAGCGGGGTCGTCTCTGTGTTGATTTTTAATTGAGGCTTTGACGATAATATATTGCTCTTGTCCTGAGTTGGTCACTTTTAAATATACGGGGACGTTTTTAATTGATCCTTGTTCTTCAGCCCATCTAACATTTACGCGACAGCCTCCACGGGAAATATCTTTGATATGACCAGTTAGTTCTTTTTTCTCATCAAACATAGCTATATCGTTACTTTGATCTCGATGAACAATGGAGACGGGAAGTTTAGCCATCACTCGACTCTCTTTCCTTAAGCTAATGCTTTCTACTTTCTTTGGAAATTTAATGAATATAAGACCTTTAGGTCTAGAGGAGATAATGTTGATGGTGCTTCTAAATGCAATGCATTGTCCTGCTTCGCCTTCAACTAGGGTTCTGATGATACAATCATTACCTTCTTTTATTAGGTCGCGATAGTCATTAATTATTTGAGAGGAGAGTGAAAGCACAATGTAATTACCTTCATCAAAACCAACTAGTTTACCTTTCAGTCGTAGAGGGCTGTCAGTATCAAGTTGTATATCTACTTTCGCGCCAGAATGAAAGTGCTTGAAGGTACGTATAAGCTCAACACGCTCTTTTTGTTTTATTTGAGTTGATATTTGCTGCACAACAATTCCTAGTAGTCCGTTACTGCGAAGTTCGCCTTAGGTGCTGGCGATCGATTTTTAATCTTTAGTACAGTTTTTATACTACTCCCATTCTTTGGAGTCAAACTACTTTTTTAACAAAATATAAGCTTAACAATCCCTGTTTTATTACTTCTGCTCAATTTTCTGTTGTAACTTTTTGATTTCAATTAAGATATTGTTGAGTTTTTGATCTTGCTCTGCGGTGACTTCATCCTGTAGTTCTTTTTGGTGCTCTTCACGGGCGTTGGCGTGTTCTTGTTCCATAACGTTAACCACAATACCAATGACCATGTTTAAAAATGCGAAGGCGGTAAAAAAGATAAAGGTTAAGTAAAATATCCAACTCATTGGATACACAACCATAGTTTCGTACATGACGTCGGTCCAATCTTCAAAGGTCATTACTCTGAAAAGTGTTAATAAGGAGATAGTGATATCACCCCATAACTCTGGGTTTATTTCTTCAAATAATGTGCTTCCAACTGCTGCATACATGTAAAAGATGATAAACATTAGTAACATGACATAACCCAGTTGCGGCATGGCTTTAATTAAAGATGTTAATAACATGCGTAACTCTGGTATAAAGGAGATCATCCTTAATACTCTAAATACTCGCACCAAACGAGCAATGAGTGCCATATCGCTATTTTCAATTGGGATAATACTTACGATGACAATAATCGTGTCGAACACATTCCAAAAATCTTTAAAGAAGTTGCGCTTTTTCGTCTCTGATAACCATCGAATAGATATTTCACAGATAAAAAATACAGTAATAAAGATATCTAAATAATTAGTGATAGTGTGCATTGTCGATGAAACATCGTAAGTTTTCACACCCACTAGTAATGCAGAGGCTATGATGACGGAGATAACAAATATTTCGAATAATTTGTTACTGCGTATTTTAACAAAAAGGTTGGTAGCGCTAGATAAGTTCATAGTGAAATTGATAAACGGTGTTTATTTAATAATGGCTTAGTTTACATTAAATGTTGTACAAACAAAGAGTTGAATCTTCATATTTTTACTTTGATAAATTTAACTTAGGTAAAACACCTTCCAGTGGTTGAAAGTGCGCTAAGCAAGCTTGGATTTTTTTAGCTAATTGTGGTGATTTTATCTCAGGCACTCGAGTTAGGTCGGTTTCATAGTTTGTTATTTTCCATTGGTTAGCAAATTCTTGAAGTTCGTTTTCTTTATGTAGTTGCCTAGTGTTTACCGACAGCTCTGCAATGCGCTCAATTTGTAGGTTTCGGCTAAAACGGGCTACGTGTGAGTATTGAAAGTTTTCTTCAACGTGACGATTACTTAACTGTATTAACTGAGACATTAACTCAAATAGTAATTCGTTTTTGTCACTATTTTGGGTGATTAGAGTGATGTACTTTTGATTAAGTAGCTCAGGCAATTTAGTGTGGGCAGACGGTACAACCTCTAACTCCATAATATAAGTGTTTGAGCGTCTTTGTTGTATGTCAGTAATAAGAAAAGTAGCACCATCGTAAGTGATGCTATTTAAACACTGTTGTAATTGACTACAAGAATGACTTTGTTTGTCATCAATTAAATTAGCTTTATTTTGGCTTAACAAAGGTAAGTCATGATGATTGTTAAATGGTGTGGTCGACTTATCTTCCACCGACATTCTAAACAATTCTCTTATCTCATGTTCTCTTGCTACTTTTATTGCTAAGAGTGCGGTTTGAACAATTTCAGATGTTGGTAATTGTGTTTCAACACGCCACTTTCGGCCATACACAATCTTAGTTTTTGGCTGTTCATTATGTGTTTGATAATTGTCATAACCTATGATGCCCACTTGTAAATAAATCCCCCCTGCATCTTCTGATACAAAAATAGGATATTGAGGGCTATATTCCACATTCATGATCAACTGTTCAACACTGTCGAGATTATGCTTGTAGCTTAAGTAGTGCTGAGGAATGCATTGTCGGTCAGAACTAATTTTATAAGATGGTGCATTCTTTAATGCCACTTCACCAGGTAATAAATTAAGGAACTTCATAAATTAGCCATTTAATTTTCTATAGAACTTAATACGAGACCGGACAAGTAAAGATCACTTTTCAAAAAATATCTTATTAATTAAAAGTAAGCAGTAAATTACGCTTAAGTCGGATTTCACTTTTCAGTCAAACGTAAATTTATATTCTACTGTCTAACGGATACGTTAAGTATTTCAAAATTATGTTGCACAATAATGACGTTGTTTTTACACATTATATAAGGCACTAGGTGACTGCTCGTAGTCACTTAGATGAGAGGTTTGTAGTATTAAGTGGTTAGACAGAACACAGAACAACTGAGAGTGTTCCAGTTGTGAGTGAACTGTCTATGCATAACTATTGGTAATAATTAAAAGGTGTTTTATTTAAACGTGTTACTTAATTTTTCAATATCTATAGCACTGTTGTTTACAGCAATACCGTGAGTTCTTACTTGTTCAGCTAAGATAGCATTTTGATTAGAAATTCCATCGATAGTATGCACGTTGTGTGTTATTTCATTAGCTACAACACTCTGCTCTTCAGCAGCTGTCGCAATTTGAGCTGTCATATCACTAACATCATTTACATTGTCAATAATGTTTTGCATGGATTGCTTTATCGTTAAAGTATCTTGAGAGCATTCTTCTGCACTCGTTTTACTTTTAAGCATAACTTGGCTCCAATTTTGTAATGTACTTTGTAATTCCACGACAGAGCTTTGAATTTGTTCAGTTGCACCTTGAGTCCTACTTGCTAACGTTCGTACTTCATCTGCAACAACAGCAAAGCCTCTGCCTTGTTCACCAGCTCTTGCCGCTTCAATTGCTGCATTTAGAGCGAGTAAGTTGGTTTGATCTGCAATGCCTTGAATTTCAGACATAACATTAGAGATCTTATTTACATCATCAACTAACCCAAGTGCACTTGACGCGGCTTTATCCACACTAACCGCTAGGGAGTTAATTTTTGTTTGGCTAGTTTCTACAACAGAAATATTATTTTCACATTCACTTTGTACAATTAACACTTTGTCGTGTGTTTGGTTTGTATTTGAACTTACTTCATTAATAGTCGCACTCATTTCAGTTATCGCCGTTGCCAATTGTGCTAAGTGTGAATTTTCTTCCTCTATTCCTTCCATCATTTCAGATGAAGAGCCTCCTAATGCTGTCGAAAGTTTTACCAGTTGTCGACCTGAATCAAGGCTTCTACCGAGTATGGTTTTAACCCTGGCTCGATATAGCTCTACTGAATAAGACAAGATACTTAAAGGACCTTTACCTGAAAAAATGATCCGAGAAGGGCTATCTACTTCTTTTTTAGTATTTGCAACGTGATTTGGGAATGAAATAAGTTCGGGGTAGAAAACAATAAAAAGTAACCCAATAGAAATAAGCGAAATAACAGTAGAAAGAATTGATTCAGTAACGACCCAGTTAACAATAGAGGTTAAGGTGAAGATAGCTATAGCAATAAATCGTCTTAGGCTTATATTTGACTGTAAATCAAAAGTGGATTTTTGATTATTTAAATCGTCATATAACTGTTGAGCTTTTTGTTTTTGTTCAAGAGTTGGACGTGTTCTTACTGATTGATACCCTGTTAGTTGGCCATTGTCATATAATGGCGTTACGTATGCATCTACCCAGTAATAGTCACCATTTTTGCATTTGTTTTTAACCATGCCTCGCCAAGAGTCTTGATGCTTTAGCTTACTCCATAAGTCGGCAAAAGCAGCTTTGGGCATTGACGGGTGGCGAACAATATTATGATGTTGTCCTACTAACTCTTCTAGTGTGTAACCTGCAACATTACAAAATTCACTATTTGCGTATGTTATTCTGCCTTCGAGATCGGTCGTAGATACTAATTGTTCTGACTGCGAAAAAGTTCTTTCATTACTGGATGTGTTTTTCATACAATTATTACCTATTATTGACTACTTAGTTTAAATAGCATTCTGTCATTTTATTATAAATAAACGATCGTTTGAAATTAAATTATTTTTTTTCAGATGATTGGCTGGTTTGTAAGGTCAAAGCACGTAAAGTTCATCTGATCTTAAATTTTGATTGTATTTTTTGTCAGATAAATAAGGTGGTTTTTAAGGAAGGGTTCTATTAATTCCAACGTCAATAGTAAATAAAAGTCAGGCCTGATTTAGCTATTCTGCAAGGCGAAATACTATGCTTTTACTCTCTAATGTGGCTTTAAGTATTTCAAAGTTATGTTGCGGAATAATGACGTGTGCGGTGACTAAATCAGAATAAGTGGTTTCTAGTATTCCACCGTTGTTTTTGTCGATGTGATGCCTTAGCCATTGTTCATCCGCAAAAGATACTTGAATGGTTAATGTGTACTTTGCAATCACAGGTATTAACTCAGCTAATGCAAAACATTGTTCTACAGCTTGAGAGTAAGCTCTTACCAAGCCGCCAGCACCAAGTTTTACACCTCCAAAATAACGAATAACAATAGCTAAAATATTATCAACAGGCTTATGTTGAAGTACATTTAACATAGGCTTGCCAGCAGTCCCAGATGGCTCTCCGTCGTCAGACATCGCTGCTGTCATAGAGTTGGGGTTACTACCCATAATATAAGCCCAGCAATGGTGCCTCGCATCTGGGTATTCAGCTTTTGCTTGTTGAATATAATCTTTCACTTCTTGTTTAGTATTCTGTTTAGCACTTTCTGGGTCGCTTTGTTCAGAGCTGATTGGAATTAACCAGGTAATAAACTGACTTTTTTTGATCTCTAAGGTGTTTTTACAAACCTTGTCTAAAGTGAAGCGGCTCATATTGGACTCTGATCAGATTTGTAATTAGAAGTAGGGGTGAGTATCTCATATTTTTAACTTGAATTTTAACCGCTATTTAATTTTATAGTTTGAAAGAAGTATGCAATTATGATTAATAATTTGCAGCTTTGAATTTTGAACTATGGACTTTTCTAAAAAAATAAATCCCACACGTCGTTATAATAATAACCCCAACGCCAATATATCTGATCAGTTTGAAAGTGATCGTGGACGTATAATTCAGTCGGCAGCTATCAGGCGTTTACAGCAAAAGACACAAGTATTTCCTCTGGAGCGAAATTCTGCGGTACGTAGCCGCCTAACACATTCGTTAGAAGTTCAGCAAACCGGTCGCCACATAGTACGGACAATATTTAAAAAGTTAGGTGACGATGCCAAAAAATATGGTTTATCTGATTTAGAAAGAGAAATTGAAAGTTTGGTTGAGATGTCTTGTTTGATGCACGATATTGGTAATCCGCCGTTTGGTCATTTTGGTGAAGCTGCGATTAATCATTGGTTTAACAAACATTTAGATAAACATGTGTTGTTCAGTCAAGCAGATAACAAGATGTTGTCTTTACAAATTAAACAAGAACTAAAAAGCTTTGAGGGTAATGCCCAAGCATTTCGCATTATTTTTAATCTACTGAGATTAAACCTTACCTATTCACAAGCTGCGAGTATCTTAAAATACACTCGATGTGGCTTAGATATGCGCCCAGAAAAAGAAAAGCCGCTTTCTTACTTAAAGAAAAAGGTAGGCTTTTATTACTCGGAATTAGAAGACATAAGATTATTAAGTGAACATCTTGAAATAAAGCCAGGGCATCGTTTTCCATTGGCATATTTAATGGAAGCTGCGGACGACATTAGTTATTGCTTGGCTGACATTGAAGACGGAGTAGAAAAAGGCTTATTAAACTGCCCACAATTAGCCGAGCATTTAATAGCTACCTTTGCAGGGTTAAGTGGTGATGAGTCAGAAACTGTATTTTTGAAGAATAAGAATTTTCATCAAGCAGTCGAATATGCACTAGCTAGAGCAGAAAAAGAACCTATTAATAAGACCCACGAATTTTTTGTTTGGTTGCGGGTTCAGCTTATTCATCCTTTGGTTGAACATGCGGCATCAAGCTTTATTGATAATATTGAACAAGTATACGATGGTGAATTGAATAGAGCTTTGTTAGAAGATGGCAGCTTGTTCCATCAAATGATCAGTACATTCAAAAAGGTGGCGGTCACGCATATTTTTAGTTCCAGTGAAGTGGAAACCAAAGAATTACAAGGGTATCGTATTATTACTGGATTGTTAGACACTTATGAGCCTTTGTTACTAATGCGCTCTGAGCAATTCCAAGACATGTTATCTGGTAAACAAAGTGGTGGGTTAATAGAGGCTCGGTTATTTAAACGTTTACCTAAAAAGCATTTAAAAGCTTACCAGCAAGCATTGTTGCCATTACAAAATAAACCTGACTTTAAACTGCATGAATTTTATTACCGTAGTCGATTAATACAAGACAATATTAGCGGTATGACAGATCAATTTGCGCTAGAAGAATTCCAAAACTTGTACATAAGTTAGTATGCAATTGAGCGTTAAAATAGTGCCAATCAACTTATACAAGGTGAATTCGCAGTCTATTCGTTATACATTTATATTGTAAATGTACGTAATAAAAATAATAAACCAGTGGACAAATCCGATGAAAAATATAGTTGTTGTAGTTAGCTTGTTGTTTCCTTTGCTATTACTTACCTCCCCGCTTGTAGAAGCCGAGAATGAACGTACTGTTGAAGTGGACGCATCTGTGGTAACCAAACACAATACAAAAATTAATGGTAAAAAAGTCAGTTACAGTGCGACTACAGGTACTCAACCTGTATGGGATGAGGATGGTAATGCAACAGCTAGTTTATTTTATACTTATTACCAACGCACAGACATTAAAGATAATACGACTCGTCCATTAGTTATCTCGTTTAATGGAGGGCCTGGGTCTGCGTCTGTTTGGATGCATATTGCTTACACGGGACCTAGAGTGCTGAATGTTGACTCTGAAGGTTATCCTCTACAACCCTATGGTGTAAAAACTAACGAATTTTCTATTTTAGATGTCGCAGACATTGTTTATGTAAATCCAGTTAATACGGGTTATTCTCGTGTATTAAAAGATAAAGATGGCAAGTTACCGTCTAAAGATAAACAAAAGAAAATGTTCTTTGGTGTTAACGCCGACGTTAAATATTTAGCGCAGTGGGTAAATAGCTTCGTTAGTCGAAATAACCGCTGGCGTTCACCTAAGTTTTTAATTGGTGAAAGTTACGGGACTACACGAGTTTCGGGTTTAGCGTTAGAGTTACAAAAACAGCAGTGGATGTATGTTAATGGCGTTATATTAGTGTCTCCTACTGAGCTAGGTATTATGCGTGAAGGAATTGTAGAACAAGCAAACCGACTACCTTATTTTGCTGCTACAGCTTGGTATCACAAAGCATTATCTGACGACTTACAGAAAAAAGACTTAGACCAATTGTTACCAGAAGTTGAACAATTTACGTTAAATGAATACATGCCAGCGTTAGCTCGTGGTGGGTTTATTGATGCAGATGAGAAACAAAAGATAGCAGAGAAGGTAGCGTATTATTCTGGTTTATCTGTTGATGAAGTGCTGCGTAGCAACTTAGATATAGACACGTCTTACTTTTGGAAAGAGTTATTAAGAAGTCGTAATCAAACTGTTGGTCGTTTAGATTCACGTTATTTGGGTATTGACGAGAAAGCCACAGGCTCTCGTCCAGATTACAACGCTGAGTTAACGTCTTGGTTACACAGCTTTACACCAGCAATGAATTATTATGTGTCCCAAGAGTTAAACTATAAAACTGATTTAAAATATAACATGTTTGGTCCTGTACACCCTTGGGATAGAAGCCGCAACAAAACCGGTGAAAACCTACGTCAAGCGATGGCACAAAATCCATATTTAAATGTAATGATCCAATCTGGTTATTATGATGGAGCAACTAACTATTTTGATGCTAAATATACTATGTGGCAGTTAGACAGAAGCTCTATAATGAAAGACCGTTTGTCATTTAAAGGGTATCGTAGCGGTCATATGATGTATTTACGTTATGAGGATTTACGTAAATCAAACCAAGATGTTCGTGAATTTATTTTAAAGTCACTTCCTGCGAAAAACCAACCTGCTAAATATTAATGATGGGTTACCTTTGAGTTCGCCTTTTAGTTAAATCGAAAAGCTAAGGTAGAAAAGGTAAATAGACACTAAATTAAAGCTAGTTCATGTAACTAGCTTTTTTTATTCTGTTATTTTTATCTAATTTTAAGTTAGCTAGGTTACTTTATTGGCTAATATCCAGTAAACTTCTGGCATTACCTCACATGAATTTATTGGCCAAGCGCCTTTGTAGTAGAAGATGACAGACATAAATCAAGCATTAGCAGAAATTAAGCGTGGTTCAGACCAGATCTTGCCAGAAGACGATTTAATCGCCAAATTAAAAGAGGGTAAACCTTTAAGAATAAAGGCAGGTTTCGATCCAACGGCTCCAGATCTGCATTTAGGTCACACGGTATTAATCAATAAATTAAAAACCTTTCAAGACTTAGGGCATGAAGTTATATTTTTAATTGGTGACTTCACTGGACTGATTGGCGACCCAACGGGCAAAAATGTGACGCGTAAACCTCTTTCAAAAGAAGACGTACTGAGAAACGCTGAAACGTATAAAGAGCAAGTCTTTAAAATATTAGACCCTGCTAAAACTACCGTTGCTTTTAACTCTACTTGGTTTGATGAATTCAGTGCTGCGGATATGATTAAACTTGCAGCTCGTCAAACGGTTGCGCGTATGCTTGAACGTGATGATTTCAAAAAACGTTATGCTGGTGGACAGCCAATTGCCATTCACGAATTCTTATATCCGTTAGTTCAAGGTTGGGACTCTGTTGCACTTAAAGCCGACGTAGAGCTTGGTGGAACGGACCAACGTTTTAACTTATTAATGGGGCGCGAACTTCAAAAAGAAGAAGGGCAACGTCAACAAACAGTATTAATGATGCCTCTTTTAGAAGGCCTTGATGGCGTTCAGAAAATGTCTAAGTCATTAAATAATTACATTGGTATTACTGATGCGCCAAACGATATGTTTGGCAAAGTTATGTCTATTACTGATGAATTGATGTGGCGTTATTATGAGTTATTAAGTTTCCGCCCGTTAACTGAAATTGCAGAATTAAAAGCTAAAATGGAAGCCGGTGCCAATCCAAGAGATATTAAGATTGAGCTTGCCAAAGAGCTTATTGCACGTTTCCATAGTGAAGGTGATGCTGAAGCGGCACATCAAGATTTTATTAAACGTTTCCAAAAAAACGCATTACCTGATGAAATCCCTGAGATGACGATAACCTCTGGTGAAGCAATACCAGTGAGCAACTTATTAAAAGAAGCTGGCCTTGTTGCAAGTACATCAGAAGCAAATCGTATGATCAAGCAAGGTGCGGTTAAGTTAAACGGCAAAGAAAAAATTGAAGACAGTAAATTAATGATTGAGCTTGGTAGCGAAGATATCTATCAAGTGGGCAAGCGTAAGTTTGCTAAAATTAAGTTGGTGTAACTGAGCTTTATTTAACTGAAACAAAGCAAGTCACTCCAAATAAAAACCGATAATTTTATATAGTTATCGGTTTTTTTAATGTATTTTTTATAAACATGTCTATATTCGTTTTATTAACTTTTTTATAACACAAAATAAAAATTTGAAATTTATTTCAAACCGTCAAGGTCTAATAAAACAACTAACGTGCAAACGTAATAAATACAACTTAATAAAGAAAGGGTAGATAAATATGAATACTTTAAAAAAGAAAACATTAACTGCAATGGGTTTAGCAGCAATCGGTGTAGCATCAATTTCAAGTGTACAAGCTGCTGAATTTCAATATCAAGAGTTAGCGTCAGGTTATGAAGTAAGTGCTGCGGAAGCCAAATGTGGTGAAGGCAAGTGTGGCGAAGATAAAGCAGATAAAAAAGACGGCAAAGCTAAAAAAGAAGCTAAGTGTGGTGAAGGCAAATGTGGCGAAGCTAAAAAAGATGGTAAAGCCAAAAAAGAAGCTAAGTGTGGCGAAGGCAAATGCGGCGAAGCCAAAAAAGATGGTAAAGCTAAAAAAGACAGCAAAGCCAAAAAAGAAGCTAAGTGTGGCGAAGGTAAATGTGGCACAAAGTAAGTAATATTTAAAATACGTTTACAGTATTCAAGGTAAACCGTGTTATTTAGATAGACAATGCTGTCCATACAGACTTTGTCTGGTAATAAAGCTATTTAATTTTATAACTTTAGTTACCCATTATAAGCCGTGTGAATATCATCTATTCATGCGGTTTATAATATTTATGACGCAAGCCATTTCTTTTATCTCATATCACATCTATAATAAATATCCAATTTACCTATGGTAATGACATTATCAATAGCACTTTATAATCATAGAGAGTATCCAATGAGCCTGTATTTAGAATATTTAGCGGAAATTGAAAGTCGTAAAAATGACTTGGGATTAGCTCCTAAGCCGATTGATAGCGCAGAATTGTTATCTGAAATTATTGCCCAAATTAAAGACACAGAAAATCAATATCGTGAAGACTCATTAAAGTTCTTCATATATAACACGCTACCAGGAACAACAAGCGCTGCTGGCGTTAAAGCTGAATTCTTAAAAGACATTATTTTAGGTAAAACTGTTCTTACAGAAATCACACCTGAATTTGCATTTGAATTACTTTCGCACATGAAAGGTGGTCCATCTATTGAAGTGCTGCTTGATTTAGCATTAAGTGATGATGCTGCATTATCAACTTCTGCTTCAGACGTATTAAAAACACAAGTGTTTTTATACGATGCTGATACAGCTCTTCTTGAAACTGCTTACAAAGCAGGTAATACCGTTGCTAAAGATATTTTAGAAAGTTACGCACAAGCAGAGTTTTTTACAAAACTACCAGATATTGAAGAAAAAATTGAAGTGGTTACTTATATTGCTGGTGAAGGTGATATATCAACGGATTTACTTTCTCCAGGCAACCAAGCACATTCACGTGCAGACCGTGAATTGCACGGTAAGTGCATGATCACTCCAGAAGCTCAAGATGAAATTCAAGCATTACAAGCTAAACACCCAAAAGCAAAAGTAATGCTTATTGCTGAAAAAGGGACTATGGGTGTAGGTTCTTCACGTATGTCTGGTGTGAATAACGTTGCACTTTGGGCTGGTAAACAAGCAAGTCCATACGTACCATTTATTAATATTGCACCAGTAGTTGCAGGTACTAATGGTATTTCACCAATTTTTTTAACGACTGTTGATGTAACTGGCGGAATCGGTCTTGACCTTAAAAACTGGGTTAAAAAAGTTGATGCAAACGGTAAAACGGTTGTTGACGATAATGGCGATGCAGTTCTAGAAGAAGCATACTCAGTTGCCACTGGTACTGTACTTACTATTGATACCAAAGCTAAGAAGTTATTGAACGGCGATAAAGAACTTGCTGATATCTCTTCAGCTTTCACGCCACAAAAAGTAGAATTCATGAAAGCTGGTGGTTCATATGCCGTTACATTTGGTAAGAAACTACAAACATTTGCGGCTCAGGCGTTAGGTGTTAAAGCTGCCAATGTTTATGCAACGTCAAAAGAAATCTCACATAGCGGCCAGGGCCTAACAGCTGTTGAAAAAATATTTAACAGAAATGCGGTAGGTGTTACTTCTGAAACAGATCTCCACGCAGGTTCAGATGTACGTGTTAGAGTAAACATTGTTGGTTCACAAGACACAACGGGGCCTATGACGTGTCAAGAGTTAGAAGCTATGGCTGCTTCTACTATTTCTCCGTTAGTGGATGGTGCATATCAGTCAGGTTGTCACACTGCATCAGTATGGGACAGTAAAGCGCAAGCAAATATACCTAAGTTAATGAGCTTTATGAACAAGTTCGGTCTGATTACTGCGCGTGACCCTAAAGGTGTTTACCACGCAATGACGGATGTAATTCATAAAGTATTGAATGATATTACTGTTGATGATCGCGCTATCATCATAGGTGGTGACTCACATACTCGTATGTCTAAAGGTGTCGCATTTGGTGCGGATTCCGGTACGGTTGCTATCGCACTGGCTACAGGTGAGTCAGCTATGCCAATTCCTGAGTCTGTAAAAGTTACCTTTAAAGGTCACATGCAAGGTCATATGGATTTCCGTGATGTGGTGCATGCAACTCAAGCACAAATGCTTAAGCAATTTAGTGGCGAAAACGTTTTCCAAGGTCGTGTAATCGAAGTACATATTGGTACTTTATTAGCTGACCAAGCATTCACATTCACCGATTGGTCTGCAGAAATGAAAGCCAAAGCTTCAATCTGTATTTCAAACAACGAAACCTTAATTCAATCAATTGAGCTTGCTAAGAGCCGTATCCAAATCATGATCGATAAAGGTATGGAAAATGAAGCTGGCACACTGAAGGGGTTAATTGCATTAGCTGACAAACGTATTGAAGAAGTTACATCAGGAACGAGTCCAGCATTATCTCCAGATGACAACGCACAATACTATGCAGAAGTAGTTATTGACTTAGATGTTATCGATCAACCAATGATTGCTGACCCTGATGTAAATAATGAAGATGCATCTAAGCGTTACACGCATGATGTTATTCGTCCTGTTTCATACTATAAAAATAAACCTGTAGATTTAGCCTTTGTCGGTTCTTGTATGGTTCATAAAGGTGACATGCAAATCATTGCTCAAATGTTACGTAATATTGAAAAGCAAAATGGCAAAGTTGAATTCAAAGCGCCATTAGTTGTTGCGCCACCAACGTATAACATTGTTGACGAGCTTAAAGCTGAAGGCGACTGGGATATTTTACGTAAATATTCTGGCTTTGAATTTGATGATAAGCACCCGAAAGACCATGCCCGTACTAAATACGAAAATATCATGTATTTAGAACGTCCAGGTTGTAACTTATGTATGGGTAACCAAGAGAAAGCTGAACCTGGTGATACAGTTATTGCAACATCAACACGCTTGTTCCAAGGTCGTGTTGTAGCCGATACTACGGAGAAAAAAGGTGAGTCATTACTTGGTTCTACACCTTTAGTTGTACTTTCATCGGTACTGGGACGCTTCCCAACAATTGAAGAATACAAAGCAGCAGTAGAAGGTATTGATTTAACTCGATTTACTCCTCCTACAGAAGAGATGACTACTAAGTATGTTGATTTAGCGGTACCTGTTAAACGAGTATAATTTAACAAAAAGTTATATTGCTTAGTTTATATTGACTAAGCCTGCATAAATTAAGACCAGTTGTTTATCTTCTGGTCTTTTTTTATGCTCAATAAAGTCGTAATACATATAGCTGATTGTCGATTTTATGTCATCTTATTGGCATGTATAGTGCTAACTTTAGTGTTAATGTAAACTTGAAAGTGTCATTAAATATTTTTAAAAGGTCAAATTATGCAAATAAAAAATAGAGTTAACACATTAATTGTATTATTAGCTTCTTTTTGTATTCCCAATGTATTTGCATCTACGCTTCCTGAGTGGCTAACAAACCCAACAATTAAAGATGGGCTAGCTGCTGTTGATTGCGTTAAGTTCTCTGGAAACTGGTCTAGTGATTCTAAAATATCATCGGCAAATGCTCGTATTGCACTGGCGCAACAGATTGAAATAAAAGTAGAAAGTTTAGATGAAACCTATGACTCTAGACACTCAGAGAGAGATAATATTGTTGTTTCAACTAAGTTTAGTTCTGTATCAAAGCAGTTTACTAAGCAAGTACTAGCAGGTTCAAGAATTGTAAAAACTGACATAGTAATGATTTTAGGCAAAGAATATTACTGTGCGTTAGCGACCTTAGATCCTAGCGAAACAAAGCAAGTATTTGAGCTTATTGTTAACGCGTCTAATAAGAGTTTAGAACCAGAGGTTGAATCAGAGTTGTTTGAGCAATTTAAAGCTAATGATAAACAAACTCCAATATCGGAAACCGAACTAACAGACCCAAATTAATAATGATGTTACGTATTCATTTTAAAATAACAGCTTCGCTCTCTTTATTATTGTCTCTATTTTGTTTTTCTGCTCATAGCCTTGACGCTGATGGTGTCAATTTAGAGCAGTTAAAACAACTCTCTAAAGAGACACAACAACAATGGCAGCTGTTACAGCAAGCGTTAGATACATCCGCTGAATATAATGCGGACAAAACTGTAGAGCAGCAAGAAAGTGGTATTCATCAATTGCGGGAACAATATCAGCGGGCACGAACAGAAGAGTTGATAGTGTTTGACCGGCTTGTAAAAAAAGAAGCTGAGATTGATTATCAACAATATTTAGCTAAACGTGAATTTGAAGTTGAACACGTACATCAATGTGAACGTATGGCAAGCAGAGATCAGTGTGAAGAAAAAGCACGCCTCGAAGTACTGAATAAAGCGGGTAAGCAAGGTAGCTCTATAGTTATAAACTCCACCACTGATATTACCACTGTTAGATCAGAAGCTAATGATGAAATAGAAAATAGCTCTGAATTTAAGGAGCAAACCAACATGCGTTCTTTTGCTAATATCGTGTCTTACAGTATACTAGATTCTTATCCCCAAAAGACCTCCACTGAATATGAACGTCTATGGTTTATTAAAATATTGGTGCATGTCTCAGCGAAAAGAAATGAGTTCTTGTACCAACAACTAGTTGATAAGCATAAAGAAAGATTTGAACTATACTTGTCTGCAAATTCAATACTGTATGACATAAAAACCAATAAACGCGAACGTTACGTTGAAACGGTTGAACGAACTAAAATTGTTATGATTAAAATACCAGCAGGGCAATTTCCAATGGGCTCTGAGCAAGGTGACTTTAATGAAAAGCCGGTGCTGATGAAGGATGTATCAGCCTTCTATATTTCAGAAACAGAAGTAACTAAAGCATTATACGACCAATGTATTCAATCAAAAATATGCAACGGGAAATGGAAGTCTGGAGCTGAGTTGGAGTCAAATGAGTACAATAAACCACAAACTGAAGTAAGTTGGGGTGATATTCAGCAAGACTTTTTGCCTTGGTTAGCATTAAAAACTGGGCGAACTTATCGACTCCCAACAGAAATAGAATGGGAATATGCAGCGCGTGCTGGCAGTGAAACGGATTATTTTTACGGTGATAACGTTAGCCAACTTTGCTCGTATGCGAATGGGGCTAAATCAAGCTCAGCGAACAAGCTGTGCGACGACGGTTACATCAAAATGTCAGCGCAAGTTAAGCAATTTCATCCTAATGACTTCGGGTTATATGACATGCTTGGGAATGTATCTGAATGGACTAGTTCTTGTTGGTCACTTTATGGAAAACCTAACCTTAATTGTCGCCGAGCAGTTGTTAGGGGCGGTTCTTGGTATGACAAACCATTCTATTTACGTTCTGCTAGTCGTGTCGCTAAAAATAAAAACGCACGATTAGATACCCTTGGGTTCCGTCTAGCCTATAGTGACTAAGACAATTTAATAGATAAACAACCTAGTAACCAAACAATTTCCCTTCAACTTTATACAAAACCGTAGCACAAAAGCTAAATACAGCTTGAAATTTCAGCTCAGATCCGTACAATTGCGCGACCTTTTTTGGGGTGTCTAAAAAAGGCCGGTGAGAGATTCACCGTAACTTAAGTAATAATTGAGGTAATTATGGTTTCTATTCGTTTAGCTCGCGGTGGCGCGAAAAAACGTCCATTCTACTCAATCGTTGTTGCAGACAGCCGTCGTTCACGCGATGGTCGTTTTATTGAGAAACTAGGTTTCTT
>JAWUWS010000049.1:0-29044 GCA_034111705.1 Psychrosphaera sp.
GTCTTTTAAAGTTTTGAAACCTTCAGAAGCGATTGAACGGAAATGAACGAATACGTCTTTACCGCCTTCGTCTTGAGTTAAAAATCCGAAACCTTTCTCTTCGTTAAACCATTTAACAACGCCAGTAGTTTTTGACATGTCTGTAACCTTATTATAAAAATTAATTGCGGTGAGTATTCACCGGTTTTGCCTTAGAAATTACTTAATTGATTAAAGCTTATGATGAAATCTACAATCAAATAACAACGCAATGATTAAAATTTATATAACATAAAGCGGGTAACAAAATAAATATAGCCTCTTAAGGCGACGCGCATAATAGCATAACATCACACAATCACAAGTGTTTATTTTTTGAACAACAAAATAAAGCTAGCTAATTAACGCCTTGAGGTTTATAACTAAGGTCTGTTGATCTATTATTTTTATGAAAATTTAAATATCAACAGTTCCTAAACTTCATAACTAAAATAAGTAATTAAATGAACGGTACTAGCAGAGCAGATATCCTTATTGGATTAAGTGTCAATATTGAACAAAAGCAAGACCAAGATTCAGGTGAGTTAACTGAAGGTGTAGTACAAAGAATATTAACTAAAAGCCCAAACCATCCACACGGTATAAAAGTTAGGTTAGAGTCTGGCCAAGTAGGCCGAGTCAAAGAAATTTTATAAAAATATAGCAGCAAATACATCAACTTGTATTTTGCTGCTAATATTCCCTAATAGATTATTAAGCTATAAGCACTCTGCCAAATAATTCCACAGCCATGCCATATACACGTATTGCTAAAGCAGGATCGAACCGTTCCCCTTCGTCACGCATAAATGCATGCTGCGCATTAAACTCATGCCATGTAAACGTATTGCCACTGTTGATTAAGTTTAAATGGATCTTCATTCGTCCTTCATCCGGCACATGTGGATCTTGTTTACCCCAAATCATTTGTAGCTCAGCTTTTATATCTTTAGTCCGAGTAAAACTGTCGTTACCTTCTTCACAAAGCAAGGTATCTGAATGTATATCCGTTGCATATAAACAACTGGCAGCAAGGACACTTGAGTTTAATGCAGCTCTATAAGCCAAATGTCCACCAATGCAAACCCCCATAGCACCTATTTTTCCTGTACAGTACGTTTGTTGTTGTACAAACTCCACGAGTGCTTGAGTATCACTATCATGATGTTCTAAAGGTTTCGCCCATTTATCATCATTCCCTTTGTCTTTCCCTGCATCGTCATAGCCTAATACTGTTCCAATAGGATTTAATTCATGGAAAACCTCTGGAACTAATACAACAAAACCATGACCTGCCATTATTGCGGCTGTTCTCTCGATAGGTGACGTTAATTGAAATATCTCTGAATAAAATATAATGGCTGGATACTGACCTTTATTTTTTGGCTTAAACACTTTTGTTCTCATCAAACCGGTGGGTGTTGCAATATCATGAATTTGATTGTGGATGATCATGGCACTTTCTTAATATAAAGGTTTTATAAAAAGATAATAAAACACTGTACTGCTATGTAAAGACTTGATTCGATTTTATAACGACAAGTGGCTAGCTGTAACTCTACGATTAGCATAGCCTTTTCTAGCAAGTGACATAATTACTTCACATTAAACTAGCAAAATTATAGTTACAATAAGCAGTAATACTCGGTACGATTACCGCAATGTAATTCTAAATGATTATTGAAAGAGACCTCTACAATGAATAAAACGTTAATTATTTCAGCTTTAATTGCCCTGTCGTCAATACAGCAGGTTTATGCATGGGGACAAACAGGACATAGGATCACAGGTGCCATTGCCGAACAGTATTTAAGCGCTGAAGCAATGGCTGCAATTAAACTGTTATTGCCTAATGAAAGTTTGGCTGAAGCCTCTTCATACGCTGATGAAATGCGATCTAACCCTGATACTTTTTGGCAAAAAGAAGCGGGAGCTTATCATTATGTAACCGTGCCGGAAGGAAAGCATTATCATGAAGTCGGCGCTCCAGATAAAGGCGATGCTTATACCGCTCTTGAGAAATTCTCAAAAATAGTAAAAGACAAAAATGCACCATTACAAGAGCGTCAACGTGCATTACGTTTTATTGTGCATATAATAGGTGATTTACACCAACCGTTGCATGTTGGTGATGGTACAGATAAAGGCGGTAATGATGTGAAGTTAGAGTTCTTCTGGAAACAATCTAACTTACATAGAGTGTGGGACTCAGGTTTAATTGACCAACGTCAGCTTTCTTATACCGAGTGGACAAAATGGTTAAGTGAGAAGATCTCACCAGAACAAGCCAAAGCTTGGACAACCACTGATCCATTAATTTATATCGAAGAAAGTGCTAAAATTCGTGATGGTATTTACCCAGAGGAAGACAAGCTAAGCTGGGATTATTTATACGTAAGTATGCCAACAGTAAAACAACAATTACAAAAAGGTGGCGTAAGAATAGCCGCTTATTTAAACAAATTATTTAACTAAGCCATTTGATAAATATTCATACCAACAACAAAAAGGAAGCCCTCCATACTGGCTTCCTTTTTTGTTAGCAAAATGACAACGTCCCTAACTTTAAGTTTAGATTAATACTACAACCCAAACTAATACTGCCATAATCAAGCCTAACGTCACTGCAGCTGAGCCTAAGTCTTTTGCCAAACCAGATAGCGGATGTATATCTAAACCAATACGGTCTACTACGGCTTCTATTGCTGTATTAATCACTTCGGTAAACATGACAAAAACGATAGATAAGATCAGAATAATTTGTTCAGCGACAGTGATATTTAAAAAAAACGTTAATGGTATAGCAAATACCAACAATACTAACTCTTGGCGAAACGCAGCTTCGTTTTTTAATAGCCACTTAAATGCTTTGGCAGAATTTAACGTTGCACGATAAATACGAGTTAACCCTTTTGGCTTTTTGTCAGCTTCAAACATGTGTTTATGCCTATTATTTTTTTAATGATATATTTAGGTTTACCTTTTGGCTTGAGAACGATTTCCAGTCCGTCTGCCTGTGGCTCGATGCCCGGCTCTTTTTTTCTGTGCGCCTTTAGTATTCTTACGATTACCTACCGGCTTTTTGGTTAAATCTGGTTCATAACCGGGTAACCATTGTTGCAATAATCGGGTATCTAGAATCGTTTCAATTTCTTCTAACAAGTACTCTTCGCCAACACTTAATAAAGAAATAGCTAATCCTTTATTACCAGCACGCCCTGTTCTGCCAATGCGATGGATATAATCTTCTGCAATATAAGGTAATTGGTAGTTGATCACATAGTTCAAATTTTGTATATCAAGTCCACGCGCGGCCACATCGGTCGCAACTAGCGCTCTAACAGCACCAGTCTTAAATTGCTCTAACGCGCGTTCTCGAGCGCCTTGGGACTTATCACCGTGTATTGACTCCGCTTTTATGCCATCTAACTTCATTTCTTTTGCTAAGGCATCTGCATCTTGTTTAGTGCGGGTAAAAATTAATACTTGTTGCCAATTTTTTGAGCCAATTAAGTGAGAAATCAATTCACGTTTCCTGTCTGCGTCAATGTTATACACAATTTGCTCTACCGTTTCGGCAGCGGTGTTACGCTGATCAGCTTCAACTAATACAGCGTCATTTAACAAACGTTTACTTAATTTAAAAATAGATTCGTCAAAGGTAGCGGAAAATAATAGTGTTTGTCTTGGAATTGGGAGTTTTTTGGTAATACGGCTAATTTCGTCTTTGAAACCCATATCAAGCATACGATCCGCTTCATCAAAAACCACATATTCAATATTACCTAGACTTATATTTTCGTTATATAAGTGGTCTAACAAACGCCCAGGTGTGGCAATAACAATATCAACACCTTGTTTTAACTCATCAACTTGATTTTTAATGCTTACTCCGCCATACACTAATGCTGTTTTGATCTCAGTATCATGAGCATACGTATTAAAGCTCTTATGCACTTGCTGTGCGAGTTCTCTTGTCGGTGTTAATATTAAGGCTTTAACCTGTTTTTTAGTGCCACTGTCATAATTAGAATTTGTCGATAACAACTGATGTAAAATTGGCAATGCAAATGCGGCGGTTTTACCTGTTCCAGTTTGAGCGCCAGCCATAACATCTTGACCGTTTAAAATATGAGGTATTGCTCCTGATTGAATTTCTGTAGGTGCGTCATAACCCGCTGTATTTAACGCGTCTAATAAAAGGGGATGTAAACCTAAAGAATCAAATGACATAGTCTGGAATACTCATAATCTTAACAAAAAAGGATTTTAACAAATAAACGAAGTATTTTTCTGGTTAATTTATTTAGACCAATTTGATTAATTGCCATTGAAACTTGTTCATTTCGGGCTAATATAAGATTGTAAGCTTTAAAGCGTGTTTATATATTTTTCGGCGAAAGTATTTATTGAACGAAAGTACAAGCTTTGAGTCAGAGATTAAGCACGCCCTATTTTTTCACAGTTACATTTTGTTATTAAGGTTGTTTATGAAAATTAATATTTCCGGTCACCATTTAACTATTAAAGATTCAATCAAAGAGCATACATCAGAAAAACTAACAAAAATAAGCGAACACTTCCCAGACATTATTGCAGTTAACGTTATCCTTTCCATCGACAATAAAAAAATAGCCATGGTTGAAATGGATACCGTCTTCCACTCTCAAAAAGTAACAATAAAAGAAAGCAAAGAAGATATGTCTCAAGCTGTTACTAGTGCTGTACAAAAACTCCACCGAGTATTAACCGATAAAAAAGGCATAGAACAAGCTAATAGAAGCGACAATATTGAGCAAGTCGAACCAGATCACACACACGAACATATCCAAAGTTTGAATTTAACCCAATAATACTTTTCTTGATAGTCGAATAACAAAGCCAGCTTATGCTGGTTTTGTTTTTTATATCAATTGTTGTGTAATTATTTTTTGTTTATACGGTCTTATAAGTTAAGGTCTACTATAATCGAGTTTAATTGATGGGATCCGTACAATTGGAAATCAACAGCGCATCGTTACAACGTAATGCAAATCGTATTTACGGCTTTGTCGTCGTACTTGGTATTTTATTATCAGCTTATGTTTATTTTTCGGCTGATAAAATAGAAACGGGTACCTTAAAGTTAATTGAGCACGACATACCAATCTTTGGGCAATTACAGCAGTTAGACTCCGCATTAACGGAGCAAGAGTTATATTTAAATGAATATTATGCCAATCAAGACAGGAACTTATATTCTGTTGATTTTAAAAACACGTCATTAAAGACAGAACAACTACTGAAGCAATTGTTAGATTTTAATGTTGCCCCACAACAAATAACCGAACTAACCCAAGAACAAAATAAAATAACTGAACTTGCTGTAAACTTTGATAACAATATGCAGTCTGAATCTACGGCAAAATGGGACATAGCAAGAGAACATTTGAGTATGTTTTCTATGTACCGCCAACAAACTAAGCCTATTGTAAAAAGTATTGCCGCGGATACTGACACTCGAGTAATGCAGCAATATAAAGATACAAAAAAGAACCTAAGCCAAACATCTTATATTGTATTAGCCTACAGTATTTTAATGTTCGTCCTCGCTACTTTTATAGGCCGCTACATTAAAAGTTTTATTTTAGTGTCCGTTAAAAATAAACGCCTTGCGTTATTCCCACAACGAAATCCAAATCCAATAATTAGTTTAGATAAAAATAATTCCATCAGCTTCGCAAATCCAGCTACAGAAAAGTTAGTCACGACATTAAGCATCACCAAAGAATTGCTTTATCAATCAATAATAGAACAAGCAAAACCAGTGCAAGAGCAAATATTAATTAGTAAACAAGTTCATAGCAGATTTGAATTTTCAATAGGCAGTAAAACGTTGGATTGTGAAATACATTGGTTAAGTGATTTAGAAACATGGGATTTACATTTATCCGACATTACGCAGAAAAAATTAGCAGAAGAGAAGCTTAACTATCAAGCTTATCATGATCAAACTACCGGTTTGTTTAATAGAAATAAATTTTATGAAACATTAAACCAACAATGCGAGCAGGAAGATCATTTTATTGCTGGTTCTTTTGAGATCAGAAATTACAGCAAATTGATTTCTCAATTAGGTATAGATCAAACCGCAAAATTCGTCGTAGAAGTAACTGAGTTATTATCCCCGCTATTGGTCGATATTATTGATGATTTTCCATTTACTCTTTATCAAACATCAGAAAAACAATTTTCTATCATTATTGAAGCGGACTTTTGTACAGAACGTTTGCATAAAATCGTACATCAAATAGAAACAAAAATAGAAAGAGAAACGTTTTATAATGCTAAACACATAGAATTAGACTTTGGCTTCTGTTGTTTTCCGGAACATGCAAAAGACAAAAGCAGTATTGTGAAATGTATAAATATTGCCCTAGATCATGCTATCTCTACAGAACATTCCTCTTTAGTTATTTATTCACAACCTTTAGGTGACTCTATTTCAAAAGAGCTAGCCCTTACTGAAAAGTTACGCCTCGCTATTAATAACAAAGAGTTAGAATTGTATTTTCAACCACAGCTGAATATCCAAAACAATACAATTGTCGGATTAGAAACCTTAATTCGCTGGCCAGTTGATAATGGGTTTATACCTCCTGTTGAATTTATTCCATTAGCTGAAAAATCAGGTTTAATTATTCCGTTGGGTGAGTGGATAGCCGTAAATGCCTGTAAACAAGCTAAATACCTCATAGACCAAGGTTATAAAGATATTGTGGTGGCAATCAATATATCTCCCCAACAATTTCAACACCCTGACTTTTACAATATGATCCTTGGTGCTTTGGCGTTTACTCAAGTTCCTGCCCATAATATTGAACTGGAGATAACTGAAGGCGTGATCATGTATAACGAGGCTGACACCATTGATTTATTACATAAATTAAAATCAGTTGGTCTTATGTTATCTATTGATGATTTTGGTACCGGTTATTCTTCACTAAGTTATTTAAAACAATTCCCTATTGATAAATTAAAAATAGATCAATCATTTATATTTAATATCAATACCGACGCAGCAGACAAAGCTATTGTAAATACGGTCGTCGACTTAGGTAAAAACTTAGGGTTAACTTTGATTGCAGAGGGTGTTGAAGAGTCTGAGCATTTAGAGATATTGAAAAAAATGGGCTGTCAGGAAATTCAAGGTTATTACTTTAGTCGCCCGCTTCCTGTACTTCAATTGCATGAATTTTTACAAAACAATCAAGATCATAAAGAACAGGCTTAAACCCCCTCTTAAAAAACTGAGCATTTAAGAGTAGTCATTTTTACTCTTAAATGCATTTTTAATTAACTATTTAGCTGCTTTATTCTTTTTCACTACGCCGCCTAAACGACCTTTCTTAAAACGACCAACACGTTCAATTTGAGTTTCTGTCACTTTATTTGCTCGGTTTGGACGCACTTGAGATTCAATGTTTTTAAGTAACGAGCTTCTGTTACTTACTTCATAACCTGGGCGAGAAATACGTTTTATTTTTGTGCCAATCAAGCGTTGAATTTTATCAACAATTTGCTCTTCTTCACGACTAACAAATGAAATAGCACGACCTTTGTTACCCGCACGACCTGTACGTCCAATTCTGTGTACATAGTCTTCTGGTAAATACGGTAAGTTAAAGTTAACAACACAATCCAAACCTTGAATATCAATACCACGAGCGGCTACTTCGGTTGCAATAAGCACTTGTACTTTTGCCGATTTAAAATCAGCTAACGCTCTACGTCTGGCACCTTGTTTAATATCGCCATGGCAAACTGCAACTTCAATTCGTTTTACTTGTAATGATGCTAATAATCGATCCGCTTGTTCTTTCGTACTAGTAAACACCAATACCTGGAACCAGTTAAACTCTTCTAACAAATCAATGAACAGTTCTACTTTTTTACGCTCTTCCACAGGGTACATCACATGTTCAATGGTATCTGCAGTCACGTTTTGTCTAGCAACACTCACTATAGTGTGATTTCTTAAAATCTTTTTAGCTAACTCACTTACCGCATGTGATGTTGTAGCCGAAAATAATAATGTTTGACGTGTATTAGAGGTGAAGTTCATTAATTTTTGTACATCGGTAATAAAGCCCATATCTAGCATACGGTCAGCTTCATCTAACACAACAAATTCAACTTCTGATAAGTCTACATTACAGACTTCTATGTGCTCTAATAAACGACCAGGCGTTGAGATTAATACATCCACGCCTTTTTTAAGTTTTGCCGCTTGACCAGCCATTTTACCGCCACCGTATAAGGCCGTAACATTAAATGGTAAAAATTGGGCGTATTCACCAATTGTTTGAGCCAATTGCTCTGCAAGCTCACGTGTTGGCGTTAATATTAACGCACGAGGTCTTTTAGAGTCTGTTACTCTTGGTTTATCAATCAGTTTTTGCAACACAGGAATGGAAAAAGCTGCTGTTTTACCAGTTCCAGTTTGCGCATTCGCTAGTACATCTTTGCCTCTACGGGCTGGTGTAATGGCTTGTTGTTGAATTGGTGTCATTTTACTGTAACCACACGCATCTATTGCCTGTTGTAATTCTGGGGCTAAATCTAAAGATGAGAAATTCATGCTAATTGGTCCTAATGACTAAAAGTGCACAAATAAGTCTAATGACTATTTATGCGGGCTACAGTTAAAAATTGATGGCGGAGTATACAGTAAAATCTAAAATAAGACTTAATTCATTCACCATTCGAATAAAAAACATTCAAACGGCTAATTCATAACTTTATATATTAACTCCAGTCTTGTTTGATCCAATCTGCAGCTCTCTCTGCCACCATAATTGTAGGCGCATTGGTATTGCCTCCCAGTAGGTTTGGAAAAATAGATGCATCAACCACTCTTAATCCTTTAATACCGTGCACGTTAAGCTTATTATCTACTACTGCCAATTTATCATTAC
This sequence comes from Psychrosphaera sp., assembly GCA_034111705.1. Taxonomy (GTDB): domain Bacteria; phylum Pseudomonadota; class Gammaproteobacteria; order Enterobacterales; family Alteromonadaceae; genus Psychrosphaera. The sequence continues at coordinate 8,976 of JAWUWS010000049.1, forward strand.
CCATTTTACAGGTGCCCACTGGATGATAAATTGTATCGGCTTTTTCTCTTATTCTGTCAATCAGCTCGTCATCTGATAGTTCATACTCATTACCCAAAGATGACTTTCTATATTGAGTCAATGGGCTTTGTTCCATTATCTCATTGGCCATGCGCACGCCTTTTAACATCGTCTTAATGTCGGACTCATCCGATAAAAAGTTAGGGTCTATCAATGGAGCATCAAGAGGATCGTTTGAAGCTAGTTTAACCGTCCCTTTGCTTTTAGGTCTCAACACACAGGTATGATTGCTATAACCGTGAATCAAAGAAGAACGTAGATTCCTCGCGTGGTCATCCACTACAGCGACAACAAAATGTAATTGAACATCTGGTCTAGCTAAACGTTTATCTGTTTTTAAGAATGCACCAGCTTCTGCGAAATTAGAGGTTAAAATACCTTTTCGTTTGAATAAATATTTGGTTATTTCTTTCCCAAAAAACAAAATACCTTTTAGCGACAAACCAAAAATTTTATGGGTATTAGCTTCATAACTAGTTATAAAATCTAAGTGATCTTCAAGGTTTTCACCTACCCCAGCTAATTGATGTTTATGCTGTATACCAAAAGGCTCAATATCTTGTTTGTCACCTATACCGGATAAAAGCAATAATTGCGGAGATATAAACGCACCAGCACTTAACTGCACTTCTTTTTTAGCGTTAATCGTTAACATCTCATTATTATGTAAAAGCTCAACCCCAGTGCAGAGTTTCTTATTCAATAATAATTTGGTAACTTGAGCATTTGTCAAAATAGTTAGATTTTCTCGACTTCTAACTTCTGGAGTCAAATACGCTTTTGCTGCACTGCAACGTCGGCCATTTATTTGTGTTTCTTGGTAGCCGCCTACTCCTTCTTGCACCACACCATTAAAGTCGTCATTAACTTTATGTCCCAATGCTTGACCCGCTTTTATAAACGCATTAGCAACTGGATGATTTGAGCGCGAATCACTAACAAACAAAGGTCCTTTTGTGCCATGTAGATCATCAGAGAATGATAAATTATTTTCAGATTTTTTAAAATATGGCAGTACGTCTTCCCAGCCCCAACCTAGCGCTTTCCAATCGTCATAATCTTTTGGCACACCACGGGTGTAAATCATCGCATTTATAGAACTAGAGCCTCCTAACACCTTACCTCTAGGCTGATAACCTCTGCGATTATTTAACTGTTTTTGCTCAACTGTATTAAACGCCCAGTTTTTATATTTTGTTGGCACAATAGCGACTGCACCAGCTGGTACATGGACTGCTGCGACATTTTTATCGTCACTGCCAGCTTCAATTAACAATACGCTGAATTTTGCAACTTCTGACAACCTTGCAGCCAATACACAGCCTGCTGAGCCGCCACCTACAATTATAAAATCATATTCTGTATTTAACATTTATTACCTGCTGAGTGATTACGTTTATTGTTATTGTTTTTGTTAACCAGCGAAAAAATTCCAATATTTACAAACAGCTGATTAAGTAAAGCTATATGAAAGTATTCTAAAAGTTAAGTAAAAGAGAAATTAGAAACAAAAAAAGCAGACATTTGTCTGCTTTTTATTTACTAAATTGTAGCTTAATCGCTTTTATTTAGAATCAGCACGACCCAAAAACTTTTGTTCCGTCGTACTAACTTTAATATTATCACCTGTTGAAATATGTTCTGGTACTTGAACAACAAGGCCCGTTGACAGTGTGGCAGGCTTAGTACGAGCTGTTGCTGAACCACCTTTTAATGCTGGTGCTGTTTCTTCAATAACCAATTCAACACTAGCTGGTAAATCAAGAGCAACAGGATTACCTTCAATTAAGATAACGCTTAAACCTTGTGTTTCTTCATTGATATATAAAATTTCATCTTCAATAACCGACGTATTTAGGTTGTAAGGAGTGTAATCCTCATTATCCATAAATACGTATTGATCACCGTCTACATAAGAAAACATCGAAGCACGACGTGTTAAATCAGCAAAATTTAACATATCACTGTCTTTAAACGTTTCATCAACTTTACTACCAGTAACAACATCATACATGCGCATACGATATAAACTACCGCCAGCTCTACCTTGTGGTACTGAGCGTTCAATGTCTCTGACGATCATTACTCGGCCATTAAACTCAATAGCTGCATTCTTTTTTATATCACTTGCCTTTGGCATATCATCTAATTCCTAAAAAATTTGCGAAAATTTAACACGAAGTAAACTTGAACTCAAACAAGCTTCGTCCACTGACTTAATAACACTCAAACTACTTTGCTTTTTGCTTTATTTTTAGCCCAGTTACTTTTGCCTTTAGAATAACCTTTGGCTCGTCCTTTAAATTTTGGTTTAAAAGCCACGTTAGGTAAAGATGAAAAATCTTGCAGTTGTGACTGCTCAACCATCATATTTAATGTCGATAATAAGGGTTGCATAAAACGTTGGTAACTGAACTCTTGTTCACAAATTTGATTTAGCCTTGCTTCCCACTGTGCAGTCATATCTGGTGTAGATGCATTTTTAGGTAATGCATTTATCAGTGTTTTCCCTACCAAAGTCGATTTTATCGCTTTACCTTCTCTAATCAAAAATTCACGTTTAAATAACAAATCAATAATGCCAGCTCTCGTTGCTTCCGTGCCAAGCCCATCGGTTTCTTTTAATACCTTTTTAATATCCGCATCAATAACGTATTTAGCGATTCCTGTCATTGCGGCTAACAAAGTTGCATCGGTGAATGGCTGCGGTGCTTGAGTTTGTTTTTCTAATACCTGGCCTTTCAAACAATGAAGAACATCGTTTACGGCAAGAGTTGGAATATGTTGTTCTTCCTCATTGCTTTTAATCTTTTTACTATCTTTGTACTGATATAAAACCTTCCAACCTAATTGTTGAACGTCATTGGCATTAACTACAAATAAACCACCAGCAATCGTTAATTCTAAATGACAGTGCTGATATTGATACGCTGGATAAAACTGTGCAAGATATTGACGACAGATCAAAAAATAAATACTTTTTTCAAACGGATTTAAATTAATATTTTGAGACGATTTTTCAGTTGGTATTATCGCATGATGTGCGGTTACTTTGCTGCTATTCCAAGCTTTACTCTTTATACTAACATCGGCTTCATTTGCCATTATGCTGACTTTTTCATCCGCCAAGGTTAAGTGCTTAACGATACTCGGCGCTTGGGTATAATGTTCGTTGGGCAAATAACGACTGTCTGAACGTGGGTAGGTGATTAGCTTATGTTTTTCATATAAACTTTGGCAAACATCCAACACCATTTTTGCGTTTAATGAGAACTGTTTTGCTGCATCGATTTGTAAATTTGATAAATTATACGGCAGTGGAGCATTTTGCTTTTTATTTTGTTTAGTAAGTTTTGTCACCAAAGCTTCTTGCCCGGTAATACGTTTCGCCACATTGTCCGCTAATGCTTTATTTATAATTCTTTGACTGTCATCACAATGAGGTACGCAAGCCTCACTTGGTTTCCATTTAGCATTAAATATCTGTTCTTGATCATTATCGTCTTTGTATTGAATATGAGCATTCACTTCAAAATAATCATGAGGTGTAAACTGATCTATTTCATTGTCTCTGTTAACCACTAACCCTAAAATTGGTGTTTGTACTCGCCCTACCGATAACACGCTGTTATACCCACATTTTTGGCCTTGTAGAGTATATGCCCGAGTTAGATTTATACCATACAACCAATCAGCTCTTGACCGAGCCAAGGCTGAAATAGATAAAGGCATAAAATTAGTATTCGGTTGCAAGTTATCTAACGAGCGCTTTACAGCGGCATAATTTAAGTCACTAATTAACAAACGCTGAACTTGCTGCTTCTTAGTTTTACTCACTTTTAAGTAATCTATCACCTCATCAACCAACAACTGTCCTTCGCGATCGGGATCTCCGGCATGTATTATCTGCGTTGCTTTTTTTAATAAGGTTTTAATGGCCGTTAATTGTGTTTTGGTTTGATTCTTTGGTTGTAACAACCACTTTTCGGGCACAATAGGTAGGTGATTCACATTCCATTTTTTATAGTCAGCATTGTATTTTTCAGGCTCGGCTTGTTCCAATATATGACCTATACACCAAGTCACAATATCACCGTTGCCCAATTCAATATGAGTTTTTAAGTTTTTATGGGGTTTTGGAAGCGCCGCTGCGATAGCCCTCCCTAAGCTTGGTTTTTCTGCAATATAGAGTTTCAAAAATTATACTTACCAAATAATAATCTTAATAAAAGTCTAGTATAAATTACTGTTTATGTATACAGGTATTAATCTAAAATTATTAAGAACCAATTATTCTTTGCGGCTATATTCAGAAATAGCGCTATTTTATTGCAGGTGCAAATTTGTTTAGTACCTTCACTAAATCAGCTTGCTTGAAAGGTTTGTAAATAAAATCAAATATATATAATTCGGCCGCTTTATCTCGGTCAACTTTACCGACACTTGCACTTAAAATAACAATCGGGATATTTTTTAGTTTTACGTCCTGTTTTATTTTAGCTGCTGCGGTAAAGCCATCCATAACTGGCATTTGTAAATCCATTAATATCAAGTCTGGTATCTTGTCATCCAAATAATCTAGCGCTTGCTGCCCATCATCGACTAAATCACAACGTACAGATAAAGATAACAATTGTTTCTGTACAATCATTTGGTTAATTTTATTATCTTCTACTACCAATACATTCATATTTTGAATGCTAAAGTCTTCAGTACTGTGTTGTTCTGTCAAATGATTATCTTGAACATGTTCAACTTTATCAATAGGTGTTGCTTTAGGTAATGTTAGCTTTACGATAAATTCACTACCTTTTCCTACTTCACTGCTTAAGAGAATATCACCTCCCATAAGACCACATAATTGTTTAACAATAGATAAACCTAAACCAGTACCGCCATACTTTCTCGTTGTGGAGTCCTCTGCTTGAGCAAAAGATGTAAACAACCTTTCTTGATCCTCTACTTTTATACCAATACCTGTATCTATCACTTTTAATATCAATGTACGAGTGTCATCCTCATTATCAATACATTCACCACAGACCTTTACTCCGCCCGTAGGTGTAAATTTAATTGCATTAGTAAGCAAGTTTATAATTATTTGTTTAAACCTTAGTTCATCCCCCTCTACCCATCTGTCAAATGATCGTTCAAATTCACACACTAAACTAATCGACTTATCCTTAGCGTTGGCATTTAACATTTCAACAACCGAAGTTGTTACAACTGAAGGTTGAAAAGGTATATCTTCTAGATTTAATTCACCAGCTTGCATTTTAGAAAGGTCTAATACGTCATTAACTATGTTCAATAAGATATTTGACGCATTATCTATTTTAAACAAATAACTTTTAGCTATTAGATCTGTCGTTTCACGAGTGGCTATTTCGGTAAAGCCAATAATTGCATTTAAAGGCGTTCTATATTCATGACTTATATTGGCTAAAAAAAGGTTTTTAGCTTGATTAGCCGCTTCCAATTCGTCATTCTTTTTTATTAACTCAGCGGTACTTTCGTTTATTTTTCGAGTTAAATTTGAATTAAAAGTAACAATGAAAAATACAAACATAACAAAAACAATCCCGATAATACTTCCCACTAACATGATGCTTAGATGCGTCCAAGTTACCAGTTTACTTTCAAGTTCTAGGGTACTGGCAAAGGACAAGCTAGCCTTTTTATCAAACATCTGAGTATCCAATGTATAAGTAAAAATACTATTTACATTATAATTTATTTGCCTAAATCTGTTGTTATCCCCATAGCTTAATTCATAAGCAAACCGTCCTTTCCCTAACTGTTCATATATCTCTGACAACAACACATTGATTTCAAAAGTAGCTTCAACTAAACCTTTAAACTCTTCTACACCTAAATTATTTTTTACAAAGATTGGATAGTAAACAATCATACCTGTAACTTTATCTGGATTACTGATCAACGACAGCAATGGCGTTAACGCATAACTTCTGGTTTGAGTCGCTTTAATTGCACTTTCACTAACAATTGGGTGAGTGGATACATCTAGACCAATTGCACCAGTATTATGATCCATAGGTTCAATATAGTAGATAGGGATATAAGATAGTTGTTCACTCGCAACACTAATGCCGCTATTCGTTAATTGTTTAATTTGGGGGTCTGTAATATTTTGTTCTGCAAGAGATGATTCAAAAACGGCTCTTTGAGCATGCGTTACATAAGGTAACCAAGCTAATGCATTAATTTTAGTATTAAGGTTTCTTATTTTTTGAGTAAATTGTTTAAACTCATCTCGGCTAACTAACAAACTAGCTTGAAACAAACCATCTAATGACTTTATATGATGTTGTATTTTTGTTTGAGTAATTTTAAATTGTTCAATAAATGGTTGAGTTGTATTAATAAAATTCTGTTGTTTTTCTTTATAATTAATATTGCTTACTAAAAGAAAAATAGACGTGATTAAAATAAAACTAAATACACTCGTTAATATTGCAGCTGTAGCTCGTTTGGTTTGTCTGACAAATTTATTCTTATAAAGAAATAAAAATACTGGCGTTAAGAACATAATGCCAAAGAACTCTCCTACCCATTTCACTGTACTGATATACAGCAAAATTTCAAGTTCAGCATCTACTGTAGACCACAAACCAATAAAGAAAACAACACTAAATATAAGTGATGCTAATGGGCCTATAAGTAACAGAAGCCTTATAGTTTCAACGGGCTTATTAATGTTCATTGGGAGTTTATAAAAACGAACAATTAGATATTTAATCAGGAAAAGTTGGAAAGTACTAATAGCTGCCCACAGTACTAATATATATGAAGATAATAACGATAATTGCGGGTCTTGAAAGCTAGTTATAACTAGAGATATAAATGCACCAATAAGTACACTAGGACCAAATAAGAAATACATGCCTAATATAACGCCAGTAGCAGGCCAAACAATACTAGCGTAGCCAAAAGGAATGGTGAAATTAGCCCCAAATTTCACTAACATAAAGTGAATAAGAAAAGAAAAAAGAACCAAGGGTATTTGTTTCAAATTAAACAACTCATAAATAAGATACCAATAACAAAATGTATTTTTAATCAATTAGTACTTAGGACTATACTACTAATTATAGTATTTTCTAAATTAGCATTAATAATACACTTAACTTCTTCAACGCTACATAAAACCATTTCTATATTAAATACTTTAGATAATAAACCACTAAATACATAGCTTTATTGCATATAAGCTTCTTATACCAATTTTATTAAGTATTTAACATCCAACATCAAGAAGTGTGTCACATCAATGACATTTTAGTGTTATCGAACCAACACATTTCTGCAACAAAATCGTCAAATAACCTTGTTAACTTAGTTCAAAATCTACAACGAGATTATTTATGAACGAAATATGGATCTTATATTTACTATATTGTGTTATTGCACTTTTAATATTAAGAAAAGTGGCAATTAGATTACAACTATCAAAAGCAAAACATAAATCAATGCGAGGACATAGTAAATGGTCTCGTAGGATATCAAAGTGGATTAACTTTTTTGATTATTCACTACAAGAATATTTTTGTGTTGATGGAGCTCCACCAGAGGTAGCAAAGCAAAGATCAAACGCTTTTACCGCCTTAACCAATAAAGTCAAAACTCAATCGTCTAAAACTCTTAATCAATACCAACAAGTTACTAACGACGTCTCTGATGTGCAATTCACGAGTTTGTATCGCGTACCTTTTCCTTTTAGAACTCATTTACCAGATGTATTTAAACTTGGCTCCATGATCAATCAAAGCCAAGGGGTTAAAGTTAAAGATCTTGATGATCAATGGCGTTATGACGTATCGGGCTCCTATGGCGTAAATGTATTTGGTTATGAGTTTTATAAAGACTGCATAAAACAAGGCAGTAAAAAAGTTGAAGACTTAGGTCCAGCTCTTGGTTCATATCATCCACTCATTGCCGACAATGTTCGTAAAATAAAACAAATATCTAAGTTAGATGAAGTGTCATTTCATATGTCTGGTACAGAAGCCGTAATGCAAGCCGTTAGAATGGCCAGATACCACACCAAGAAAACACATTTAGTAAGATTATGTGGCGCTTATCACGGTTGGTGGGATGGCGTACAGCCTGGAATTGGTAATCGTCGTAACGTAGACGATGTTTATACCTTAGCCGATTTAAGTGAACAAACCTTAAAGGTATTATCTACTCGAACAGACATAGCATGTGTATTAATAAACCCATTACAAGCTTTTCATCCAAATGCTGATTCAGCATCAGACGCATCACTAATTGCCAGTGACCGTGCTACTCACTTTGATAAACCTGCCTATACAACCTGGTTAAAACGTATAAGAAAGATATGTACCGACCGTAAGATAGTGCTTATTTTTGATGAAGTGTTTACCGGTTTTAGGCTGTCATATCGTGGAGCTCAAGGTTACTTTGGTATTCAAGCCGACATGGTCACTTACGGTAAAACCTTAGGTGGTGGTTTTCCTGTTGGCGTATTAGCTGGCAAGCATGAATTAATGAAACGCTTTAAGCACAACAAACCCGTCGATGTATCCCTTGCCAGAGGCACATTTAATTCTCATCCCTATGTACTTGGGGCTATGAACGTTTTCCTTGATCATATTGAAAAACCTGAAATTCAAGCTTTATATCAAACTATTGAACAAACTTGGCAGCAAAGAGTTGAGGTATTTAATCAACGTCTTATTGAGGCCAACCTGCCTATCAAAATAGAAAGTATGCATAGCATATTGTCTGTTACCTATACCCAACCTAGTAGTTACAACTGGATGCTGCAGTTTTATTTACGGGCAAATGGCTTAGAACTTAGTTGGCTTGGTACTGGTCGCTTCATTATGAGTTTTGACTTTACTGACGACGACGTTGAACAAGTCATTCGCTTATTTATTGAAGCGGCTACTCAAATGAAAAATGACGGTTGGTGGTGGCATTGTCCAGAACTAACCAATAAATCAATTAAACGACAGTTTTTAAAAGACATGTTAAGTGCCAGCTTTCCAAGCTTACGCAGGTGGATAGGTGGTCGAGCACCAACGACATTAACTCACGCTAAAACGACAGACAGCGATAAGGTGTATGAATAATGAATTTATTAAATCCGAATAAATCGTCATATCTTGATTTAACAAACTCTTTGAGCGACGCACACATGTCGGAAAAAGGATTTAGACAGTCATTACAAGATGAGTTTAGCGACTTCGTAACAGAACAAGAAAAGCGCTTTCCAAGCTCAGACTGTTTAAAGATTGATTTACATTGTCATGATCACAACAGTGATATTCCAGACGAACTTTGGGGGCGTATTTTACGTTTACCAGAGACATGGCTAAAAACCAAAAAATTAGTAAAGCACCTAAAAGCCAATGACTGTGATGTTATTACCGTAACCAATCATAACAACGCGCGCTCATGTTGGGCATTACAAGACAAAGGCGTAGACGTATTAGTTGCTGCCGAATTCACTTGTTACTTCCCTGAGTACGAACTATATATTCATATACTGACTTATGGTTTTGATAAGCAGCAGGAAGAAGTTTTAAATCAAAAGCGTCAAAACGTATATGAGTTTGTTAAGTACGCTGCGGAACAAGACATTCCTTTAATTGTCCCGCACCCACTTTATTTTTATACTAAAAACGACAAAATTGATGTCAGCTTATTTGAAAAAATGGCCGTTATGTTTACTCGCTTTGAAGTATTAAACGGCCAACGAGATTTGTGGCAAAGCGTGCTTACTTTAAATTGGGCACAGGGATTAACAGCAGATAAAATCAACTCATACGCTCTCAAACATAACTTAAACCCAGCAGATTTTAATGTTGATCCTGATCAGACAAAAATTCTTACTGGCGGCTCAGATGATCACACTGGTATTTTTGCCGGTTTATGTGGATCTTACCTTTACATTCCGGACTTAGAAAAAAGATTAGAAACACAAAAACCATCAGAGCTTGCGCTGGAAGCAATTAAAAATGGCAACATTCGCCCTTTTGGTAGCGTTGGTGAAAACGAAAAGTTAAGTATTTCGTTATTGGATTATTTTGCTCAAGTCGCTACCAAAATAAAAGATCCAGGTTTGTTACGAATTCTCCTTCACCGAGGCGGAACATGGGACAAAATAGGTTGTTTTGTATTAAGTAATGCTTTACTTGAGATGCAAAAAAACAAAAAAACAATGAAGTTTTTTGAGTGTGTACATGATGCCCTACAAGGGAAAAAGCCCAACTTATTAGTAAAATGGAAGGTATCTAAAGACTACCGTTTTTGCATCGAGTATTTAGAGCGCATTGCCGAAAGTAGGCATAACTCAAATGAAGTGTTTGTAGAAACCGTTACGGAATCGATTAATGAATTGTTTACCTTTTTAAACCAGCTGATCAACAAGCGTGTCAGCCAAGCGTTAGAAAAAAACAATGGATTTATCCCATCGGATTTAACAACGGAAGAGCTAACACGCAAATTTGAAATGCCAAGCCAGCTAACGGCACTATTTTTTGGTGACGGAAAAAAACAAGACAACATAAGCAACATACAAATAGGACAAATACTGGATAACTTATCCTTCCCAGTATTAATCGCTTCTATTTTAGCAGGCGCTTCATTAGCGTCTACTCGAGTGTTATATCAAAACAGAGATTTATTAAATGAGTTTGCCCAATACGTTGGCAAGAATGCGCATCAAAAACGCGCACTGTATTTAACCGACACATTAAAAGATAAAAATGGCGTATCCAATTCATTGAGTGGCAAATTAGCTGAAGCACAAAAAGCGAACTTGCCAGTGGATTTTTTAATATGTCACCCAGACGCGCTACCTGAATCACACCTTCATGTTGTACGTCCAATTTCAACATTTGAAGTACCTAAATACGGAGAACAAGAAATACGTATTCCAGATATGATGGAAATTGCTCGTATTTTTTACAAAGGCGGTTACGACCGGATCATTTGCTCCACTGAAGGGCCAATGGCGGCAGTCTCTTTGTTTATTCAACAAATGTTTAACGTTCCAAGTTACTTTTTTATGCATACGGACTGGATAGATTTCATAAAATGTACAACTAATCTAAACCAATATGAGCGAGACCGGGTCCGTCGTGTATTAAGAGCCTTATACAGCCAATACAATGGTGTCTTTGTGTTAAACAACGAACATAAAGATTGGCTCACTAGCTTTGAAATGCAATTAGATCCAAAACAAGTACATTTAACCGCACATCATGCACAAAAACGTGATCACTCAATATTACCGGTTGCTAAGTCAAGCATTGTAGAAGGTGCGACCGATGACACACCAATAATGCTGGTTGCTTGCAGGGTTAGTAAAGAAAAAGGCTTATTTGATTTACCAGAGATAATAAGTGCAGCTAAGAAGCAAATTCCAAACTTGAAAATAGTGGTTGCTGGAACTGGCCCTGCTACGGACGAGTTAAAACTGGCTCTGCCTGATGCGACTTTTGTTGGCTGGCAAAACAAAACTCAGCTAGCACAACTGTATTTGAGTTTAGATTTGTTTATCTTCCCTTCTCAGTTCGACACCTTTGGTAATGTAATACTTGAGTCATTCAGTCATGGAATGCCAGTACTTGCTTATAACTGCAAGGGGCCTAAAGACATTATTAATAATGGCATAAATGGATTTTTAGTGGATAACATTGAGCAGATGACCAACAAAGTTGTTGAGTATTTCACTGATGAAAAACTGCAAGATGATATGAAAGTAGAAGCACTAAAAGGTTCAAAACAATATCAAGCTGAACCTATTATGGCTGAGTTCTTAACCAATATGGGATTGGACTTACCAGCTAATTATTACTCAGCCTCTAATGCAAATGACATTACCATTACGCCAAACATAGTAAAACCTGAACTTGCTTCTACTAAACAGTCTTCTCCTGTTTTGTCTGTATAAGGTGACAAATAATAATCATGAATAAACCAACCGACAAATTAACCTTTGCAGAGCAACTTAACTTCTTGGTAACTAATCGTTTACCAAGACGTTGGTTAACTTTATTTATTGGCCGATTTAGTAAAATTGAAAACCCAATCATCACCAAATTATCATTAACAATATGGCAGTGGTTTGCTGAGGATTTACGTCTTGATGAAGCTAAAAAGACTAAATTCACTAGCCTACACGATTGCTTTACTCGGGAATTGAAAGATGGCGCTAGAGTCGCAGATAATACCCCTAGTACAGTAACCAGTCCATGTGATGCGATTGTTGGTGAATTTGGTGAGATTAAAGATGGCCAACTATTCCAAGCTAAAGGCTTTCCTTATCAGCTTAATGAATTAATACCTGATACAAAAATAAGCGAAAAATATCGAAACGGTAAATTCATCACGCTACGCTTGAAATCCAGCATGTACCACAGATTCCATAGCCCCGTTAATTGTTACGTGAGCCAAGTGACTTACATCTCAGGTGATACTTGGAATGTAAATCCTATCGCACTAAAAAAAGTAGAGCGTTTATTTTGTAAAAATGAACGTGCTGTTATCGACCTCCATACCGGCTCTGAACAGCACCATATAACCTTAGTTCCCGTTGCTGCAATACTTGTTGCGTCAATGAAATTTAACTTCATAAGACCAACGTTAGATTTGTTATACAAGGGACCAAATAAGATCGACTGCCAACAAAGCTTCACAAAAGGCGATGAGATGGGTTACTTCCAACACGGGTCGACCATCATCTTATTTGCAAGTAGCAATTATACGTTTTGTGATGAAGTTAAAAAAGGAGCGCGTGTAAATGTAGGAAATGCATTACTCGAAGGACACCTAATTTAGACATTTGTATAACTAACAAAAATTTACTTTTAAATAACAAACTTAAAACCGGACTTACTTTTAATTAGGAATAACTATGACATTTTTAGAAGAGTTAAAAAAACAACGTTGGGATGACCACCGTTTCTATCACCATAACCGTATTAACCAATTTTTACATTTGCTTAGTGCCATGTGCTTTATCGTGAGCTACGCATTAGTATTTTATTATCCAGCAGCAGCGGCATTAGTTGGTTGGTTATTATCTATGATCTTAAGACAATCTGGACACTTCTTTTTTGAACCACTGACTTACGATAAAGTGAACCAAGTGACTCATGAACATAAAGAAGAAATCAAGGTGGGTTACAACTTACGTCGGAAAGTTGTATTACTGTCTATTTGGGCGTTAGTACCTGTTGTGTTGTTTTTTGAACCTACTCTATTTGGTGCATTTGAAGCTCACACAAATATTTATGAATTTATTAATAATATGGCGATTACTTGGCTATTTATTGGTATTGGTGCGGTGTTATTTAGAACCTTACACTTATTCAAACTTATGGGTGTTCAATCTGGTTTAGTTTGGTTTACTAAAATACTAACTGACCCATTCCATGATTTTAAAATCTATCGAAAGTCTCCAATACACCTGTTAAAAGGTGAAATGTATGACGACATGACGGATTGGTATGAAGAAGTACCATCAAGTAACTAGACGTTAAATTATTTAAAATACAAAGACAAACGGCAACTTAATTCAAGTTGTCGTTTTTATTCTGCCCTTACCTTTTACTGCACTCTAGTATCCAACATCATCAACATAGCTTCTTAACGATGTTAATTAATAGACAAAAAGCTTAACATCAAAAAAACTCACTCATTAATGCATTAAATTTCATCTATGTGGCAATAAAAATAAAAATCTCTGTAAACCCAATGGATAAAGCGTCCTATCATTTACGTTACAAACTCACTTCATTATTATTGTACAAATATTAATAGGTTAGGTTTTTCCCTATAGATTTCATATATCTTTCAATATTTAATATCTTCATATTCACAGACGGCTTTAACTGATTTTAAATTATGGACTTTTTAAAACGCTTTTTTTTGCTTTCCGATGACAGTATGACTTTAGGAAATATTCCTAATTGGCGAGTGAGTGCTCTGCGCATTATATTAATGTCTGGCGTATTTCTTTGCTTAGCGATAACTGTGCATACGTTTGACGACTCTATTGAATACCACCTTACCCACATCATTATCATTAGTTTTGTTTTTTTAATTGGCATGATATTACTGCTTTTCACAAGTTCTCGATTTTATAATTTTACTGCCCATACATTTCTATTGTTGATTGTTGCTGGTTGTGTATTTGTAAACCTATATGTCACCAATCTTGAATTAGCTCAAGTTGGTTCAATGTTTATGTACTCGAGTCCTGTCATTGCATTAATGTTATTGGGTTTTAGAGTGTCATTATTTTACTCTTTATTAAATTTAGTACCTTTTTATATGATCATTAATGACATTGATGTTTCAAATATAATGTCTCCAAATGAGCAGCTACCATATTCTGATTTATATATTACGGGGTTACTTTTTGTCGTATTTAATATTTGTATACCATTAGCTACAGCTCGTACTATTGTTGCGGCTAAACGATTAAACGAAAGTATGAGTAAATCAAATTCTTATCTTAAAGATAAAAATGAGCTGTACCGTACTTTTTTTGCAGAATCAAATGTAACAAAGATTATTGTCGATAATGACAATAAAATAACCGACTTTAATAGACATGCGGCAGCAGCCTTTAGCCTTACTGATAAAGTGAAAACATCTGGGCTAAACCTATCTAGATTGTTTCCAGATCTAGAAAACGCACCATGTAGAAAAACAAACACTTTACTAAAAGTAAAAAACTCATATTTTCACGTGTCTTGTGAAAACGTTACAGACTCTAATTATAAAGTTTATGAATTTATAAACTGCACTCAAGAGCAAACCATAAAACAAAACCTTGTAAATATGGAGCAAGAAAATAAACGTTTACGTTATTGCGACAGCTACACTCAACTGCCAAATAGAGACTGGTTTGAACTTCAATGTGAGCGAGCAATTAGTAGAAAACATAAAAACTTTTATGTTGTTGTAACGCATACGGCCAACAATGAGTATTTGAATTTAAAATTTAATAAAGAAGGTGCTAAATTTTTATTAAAAAGTGCATATAAACGCCTAAAAAATCAAACTGAAGGCCCTTTGTTATGCGCCCACATTGGTCCTGGTAAATTAGCCTTTATTATTAATGCAAGTTCTGCTGAAGAATTGAAAGATAAAAGGTTAACTGAGATAAAACAAATACTTGATGAAGATTACAATTTATTAGGATCTAAGTGTTACCAATCCTTTTTATTTGGCTTTGCTCGCTATGGTGAAAATAATGAAAACATTGTAAAAGTTATTTCCAATGCTACCTCAGCACTTGGACTTGCTGAAATTAATACCCCGTACTGCGGATACAACGAAAAGATTTCAAATGAGTTTTTAGAAAAGCATGAAATTTCAATGCTACTTGAAGAAGCACTGCAAAATTCAGAATTAGAGGTTTATTATCAACCAAAAGTAACATCTACAGGAAAGTGTATTGGACTTGAAGCTTTAGCAAGATGGAATAGCCCAATACTTGGAAAGGTATCACCAGATGTATTTATATCCATTGCTGAAGAATATAAAATGATCAGCCAACTAACGGATTTAGTGATACAAAAAGTATGCGCACAAATCGCTTATTGGACACAAGCAGGTATAACAGATCTGCCTGTCGCGATTAATATATCGTTAATCGACTTTAGCCAAAATGATTTTATGATAAAGTTAACTAAGCACCTAGAACACTTTAAAGTGGAGCCTCATCAAATAGAGTTAGAGCTTACAGAGACCTCCCTTGATGCAAATAAATCTCGCTCTTTAAAATTAATTAAAACTTTACAAGCTAGGGGCTTTACCATTTCAGTCGATGATTTTGGTGTGGGTTACTCAAATATTGCTCGTTTAGCAGAATACCCTATTAACAAACTCAAACTTGACCGTTCTTTAATTAGCCAAGTTACAACATCACCTAGGCAGAAAAGTTTAGTTAAAGCTATTCACGTTATGTGTGATGAATTAAATATTAAGTGTGTATCTGAAGGAGTTGAAACAATAGAGCAAGTTACCATTATGGCAAACATGGGCTGTAAAGAATTCCAAGGCTATTACTTTTCAAAACCAATGCCTGTTGATGCACTATCCACTCACATCAAACAGTTTGGTTTGCAGTTTGGTGAAACCATAAACGTTTAATTATTAAATGCTGGAATAAGCTCCATACATAAATCTATAAGCTAAATCGAGTTAGTTTATATAAACTATTACTCTATTTTTAACTACTCACAGTTATTGTTATATTTTGACTTATCAAAAAACAAGGTTATTTCTGCAACTTTAATCCCCAATTTACTCATGTCTGTACGATTAAATACTTTATCTTTATCAATTTGATACATCCAATCATCCATATCAAATTGATAAACTGAACCATCCACAGGTACAGAAAGCTGATACTGCCACTGAAATGCAAAACCAGACTCTCTACCAGTAGCAATACCAACAACATCCTCAGCAGTTCCTGTGTACTTGCCATTACCTAATTGCGTTATACTCCATGTCCGATATGTTATTTCACCATCGTCAAAGTAAAATTTTTCTGCCAACGTGCCTTTTTCATTTTCCCAACTGGCATCAAGTTCAACACAAAAACGACGAGTTACCTCATTTGAATAATCTTGGATCATCCCCCAAGCGATTAACTTACCATTAAAGTATTGCTTAATATTAAACTCAGGAGTGCTGTCTTTGTATTGTGAAATATCAGTACTGCAACTGATCAACAATACAGATAGAGAAATATACATGCCTGTTTGTATGAATTTGTTTATTAACGTCTTCATTATCATCTTCCATTTTAGCTATTTATTAGAGCTCGTTGTATGTCTTTCACCTATTAAACTTTTTCTTAGTTCAGGCTCGCTTGTATTCGATGACAACCAAATATCTAGAAACAATTTACCGAATGTTTTATCGTTTATCTCACCGACCTTCTTATCATTAAAATAAAATACACTCGCCCTATCATTACGATATAAAGTTAATGAATCTCCCGCTTTGATATCAGGCCAAATCTGTTCTAATAACGGTATAAAGTGTTGGTATTGCTGCTTATCTATTACTAAATGTTGCCACTGACTCACCGTACTTTTAATTAATTCTTCTGCTTTTATGTCTTTTAAGTACTCGATTTTATAAATCAAATCACCTGATGACGTGTTGCCATAAAGTCCCGTTTTGGTAAATAAAGCACTCTTATAAATATCCCAAAATAAGAAAGTGAACTTGGCTCTACCTACTTCTGTATAACCTAATTGGCTAAAGTCACTAGGTAATTGCTCTAAGACTTGTTTAATTTTTTTTGTCTCATTAGATAAGCCCCAAGGAGAATAAAAAAATACAGATATACAAAATAGAACCATTAAAATAGCTGGTTTAATAAGCATTATTATCCCCTTTGCCTTTTATATAAGTCGAAGTCCGATATATAAGCACCAATAACAAAGCCCAAATAGGTGCTAATACAAAATACGTAATGAGATGGCCGTAAGGGAGCTCTACAGCAGAAAGTGAAGCGCCAGTGATATAACTAAACGCAGGAAAGATAAAACCAATTGCACATTGCAGAAATTTGGAGCTTTGCAAAAACTTTAAACTATTAAAAATAGTTGCCCCTAACGCTGCCCACAAGGTTATTAACCAAGGTGGCATAACGTTGTGTCCAGCAAAGTAAAACACATCCAACCAAATCAAGGTAGAATCAACAAATATACCTATAGCGGTAACAAAACAAATAATCGCCAATTCGTCACGCCAATGCTTACTGAGATAAAGATGAAAAGCGAGCCAGGCTAGTGTTACCGGAATAAAGCTATTACCCAGTAATACTAAGCCTAACCAAGAGACGTTAAATCCAATTATATTAACTAACATACATCCCACAAAATTATTGAGTTTGTAGAATGTACGTAGCTAGTTAACAATAAGATCACCGATAATTAGTTCAAGACGTTTTCTTTCTTATAAGAAAGCACTGCTGTTAGTCACATTATTCGACAACTAACACTCCAACGTACATTTTCATTGGGCAATGAAATGGATACTCCCTAGTAGTCATAGCTGGAAGTGTTACTGATGTGCTTACATTCAATGGTAAATCTTGGCTTACTTCAACATCTGGAAATAATACTGTTTCTGCACAAGGACTAGGGTCTTTACGTAAAAATTGTAACGTCAGCGCTTTGCCTTGCACTGCTTTAAGTCTAGATGGTTTATAAACACCATTTTCCAGCACGATCGTTATTGTTTCAGCATTAATATTTACCGCTTCTTTTGATTTGTATAACCAAAACCACCACACAATTAAACCCATAAATAAAAATCCTACAATGTTAATGATCATCATAATTGTTCTCCTAGTGATCTTTGGCTTTAAATAAGCGTAATCGGTTAGCATTACTCACAACCGTTAATGATGAAAAGGCCATAGCGGCGCCAGCAATAACAGGGTTGAGTAAAATACCAAAAAACGGATATAGCACACCGGCCGCTAGTGGAACACCAGCGGCGTTGTAAATGAAAGCGCCAAATAGATTCTGTTTAATATTACTCAATGTCGCTTTACTTATGGCTATGGCATCTGCAAGTCCGAGTAATGAACCACGCATTAAGGTTATGTCGGCGCTTTCAATTGCTACATCGGTACCTGTGCCTATAGCAAAGCCAACATTGGCTAATGCCAATGCCGGCGCATCGTTAATACCATCCCCTGTCATACCAACAATTTCGCCCTGCGCTTGTAGTTCGGCTACCTTTCTAGATTTATCTTCCGGTAATACCTCAGAATACACTTGGGTAATTCCAACTTTTTTAGCAACCGCATTGGCCGTCGCACGGTTATCTCCGGTGATCATAATCACTTGTATTTCGTTCATTTGTAGACGTTTTATCGCTGCTATCGAGTCTTGTTTTATCGGATCAGCTACCGCAACTATCGCGACCAACTTATTATTGATGGCAAAGTACATAGGCGTTTTTGCCATATCAGCAAGAGCTTGGGCTTTTGACACATAATCATTAAGGGCAACTTCATTTGTTAGCATCAACTTCTTATTACCAAAAAGTAAATGCTTATCATCAATATTGGCCTGCACCCCCATTCCAGTAATAGCCTGAAAGTCACTTACCTCGCCTAATTCTAATTTCCGTTCAACGGCTGAATCAACAATGGCCTGTGCCAAAGGATGTTCAGAGCCTTTTTCTAAACTGGCAAGTGTGGTTAATATTTGATTTTCAGTGTAACTATTATCCGCAATAATAATATCCGTTACCTTAGGTGCGCCTTCTGTAATGGTGCCGGTTTTATCCAGTATCATAGATGTAATTTTAGAGGCCGTTTGTAATGCTTCACCATTACGAATAAGCACGCCCGCTTCAGCCGCTTTACCAATACCAACCATAACGGACATAGGTGTTGCTAACCCCAATGCACATGGGCAAGCAATAATTAACACTGTTGTTGCCGATATCACAGCAAATGCCACGGTAGGATCGGGCCCCCAATTAAGCCAAATTAACGCACTGGCAATTGAGATGATCATAATAGTAGGCACAAAATACGCGGCTATCACATCCGCTAAACGACCAATAGGCGGTTTTGAGTTTTGCGCAAGTTTCACCATATTAATGATTTGAGCTAAAGCGGTGTCTTTACCTATGTGAGTCGCTTTAAATAAAATAGAGCCTGACTTATTTAATGTCCCAGCAACCACCTTATCTCCCGTTGCCTTTTCAACAGGCATAGGCTCTCCAGTTAACATGGACTCATCAATTGTGGAGTGCCCTTGTGTAACAATGCCATCTACTGGGATTTTTCCGCCAGGGCGAACTCGAACAATATCGTTAAGTAAAACCTGCTCAATGGCGATATCAATTTCTTTATTGTCACGTACCACTCGCGCGGTTTTTTCTTGTAAACCAATCAAACGCTTAATCGCTTCGCTAGTTCGGCCTTTGGCTTTTACTTCCAGTGCTAGGCCCAAATT